>JANPDV010000592.1:0-3568 GCA_031431655.1 Gammaproteobacteria bacterium | reverse complement strand
TCCAGACGGCTGCGGCGCTCGCGTGCCTTGAAGCGCTCAAGCGCGACGGCACCACGCTTGCCGTCCGCGACCGCATGCTCGACTTCGGCCAGCTCAACGCCCTGCTCGGTACGCAGGCGATACTCGATCTCGGCAAGCGATATGAGGATTGACGCCACTCCGGGCGACACCGGGGTGGCGTCGCGCCGCGGCACACTGCTGGCCCGCATCTGGCGGGAACACGCTGTCGCCGAGCGTCACGGACGCACGCTGCTGTACGTCGACCGGCACTGGGTCCACGACGGGTCGTTCCTCGCCTTCGGCAAGCTCGAGGCGGCCGGTCGCCCGGTTCGCGACCCCCGGCGTACGAGCGCCGTTGCCGATCATTACGTGCCCACCGCGGGGCCCCGCGTCGCTCCCATGCACGATCCGGAACTCTCGCGCGTCTCGAGCCTGCTCAGCGCGAATGCGTCGCGGTACGGGATCGAGCTGTTCGCGGGCGACGACCCTCGCCAGGGCATCACGCACGTCGTCGCGCCCGAGCTCGGCGCGACTCAGCCCGGCATGACGATCGTCTGCGGCGACAGCCACACGTCGACCCACGGCGCGTTCGGCGCGCTTGGCTTCGGGATCGGGGCCTCCGAGGTCACGCACGTGCTCGCCACGCAGTGCGTCTGGCAACGCCGGCCCCGCAGCCTCGCGATCGAGGTTTCGGGGCGGCTCCGCCCCGGCGTCACGGCCAAAGACCTCGGACTCGCGATCATCGCGAGGATCGGCGTGGCCGGCGGCAGCGGACACGTGATCGAGTATCGCGGCGAGGCGGTGCGCGCGCTCTCGATGGAAGGGCGCATGACCCTCTGCAACATGACGATCGAGGCTGGGGCCAGGGCCGGGCTCGTCGCGCCGGACGACACGACGTTCGAGTACCTCGCGGGCCGGCCGCGCGCGCCGCAGGGCGCGGCGTGGGACGCGGCGCTGGCGTGCTGGCGGACGCTCGCGGCCGAGGATGCCGGGCCGGGCCACGACGCGAGCATCGCGCTCGACGCCGGCCTCGTCGCGCCGATGGTCAGCTGGGGCATCACGCCGGCCCACGCGCTTCCGGTCGACGGTCGCGTGCCCGACCCGGCCGCAGGAGGCGCCGAGCGCGCCAAGCTCGAGCAGGCCCTCGAGTACATGGACCTGCGACCGGGAACGCCGCTGCAGGACATCGCGATCGACCGCGTCTTCATCGGCTCGTGCACCAACGGACGCATCGAGGACCTGCGCGCCGCGGCCCGCGTGCTCGAGGGCCGGCGCGCCGTCGTGCCCGGCTTCGTCTCGCCCGGCTCGAGCGCCGTCAAGGCGCAGGCCGAGGTCGAGGGCCTCGATCGCGTCTTCCGCAGCGCAGGGCTCGAGTGGCGCGAGAGCGGCTGCTCGATGTGCGTCGGCATGAACGGCGACGTCGCGCGGCCAGGCGAGCGCGTCGCGTCGACCTCGAACCGCAACTTCGCGAACCGGCAGGGCCCGCAGGTGCGCACGTTCCTGATGAGCCCGGCGATGGTCGCCGCCGCGGCCGTCGCCGGCCGGATCACGGACGTGCGGCGCGTGCCGGTCGCATGAGCCCCACGGCCCGCTTCGTGCGCCTGCGCTCGCGTGCGGTCGTGCTCGACCTCGCCGACGTCGACACCGACCAGATCGTGCCGGCGCGATTCCTCAAGCGACCCCGCGAGGAGGGGTTCGGCCAGTACCTGTTCCATTCGCTGCGTCGCAAGCCCGACGGATCTCTGCGCGAGGACTTCCCGCTCAATTCGCCGACCGTGGCCGGTGCGCAGCTGCTCGTCGCCGGCGCGAACTTCGGCTGCGGCTCCTCGCGCGAGAACGCCGTCTATGCGCTGCTCGACGCTGGCTTCCGGGCCGTGATCGCGCCGAGCTTTGGCGACATCTTCAGCGGCAACGCGCTCAAGAACGGCCTGCTGCCGGTGGTGCTGCCCGTGGAAGTCGTCGGGCGGCTGCGCGCGCGCGTGCGCGGCGTCGCCGCGACCGAGATCACCGTAGACCTCGAGAGACTCTGCGTCGAGTGTGAAGGCCTGACGCAGGCGTTCGAGGTCGACCCCTTCGCGCGCGAGGCCCTGCTCGGCGGCGTCGACGAGATCGGGCTGACGCTGCAGTTCGAAGAGGCGATCCGCCGCTTCGAGCAGGCCGACGCGCTGCGGCGGCCCTGGCTCTGAACGAGCGGCGCGCCCCGCGCACCAGGAAGGCCCGACCGGCCGCACGAGCGAGCCCGCCTCAGAGGATCTGGATCAGCTCGTGCAGCGCGCCGCTTCCTGGACTGCGCACGAGCGCCGCGCTCGCACGGCCGAGCGCGGGCAGGTCGATCTCGACCGGCTCGCTGTAGATCTCGCTCGACAGCGCGCGCGCCTCGGTAAGCGAGTCCGCGAGGCTCGGCACCCGGAAGCTCTGCGCGATGTAGCCGATGTTCGGCGCGACCGCGCGCGGCACCAGGTTCGCGCACTCGAAGTTCAGCGGATGATTGATGGCGACCTTGCCGAAGACGTGATTTCCCTGCAGGTAGGTGTCGCGCGAGCGGGCACCGGGCGGGTACTGCATGAAGTGCTCCATGTGGGGCCCCTGCAGCACCGTGTCGTTGCGGATGCTCATGCCCATGACGCGCGTGTTGAAGGCCATCGCGCGCTCGTAGTCGGAGACGCAGTGCTGTGAGGTCACGACGGCCGTCGTGCCGCAGCGGTTGTAGCCACCGATGCTCTCGATGTAGGCGATCGTGCGCAGGATGCGCGCCTCCGGGTTGGCAGCGCGAAGTTCGATCGGGTTGAAGATCACGCTGTCGGGACCGTCGACCATGACCTCGATCGGCTGGCCGATAGACGGGCCCATGTCGTGCCTCACCGGGCGCGACCACGGTCGGCAGCCGAGGGCCTCGAGCCGCCGCGTGCGGCGCTCGATGTCGTCCACGTAGAGGTTCAGGTTCACGAAGCCGAAGAATCGCTGCCCGGGAATGTTGCGCACGCGCTCGCGCTCGCGTGCGTCGAACTGCAACAGCACCAGGCGGCCGACCGGGAAGTCGCGATCGCTGAGGACGGCTGCGGCCGCCGAGGCGCCAGCGGGCAGCCGCCAGTGCGCTTCGAAGGCGAGGCCCGACAGGCGGCGACGATCAAGGACGTCGAGTCCCATGGCTTCGGTGTAGAACGAGACCGAGCGCTCCAGGTCCTCGACGCCGATCGTCGCGGCGTAGAGTGGACTGCCTGTCTCGGGGATCCCGAAGTCGTTGCTCATGTCGTCCTGTCCTGTTCCTGGGTACGCGTACGGGCGCGTGGCGTGTTGCGGAGGCCGATATGCACCCTCGGCGCACCGGACGTCAACGACGGTGCACGCGCGAATCCGTGCCGAAACGACGCGTGCGAGCGCCCGCCGTACGGACGCTGCCGTCGGGTTTCCCGGGTTGGGACCGCCTGAAGGCCTCGATGGATACATGCGAGGGGCCGCGGACCGTTGCGTTGCGCGTATGCCCCATCCACGCTACGCGCATTGATGTCGCGGCGGCTCGGCGCCACGCTCGTCGTTACCAGCACCGATCACGGAGAATCCGGAACCC
>JANPDV010000591.1:0-6300 GCA_031431655.1 Gammaproteobacteria bacterium | reverse complement strand
GGAGCGACGCCCCGATGCCCTCATAGTTGAGGCTCATCTGGATGCGATATTCCTCCGAGCTGCGTGGCGAGAAGTAGCTCGAATGGGGGTCGAACGTCCGTGCGTAGGCGTTCATCAGTGTTTCGAACGCATCTTCGCTCGACTGCTGGTCGACTCGCTTCAGCGCGCGGTCGTAGCGCTTGCGCAGGATCTCGGCGGCTTCGGGCCATGTCTTGCCAGCAAGCATCAGTGAAAGCGCATCGTTCTTGACGCGCTTTCTCCACAGTTCATCGAGCTGCGCCGATGAAGCCGGCCAGGCGGACTTCTTTCGGTCGAAATCGAACGACTCATTCAGCGCGAAGTCCGGGGTTTGGTTGAGCAGGCTCAGCGCCTGCCGCATGCGCTCGCGATTGCGCTGCTGGAAGCGCGCAAAGACGCTGTAGACCGGGTCGATGTCACCCGACCGGATCATGTCGTCGAACCGCGCCCGCAGCGCGGAGAACTCGGCGATATCGCTGGCGAGGAAGTAGCTGCGCTGGCCGTCCAGGAAGTCGATGAGCTTGTCGTACACTTCTGCCGACATCGCGTCGTCGATACTGGTGCGGCGAAAGTGCGCTTCTTCCAGGATCGTGCCGACCTGACGCGCGATCATGCGCTGGCGATCGGTCGGCGCCAGCGAGCCTGGCGGCAAGGCGACGGTGCCGGCGGGCGCCCGCGAGGACCCGCCGAGGGCCAGCAGCGCCACTGACAGGGCCGAGACCGCGAGCCAGGCGGAAGAGGAGCGATTCGGACGGTGCATCTGTTGGGGAACCCGATCAGGTTTGGGCCAAGTTCAGTAGACTCTCGCCACAGAGGCTAGTTCGCGACGCACAGCCCACGCAAGTGCCGCGTCACGTTACAGAACATACAGGAGTCTGCGGATGCGGCCGCTGGCGGTGCTGCTCGGAATAGTGATGGGTTCGACGGTTTCGATTGCCGTGGCTCTTGGCCTCACCCTGATCGTCTTTCTGGCGTTACCCGACCAGTCGGATCGGCTTGCGAGCGAGCTTGCGCCATTGGCGCGCAACGTGACGGGAGCGCTCGTCCTGGCCACCGTCGCCAGCCTCAGTTTCTACGGGGAGCTGCGGCTGCGCGCCTGGCGATTCCGGGCGCACGCCCTGCTGACCGCGGCCATGCTGGCGGTGGCCTGGCTGGCGTGGCCCAGCGGCTGAGAGTCATGAACTGCCCCCTGCGGTTCGCCGCCATCCTGGGGGCCGCCTCGCTGCTGGTCGCGGCATCCGTGCCGGCCACGCCGGCCACAATGGCCGAAGAGGCCATTGCGGCGGCCGAGGGTCGGGTTCAGCTGGGTACCTACCAGCGTCATCTTGAGCGCCTTGCCTCCGACGAGTTCGCAGGCCGCAAGCCGGCCACAGCCGGCGAGTCGCGCACAGTGACCTACCTGATCGACGAGTTCCGGCGGCTGGGACTCGCTCCGGGCGTGCCGGCCGTTGCCGGCCCGATGGCGGCTGGCAAACCAATGGCTTCGGCCGAGGCGTCCTACGAGCAGCGCGTGCCGATCATCGAGCACACTTTTGCCAGCGATTCGACCCTGAGGGTTGGCAATAGAGTCCTGAGACTGCCGGCGGATGCCGTGATAGGCACCCGCAGGGTGGTTGGGGAATCGAGCGTTCGCGACGCCGCCGTGGTGTTCGCAGGCTACGGCGTGGTCGCGCCCGAGTACGGCTGGAACGACTACGCGGGCCTTGATGTGCGCGGCAAGACCGTGATCGTGCTCATCAACGATCCGGGGTTCGCCAGCGGCGATCCCAGTCTCTTCCGGGGCCGGACCATGACCTATTACGGCCGCTGGACGTACAAGTTCGAGGAGGCGGCCAGGCAGGGCGCTGCAGCGGTGCTAATCGTCCACGAAACCGAGCCGGCCGCCTATCCGTGGGAGGTCGTACAGAACAGCTGGACGGGCCCGCAACTGGGACTGGAAACGGCCGACGGAAACGCCGGACGGGCCGCGATCGAGGGCTGGATCACTCGAGATTCGGCTGAAGCCCTGTTCCGCGATGCAGGCAGCGAGTTCGCCATGGCGAAGGCGGCGGCAGGACGCAGCGGCTTTCGCGCGCATCCGCTGGGCAATCTGGCGGCGAGCGCTACGGTGCGTTCGGCAGTGCGGCGGTCCCAGTCCTCGAATGTGCTCGCGCTGTTGCGCGGCACCGAGCGTCCGGATGAGGTCGTGATCTATTGCGCCCACTGGGATCACCTTGGCACTGCACTGAGCGGCACGGACCGCGTGTTCAATGGGGCCGTGGACAACGCCACCGGCGTTGCCGGCCTGCTATCGATCGCCGAAGCGCTGAGCAGTTCCGGGCGGCCGCCGCGCCGGTCGATCCTGTTCCTGGCGGTTACCGCCGAGGAAGCAGGATTGCTGGGCTCCGAATACTACGCAACCCATCCTGTCGTACCGCTGGCGCGCACGGTGGCGGTGTTGAACATGGATGCAATCGCATTCGGCGGGCCTACCCGTGACGTGACCGTGGTAGGCAGCGGCAACTCGGAACTCGATCGATACCTGCAACGCGCCGCGGCGCGCCAGCAGCGCGTGCTGCGGCCGGAGCCGACGCCCGAAAAGGGATTCTTCTTCCGCTCAGACAACTTCAGCTTTGCGAAGGTCGGCGTTCCGGCGCTGTACATCAAATTGGGCGTCGAGGATCTCGAGCTGGGTGCGGCCGCGGGTCAGGCACGCGACGACGACTTTTATGCCACTCGCTATCACAAGGTCGGAGACCAGTATCGCCCTGGCATCGACGACCTGCGTGGCGGTCTACTCGACCTGCGGCTGCTGCACGATGTAGGTCAGCAACTCGCCTCTGAGCGCGGCTTTCCCGCCTGGGCGCGTGGCAGCGAGTTCCGGGCGATCCGGGAACGCAGCCTGCGGGCGCGCTGAGAGCCGCGAGTGGCGGCGCTCGCCGAACTCAGCGGCGCGCGATCCTGCGCAGCAGCCTGATCCCCCAAACGGCCAGATAGGGTGCCACGGCCAGTGCCAGGTATGGCACCGAGCCGCGCAGCAACCCGCGCATGAAGTCCACCCACAGCGCCAGTGGTCCACCGTTCGCATAGTCGCCAAGGGTGACCTGACCGAAGATCCACACCAGCAGCGGCATTACAGTTACGCCGATCGAAAGGGCGAGCAGGCACCAGGCAAGTTCGCGCGGCACTGGACCCAGTGAAGCGAGGCGCTGGCTCAGGAAGGGGGGCAGGATCTGCACGTAACGATCCGGGTTTGGCCGAGACTGCGGGCATAATAAGCTATGAAGAAACTCCGCGCGGCCGTGATCGGCACTGGCTATCTCGGGCGGTTTCATGCCCAGAAGTATGCCCAGTGCCCGGACTGCGAACTGGTGGGTGTGGTGGAGCCACGAGAGGCGGCGCGTGCCGCGGTGTCCGCGGAAGTGGGAGCGCCGGGCTTTGCGTCGCTGGACGAACTCATCGGCCACGTGGACGCCGTCAGTATCGTGACGCCCACGCCCACGCATTTCGAGATCGCGCGACAGTGCATCGAATCCGGGATCCACGTGCTCGTGGAGAAGCCCATTACGGAAACGGTGGTTCAGGCGCGGCAGTTGGTGGACGCCGCGCGCAGTCATGGTGTGGTGCTGCAGGTGGGGCATCTGGAGCGTTTCAACCCCGCGATCGTCGCCGCTGAGCCGTGGCTCAGTGGGGCGAGGTTCATCGAATGCCAGCGGCTTGCACCGTTCAAGGAACGCGGTACCGACGTCAGCGTCGTGCTCGACCTCATGATCCACGACATCGATATCGTGCAGACGATAGTGGGCTCGCCCATCGACACCGTGGATGCCGTCGGCACGGCTGTGTTTTCGCAGGACGCCGACATCGCGAACGCGCGGCTGCGGTTCGCCAACGGCTGCGTAGCCAATGTGACGGCGAGCCGCGTCAGCCTCAAGACCGAGCGCAAGCTGCGTGTATTCAGCAACGAGGCCTATCTGTCCATCGACCTGCAGCAGAAAGTGCTGACGCTGATCCGTAAACGGGGCCCCGACGACACCGGCGCTGCGCTGGGTGGGCTGCCCGTGCGGATCGACGAGCAGAGCTTCGAGCAGGGCGATGCACTGAAAGCCGAAATCGAGTCTTTCCTGGCCTGCGTTCGGACCGGCAGCCGCCCGGTGGTCAGCGGCGAGGATGGGCTGCGGGCGCTGGAAACCGCCGTTCGTATCGCGCACAACCTTGGAAAGGCTGGTTAGCTTCGCCAGGGCTTGAAATGTCGCGGCGGCCCCCAATTTCGAAGGGATGAACACTTTGATCCAGCCGCGCAGCCTCAGTGCCCCCCAGCTGACGATGGATGTCGTCGCGGATTTCACTTGCCCATGGTCATTCCTCGGTGTGCGCCGGGTGGCCCGGGCCCTCGTCAGCCTCCAGGGGCTGGCGACGCCGCCGTTGATGCGCTGGCACGGGCTGCGTCTGCCCCGGGTGCCCGGCGCGCCCGCTGCCTCCGCCTGGCGCGAGCATCTCGCGCGGCGCCTGCCGGACAACATCGATCCGGCCGTGGCGGAGGAGGGGCTGATCGAAGCGGGCCGGGACCTGGGCATCCAGTTCGACTTCGGTCGCATCGATTGCGTGCCGGACACGACGCGGGCGCACCAGCTGACGTTGCTTGCTGCTCGCGAGGGCCTGCTTGCGCCGGTCGTCGATGGCTTGTTCCGCGCGTACTTCGAGCAGGGCCGCGACATCGGGGCGCTCGAGGAGGTTCTCGGTGTCGCGCGCCGCGTCGGGCTGTCGGCCCTCGGTCTGCGCGCACTCAGTGCGTCCGCGGACGCCGACGGCGACGCTACGCTGTCCGAACTTGCCCGAGAGGAACAGCGCTTGCGCGCGCTCGGCGTGACCAACGTGCCCAATTTGCTGCTGAACGGGCATGTGCTGGTGCCTGGCGCTGCGGATGTGGATACCTATGTGCTGGCGCTCGACCAGGCCCTGTTCCCCGCCAGCACTGCCGCAACGCCCATGTCCGCGCCGCACCTGTTGAACTGAGACGCACAGATCGGGACGGCGCCGCGTGATGCGCTGTCGGCCGCGGCATGACATCCTTCGACTTTGGGCTTCGGGCCTGCGGGGAGGCTGCATGCATTCTGATTCTCGGTCCGTCGCAACGCCGGAACGGCATGGGGTTCGGCCCATCGCCACCGACACATGAGCCTGGCGCACCTGCAACGCGGACCGCGGCCGGTCGTGGTTGCGGCCACCCAGTTCGCCTGCGGCTGGGACCTCGGCGCGAACATTGAAACGGCCGAGCGGCACGTCCGGGCTGCCGCGCGACAGGGGGCCCAGATAATCCTGCTGCCGGAACTGTTCGAGACTCCGTACTTCTGCATCGAACAGGACGCGCGGCACTTCGCGCTGGCAAAACCGCTCGATTCCAATCCTGCGCTCGCGCGAATGCGAATGCTGGCGCGCGAACTCGGCGTCGTGCTGCCGGTGAGCGTGTTCGAACGCGCCAATCAGGTCTTCTTCAACACGGTCTGTATCGTCGACGCCGACGGTGAACTGCTCGGCTACTATCGAAAGGCGCACATCCCGAACGGCCCGGGCTATCAGGAAAAGCAGTACTTCAGTCCGGGGGACACGGGTTTCCGGATCTGGTCGACGCGCTATGGTCGCATCGGGGTCGGCATCTGCTGGGACCAGTGGTTTCCGGAGTGCGCCCGCGCGATGGCATTGGCCGGGGCTGAGTTGTTGTTCTATCCAACTGCGATCGGCTCGGAGCCGCCGCCGGCGCCGGCTGTCGACTCGATGGGTCATTGGCAGCGCACGCAGCAGGGGCACGCGGCAGCCAACATGATGCCGCTCGTCGCGTCCAACCGCTGGGGCCGCGAGCACTCGCTGCAGGCGCCGGAGAGCCTCTACATTGATTTCTATGGCGGCTCGTTCATTGCGGACGGCACCGGCGAGAAACGTGCCGAAGCCCCTCGCAACGCCGATGCGGTCCTGCTCGCGTCGTTTGACCTGGCCCAGCTCGCTGCGGCGCGCGAGAGCTGGGGTGTGTTTCGTGACCGTCGACCCGAACTGTACGGTCGGCTGACCAGCCTCGATGGCGGCTGAGCGAAGCGGGGGTGCACCCCTGGCCCACGTCATCACCGGTCCACTCGGCGCTGGCAAGACAACGCTGCTGGCAAGGCAGTTCGCTGCCAAACCGCCGGACGAGCATTGGGTCGTACTGCTCAATGAGTTCACCCTGGCAGGCATTGATGCCCTGACCGTCGCTGCCAGTGCGCGCGGCAGTTATGACGTGCGGCTGGTCGAAGGCGGGTGCCTCTGCTG
>JANPDV010000590.1:0-16698 GCA_031431655.1 Gammaproteobacteria bacterium | reverse complement strand
GCCCGTGCAGTTGCTCGCCGGCGAGTCCGAACGCGCGGCACTGGCCGGCGAGCCGCTGCAGGCCAGCAGGCTGGCGCTGCAGGCGCTGCGCGCCACGGTCCGCAGCGCGTCGACATCCGGGCCGCCGCGCAGTGCCACCGGCGGCGAGCAGCCGGACCTGGACGACACTTACGCGCAGCTGGCGGCGCGCCAGTTGCGGCTCGAGAGCCTGGCGGAACGCAACACGACGCGCACGCCCACGATGCAGGCGCTGGAGCGCGAGATCGCGTTGCTGCGCACCCGCCTGAGCGTGGCCTATGACGCGCGCGCGGCAGCCGGGCGCAGCGACAACACGGCCGCAGCAGCCGGTCCTCCGGCAGACGCTGCGACGCGGATCGCGACCTTGCCAGCCGGGCAGTTCGCCTGGGTGTACTGGGCGGGCACCGAGCGCAGCTGGCTTTGGGAGATCCGCGCGGAGCGCGTGACGCTGCGCGCATTGCCCGGGCGCGCGGAACTGGCACGGCGCGTCGATGCCCTGGTGCGCAGCGTGCGTCGACTGGCTTCGCCCGCCGAAATCGATGCAGCCGCGACGCGCCTGGAGCAGGCCATCCTGCCACCCTGGCGCGACCGCAACGGCCAGCAGCAGGGATTCGTCGTCGCCGATGGCGTGCTCGGCGCGGTCCCATGGCCGCTGCTCGGCGCACGACACGGCGGCGCCCGCATCACCCTGCTGACATCGGCCGCAGCGCTGTACGCCGACGCGCGCAGGCCGCCGCCGCCCTGGACTGCGGGGCGGGCGCCGCGCATCGCTTTGTTCGGCAATCCGCTGTTCGGCACCGCGCAGCCTGCGCTCGCGCCGCTGCCCGGCACGGCGCGTGAGGTCCAGGCCATTGCCGCCATCGCGCCGGCTGCGATCACCGTGCGGGCCGAAGGCGCCAACGCAACCCGCGCCGCGCTGCTCGGCCTGCCGCGCGGCACCGTCGACATCGTGCACCTCGCGACGCATGCAACGCTCGACGCCCGCGTGCCGGAACTGGCGTCACTGGTGCTCTCGCGGGTCGATGACCGCGGCCGTCCGCTGGCCGGGGAACTTCGCGCACGCGACCTGCTGGACTGGCAGGCCGGTCCGGGCCTCGTGGTGCTCAGCGCCTGCGACAGTGCCGCCGAACCCTCTGCCACGGTCGACGGACGACTGAATCTGGTACGCGCGCTGCTACAGACGAACAGCCGCGCCGTGATCGCCAGTCTCTGGCCGGTCAGCGACGCCGGTGCCGTGCAGCTGATGACGCTGTTGTACCGCGGGCTGCTGCTGCACGGTCGCGCGCCTGCGGACGCGCTGCAGGACGCGCAGGCGGCGATGGCCGCGAACCCACGCTGGAGCGCGCCGTTCTACTGGGCGGGCTTCGTGATCACCGAGGCGGGCACATGATTCCGCTGACTCCCGGCGCTGGGATCGCCGCGGCGCGCGCCGAGGCGTGGCGACGTTCGCTGCACGGCATGCGGCCGCGCGCGCAGTTGCAGCAGCTGGATCTGGACGCGTTGCGGGAACTCGCCGGCGAATCATCGCCGTCGCCTGAGCTGCAGCCGGCAGCCTGGTTCGGGCCCATGGACGATCGGCGTGACCCTCTCGCCGGGGGCCCACTGCCAGGCGCGATACGCGAGCGGGCGCGACGCACCTGCTACCTGATCGGCGCCGCGGCAGTTGCGACGCGCCGCGACGGACAGGTGAAGCTGCACAGCGCGGGCTACGGCGAGTATCACAACCTGTGTCGTGACGAGCGGTTCTGGTCGCAGCCCTGCGTGATCGAGCGCGCTGGCGAAGCACTCGGCGGCTATGGCTACACCGGCCTGCTGATCGCCCCGGACCTCGTGCTCACCTGCTGGCACGGCTGGGAAGCATTCTCCTACCGCCCGCATCTCGCGTTGTTCGACTATGCGCTGCATGCCGACAGCCGTGGCCCTGAATGGTTGAGTGCCGAGGCAGTGGTCGAGGTTGCGCCCTACCCGGAACGCAGGCCCGGCGGCGCTGCAATGACGCCAGCCGCTGACGACGACGCCAGCCGCGACTGGGTGGTGTTGCGGCTCGCACGGCCGGTGCGCCACCTGGGAACGCTGGCGCCGTTGCCGCTGGGAACTGCGGCAAGCGGCGATGCGGTCTACACGCTCGGCTATCCCTGCGGCCTGCCGCTGAAACTCGCTGACGGGGCCGAGGTACTGACCGCGGGGCCGCGCGGCTTTCGCGCCAACCTTGACACCTTCACGGGCAATTCAGGCTCGCCCGTGTTCGACGCGCGCACTCACGCGCTGGTCGGGATGGTGGTCGAAGCGCAGAAGGGCGAGGGCGATTTCGAGCCCTCGCCCGCGCGCGGCTGCTACGTGACGAACCGCGTCGACAGCCACATCACCGGGCAGCTGGCGGTGCCCGCCAGCTGCCTGGATCTGGCCCCGGGCGGATTGACGTGAGGCCCGCCGCCGCAGGGCGCACTGGCATCACCCGATATCGGGTTCGGCGTGCAGTTCCCCACCATGCTGCTGCGTCGAGCAGCTGCCGGCGCCCTTCGCCGGTTCGCTGTCACACACCGCAATGCGCGCGCGCAGCTTGCAGGCACCGAGGCCATCGACGTCGAAGCGGCGGATCTTGACGATCAGCCAGTGGGTCTGCAGCGGCGTGCCGTCCAGTACGCTGTGCGACAGCACGATCGGGCCAGTGACGTTGCCTACCCCGTCCGAACTCATCGCATAGCCGATCGTCGTCGAGGCGGGACGGTTGCCGGTCGCGCCGCGCACTTCGAGGCCGAAGTTGTCTTCGCCCGAAACATTCTTCTCGAAGCGTAGTTTGTCGCCGGCGCCGAGGTGCGCCTGCTTGCAGTCGCCCAGGCAGGCGACGCTGCTGATCTTCCAGTTGCCGGCCAGATCGTCGGTCCTGGCTGCGGGGCACGAGCCGCCGACGGCGGCCTGCGCGGTGGCCAGCAGCCCGCTGCGGCTGGCGGCGGACTGCGGATCGAGGCGCTCACGCATTCCATCGACGATAAAGAGCACGAATCCAGCGACGGCGACAGCCGCGGCGGCTTTGGTGACATTCATTGAGGAGTCCCCTGGTGGCGGATGACGGACGGACCGATGCTAGGGTCAATAGACCGCCTGCCGGGCAGCGGCTCACCCGATTGGGTGAGACGGTGAGAGGAATTGGCTGCTCGCGACATAAGGAGGATGGCCCCCACAAACTCGCCGCTGCTCCAGAGCCTGATCCCGACGCCGCCGCCTTCCGGCTCGGCGCCTGTCGCGGACGCCGATGACGACACGGACGCCAGGCTTGCGCTGGATGCCCAGCGGCTGTTGCGGCAGGGACAGGTCGATGCGGGCATGCGTACGGCGCTGCAATACCTGGATGCCTGCAGGCAGGACGACGCCGCGGCGCGGGGCGGCTCAGCTGCGGTGCGCGGGCTGCTTGCGACTTTGCGCGAGAACCCGTTCCTGCAGACGGCGCTGGCCCAGCCGCATGGCTACCCGGGCGATCCCGCGCTGATCGACTCGGCGCTGGAACTGGCCGCCCTGCCGCTGGACACCAGTGAACTCGGCTTCCAGATGTACCGCTGGATGGTCGACCACGCAGGCACGTTCGCAGGATTTCGCGCGCGGCGCGCGCATCTGGCTGCCTGCATCGACGACAGCACCGCGCGGGCCCCGGGTGCCCCCGTGGTCGCGCTGTTCGCGGGCCACGCGCGCGAACTGAACCTGAGCCAAACCGTGCGTGCGCGGCAGGCGCCGGTGCACCTGCTGGACTACGACGCACGTGCGCTCGATGCGGCGCGGCTCGACTGGCGGCACAGCGCCGACGTGCGCGGCCAGCGAATCACACTGGCCGAGCTGCTTGCCGGCCGCTGCCCGATCCACGATTGCGGTCTCATCTATGCACCCAGCGTCGCCGAACACCTGCCGGACGACACGCTCGAAGCATTGCTGGGCGCGCTGTTGCCTGCACTGCGCGAAGGCGGTGAGATCGTCGTGCCCGCCTTCACGTCGCTGGCGGAGCCTGGTCTGCTCGCCGTAGCGGCCGACTGGTACCCGAACCAGTGGAGCGTGCCGCGGCTGCGCGCGCTCGGTCAGTACCTCGAGGACTGCGCCGTCACCGTCAGCGAAGAACCGGCATTCGGGCTTGCATTCCTGCATCTTCGGCGGACGCGATGTCGCGTGCCGCTGGAGAACTGAACCATGAGCGCTGTCCTGAACTTCCCGCGCGTTCGCAGCTCGGGGTCCGCCAGCTTGCGCCTGCCGCTGGGCGAGTCGTTCGCACACCAGGCGGCGCCGCGAGCGGCGGTGCGCCGGGATCCGATCCTGGACGCGGTGTTGAACCGCATCGCCGAAGGCATCATCGTCATCGACGCCGGGGGACGCGTGCTGCACCTGAACCGCGCGGCGCGCGAACTGCTGTCGCGGCTGCAAGCTCCGCGCAATCCGGGCGGCCTGCTGGCGTTCGCCGATCGCGGCACGCAGCGCGCATTCGAACACGCGCTGGCAGCCTGCGGCGCGGTGCCGCAATCGGCGCTCGACGCGCAGCTCGATGCCTGGGCGGAAACGGCGGACTGGAACAGCGACGACGCACCTGCGGCACCGCGTCAGTTCCTGGTGCGCGACGTGGCCGGACTCGTGCTGGCGCGTGCAACGCTCGAAAGCCTGCAGCGATGCACGCGCGCGAACTCTGAAGTGCCTCAATGGCTGGTCACGCTGCATGCGCGACCCGCGGACACCCGCGTCTGCGACCAGGCACTGCGCGCGCTCTATGGCCTGACCGATGCGGAATCGCGGGTTGCTGCCACGGTCGTGTTAGCCGGCCAGGTCGAGGCCCTCGCCACGCGGCTGCGCGTCTCGCGCAACACCGTCAAGTCGCACCTCAAGCAGGTGTTCCGCAAGTGCGGGGTCAGCAGCCTTGCGGAACTGGCCGCACTGGTTGCGACGGGGCCGCGCCGGCTGTAGACCCACGCGGTGCTGGCCACGCCGTCATCCAACTGTCACCTGAACTTCCTAGCCTAGGCGGCTGATCGAACCAGGGAGACAGGAAATCGTGGCCCAGTACCCGTCGCGCGACGCGCGCACTCTTGCGTTTTGCCTCGCCCTCGCGGGACTGTTGTCACCTGCCCTGCACGCGCAGGAGAGCCGCACCGGCGCCACGTTCCGTACGCCGAACACCACCACCGGCACGGCCCCGGTCACCGTCACGTTCCGTGGCCAGGACTTCGTGAACCAGGGACTGCTGGGCTACGGCACGTTCACGTCCGCTGCCCGCGATACCTTCGGCGACACGCTCGGCTCGTTGTCATCGTTGGCACTGGACCTGACCAACTGGCGCCGCAGCGGCAGTGGCTACACCGGCGGCGTGCTGCTCGGGCTGCCCGATCGCGGCTACAACACCGACACTTTCTTCAGCGACTACGCCGCGCGCATCCACCGCTTCGGCATCGCGCTGACGCCGGCGCCCGGCAGCGGCGCGGCGCCGGCGAACTCGCTGACGCTGTCCTACCTCGGCAGCGTCAAGATGGCCGACGACCAGGGCCGCGACTTCACAGGAAACGACCCGGGTACCGGGACGACGACCGCATTCGGCGTAACACTTCCCTCGCCGATGGGCGCCGCGTTGGGGGCGGGGCGAATCTCGATTGACGCAGAGGGCATAGCGATCCTAGGCGATGGCAGCTTCTTCGTCAGCGACGAATACTCCGCTTCCGTTTTCTACTTCGACGCGCAGCGACGCCTGCTGGGCGTGATCGCACCGCCGCCGGCGCTGATTCCCCGCACCGGCGGCGTCATTGACTTCAACTCGCAGAACCCGCCGACCACGGGCGGCCGCCGCAACAACCAGGGCATGGAAGGCTTGTCGGTCTCGCCGGACGGCAGCCGGCTGTTCGTGCTGCTGCAGAGCGGCGCCGTGCAGGACACCACCACCAACCAGGCGACCCGCCAGAACACGCGCCTGCTGGTCTACGACATCTCGACGACGCGCACACCGACCAGCCCTATCGGTCACTACGTGCTGCAGCTGCCGAACTTCACGCTCAACGGCGCCGGCGGCGCACCGGATCGCACCGCCGCGCAGAGCGAGCTGCTGGCGCTGAATTCCACGCAGTTCCTGGTGCTGTCGCGCGATGGTAACGGCCGCGGCAACGGCACCACCAATCCTTTCGTTTACAAGAGCGTGCTGCTGGTCGACACCAGCGGCGCGACCAACCTCGCCGGAACCGCCTTCGAGACCTCCTACCAGCCGCTCGCGCCGGGCGGCGTGCTGAATTCATCGATCACGCCCGTGCTGCAGGCGCAGCTCGTCAACATCCTGAACAACACGCAGCTGGGCCGCTTCGGAGTCTCGCTGGGCATCGCGCTCAGCGACACGGCACGGCTCTCGGAGAAATGGGAGGCCCTCGGCCTTGCGCCGGCCCTCGATCCGTCGGCACCGACCGATTACTTCCTGTTCGTGGGCAACGACAACGACTTCCAGACCCAGACCGGCTCGATGCAGGGCCGCACCTATGACGCAGGCCTGGAGAACGCCAACGCGGTGCTGGTGTACCGCTTGACCCTGCCCACGTACGTACCCAGCTCCTACCTCGCTGCCCTGAAGACGCTCGGTCCACAGGTCGTCGCGACGCTGCAGCGCGCGGCGGCGCATGGCGCCCTGGCGCAACGCGAAGCGCTGCGAGACTTCCTGACCACGGAGTCCGCGCTGGTCGACGAGGGCTTCGGCGACGACGGAGTCCGCGCTCACGTCGCCGTCGGCGGCGACCGCCTCGACAATGATGCCGGCAACTTCCTCGGGGCGAACGTCACCGTCGAGGCGCCGGTGTCGGGCAACAGCCGCGCCGGCCTGTCGTTCGTCGCGCGCGATGGCGACGGCGAGTTCGGCACTGTCGGGCGCTACGACTACCGCAGCTACGCGCTGGGGCTGCACCTGCGGACCCGTATGAACGACTGGGTCGGCACGCTCGCCGCCGGCTACTCCCGCGACGATTACTCGAACATCCGGCGCGCCGAGCCGTTCGGCATGCCGGTTGCGGGCTCGACGGACGCGTCCACGTTCACGGCTTCGGCTGAACTCGCACGCCCGGTCGCGAGCGGGGCCGGCCGGTTCCGGCCATTCATCGGCGCCGACTGGTTCAGCTCCAACATCGATGGCTACACCGAAAGCGGCGCCGCCGCCGGCGACATCGCCTATCCCGACGTGACGGCGTCAGGCGTACTGCTGCGAGCCGGCCTGGGCTGGTCGACCGCGCCGGCCGCGAGCGGCGCTTGGGTGCCGGCGGCACGAATCGAGTGGTCCGAGCCGCAGGGCCAGCGTGATCAGCTCATGCCGCTGTCGCTGGCGCGCATCGCGCATTCGGACGCGACCGCCAATGTGATCGTGCCCGGGACCGTGCGGCCTGCGGTTCTGGTCCAGTTGTCGCTGACCCGGACTACAGCGGGCGGCAGCGCGTTCTCTATCGGCGCCGGCACGCGGCTTGAGTCGGGCGCCGGCGGGCTGGACTCCTACCGGCTCTGGGTCGGCTACACGTTCTGATTGCCCGCGGCGGGTGCGGACAGCATGCTTGGGCATGCCTGACGCGCCGCTGGTCCGCCATTTTCGCCAGACGATCCTCTGGCCGCTGCAGCTGATGCCCGTGCGTCCCCCGGGCACCCAGGTTCAGCGCCATTGGGAAGCGCTGGACGGGTTAGGCGATGCCTCCCCATGGAGCGAGGTGGCGGACGAGTTCTGCGAGGACCCGGCGCAGTTCCAGGAACGTCACTACAAGGAATTCGTCACCTTCCTCCCGTACGTCCAGCGGTTTCTGTATGGCTCGGCGGTTGGGCAGGAGGCGTCCACCAGGAACGGCGAGGCGAGCATCCGTGTCTACCGCCGTCGCGACGTGCGCGCCGTGCGCGTTCGGCTGCAGGCCGGGGCGACGCCGCATGTGTTCCAGATCGCCCACGTCGACCTGCATTTCTTCCTCGACGCCGACATCGCCATACTGGCGTTCGAGATGCACGCGGACGATGTTCCGCTCGACGTCGCGCAGGACACGCTGTTCCGGTTCGGTCGTGCCTACCCGGCATTCTGGGACGCACGCGGCGCCGGCGGAAACTGCGCGGAACGCGTCGAGTGGCTCGCCGGCGACGGCTCGGTGCTGTGCGCGTCGGATTACGAGGCCCGCTCAAAGTACCTGCAGTTCGTCGCGCGGCATCGCAGTCCGTGCATTGCGTCCCATTGGGACTTCCTGATGCGACCGCTGCTCATCGAGCGCCCCGGGCAGGTCGGGCAGCTTCGCTTCCGTCAGCTCGAGTACTACCGGATGCCGTTCACGGCCTATCTCGCGCTCGACGAGCCGCGCCAGTTGTCGCGCGCGGACTGGGTACGGCTCGGGCTGGTGACCCGCTCAGGCGGCGCGACCGACCTGCCCTACTCCGAAGCGACGCTGCAGGAGTTCGAGCGCGAGTACTGTGACGACCGGTTCTGGGGACGACAGGGAACGCAGGACTCGGGCGACACCCGCATCATCGTGACCGGCCAGACCCTGTCGATGGTTGGCAGGCACGACGACGCCTTCTTCTCGAATGCCGAGACGGGCGTGCTGAGCCAGTTCCGTCATCAGTACTTCCTGGTGTTCCTCATCGCGCACTTCCACAAGGCGGCGCTGCTATCGATATCGGACGAGCTCGCGGTCGCGATGAACCGTCTCGAGGTTGGGGAAACCGAGTCGGTCAAGGCTTTCAAGCGCACGATCCGGCAGATGATGGAGATTTTCCTGCGGTTCACGCACCGCTACTGGTTCAACGAGGTGTCGAACCAGGCGATCGCCCGCAGCCTGTTTGACCGGCTGCGACGGCACCTCGGCACCGCCGAGCTGCACGCGGAGGTGCGCAACGAGGTCGTAGACATGAACAGCTACCTGGATTCGGACAGCGCAAGGCGCCAGGCGAGCACCGTCCTGCGCCTGACCGTCGTCACCATACTCGGACTGAACGGCACGATCGCCACCGGCGTGCTGGGTATGAACGTGTTCGACGAGTCGACGCGCACGGGGACGTACAGGTTCGCGCTGTTCCTGGGCGTACTGGCCGCCACGATGGTGATAACGGCCATTACCGTCGGCAAGTCCAAGCGCCTGGCCGACTTCCTGGACGCGCTATCCGATGACCGCATGCCGTGGCGTCAGCGCGTCGGCGCACTGCGCAGCGTCTGGCGTGGCGGGCGCTAGGGCGACGGCCCACAGCACGGGAAGGCGATGGTCTGGGCCTGCTTGGATTCGAACCAAGGACCAAGGGATTATGAGTCCCCTGCACTAACCGCTGTGCTACAGGCCCGCAGCCCCCATTGTAACGGCGACGTCGGGATTCAGACTGCCGCGTTGTCCATGTCGAGGTAGATGCGCCAGTCGTCCTGCGCCACGCGCTTGAAGACGATCAGGTAGCGCAGCGAGCGGCTCACAGGTTCGCCGCCGGCCTTCGGCGTCAGTGTGACGGTGACCACGCCCTTCGCGGTCGCGAGGTCCCCCGACACCTCCAGGGTCTGCAGATCAGCCTTGGCAGCGTAATTGAAGCGCTCGAACCCGGGTGCGAAGAACGGGCGGATCTGGCTCCAGCCCCGGAACGTGGGCCTGCCGTCCGGCATCAGCACCGTGTCGTCGAGATAGAACCGCTGCAGGGCGTCGACGTTGCCCGCGGTGTACGCGGCGATCCAGTCATCATGAATCTGGCGCAGCACCGCAAGGTCGTGTTCACGGGCGCCGGGCAGCCGGGCGAGCAGCACGTCGGCATCGGGTGTGGGCATGTCGACGTCGCGGGCAAAGCGCCAGACGCCATCGCCGCCGCGACGGAACGTGACCACGGTCCGCGAGCCGACCGTGCGGCTGGTGCCGTCGGCGCCGGTGACCCGACTCGCCGACAGCAGCGTGGCGAAGGCCGTGGGGCCCTCGATCGAAAGCTCCTCGACGTGCATGGCATTGACGGGACGTGGCCCGTTGACCAGCCGCGCAAGCACGGCGCGGATCGCGTCGCGACCGGCCACAGCGGGTCGGCCCGAAGAGAAGATGATCGCATCGGGTTCATAGAGATCGAGCATGCCTTCCACGTCGCCGGCCGCGAGACGCTCGCCCCAGCGCTTCGTGGTCTGCAACACAGCGGCACGCTCCTTGTCGTTGCCGCCGGAGAAACGGGTGGGCGCGAGGCTGGACGACGATGGCGGGACGCCCTGCGCGTGGGCAGTGGCCGCCAAGCAGAGCAGGCTCAGCAGGCAGGCTGCGGTGACGTTCTGGCGCATGTTCAAGCTGGCTCCCGGTCGCAGATGGCAGCACGTTATCATGCTGTCCCTTTCGATCGAGACTCACCGACCATGATGCAGCTCTTCTACTCGCCCGGCGCCTGTTCCCTCGCTTCGCACATCGCACTGCGCGAGGCCGGCCTGCCGTTCGAAGCCGTCCGCGTGCAGGGCCGTTCGCCGAAGATGGCCGGGGGTGTCGAGTACGCGTCGATCACGGAGAAGAACTACGTGCCGGCGCTGAAGCTCGATGACGGCACCGTGCTGACGGAGGGCACCGCGATACTGCCCTATGTGGCGGATCGCAATGCCGCGGCGAAGCTCGCGCCACCCGCGGGATCGATGGATCGCTATCGGCTGCACGAGTGGCTGGGCTATCTGAACTCGGAAGTCCACAAGGGCTTTTCGCCGTTCTTCAGTCCGGCCACGACGGAAGAACAGAAGGCCGCGGGTCGCGAGAACCTGGGCCGCAAGTTCGACTTCATCCAGAAGCAGCTGGGCGGCAAGACCTGGCTGCTCGGCGAGTCGTTCTCGGTGGCCGATGCGTATCTGTTCACGGTGCTCGGCTGGAACTCGCTGGTCGGCATCGACCTGGCGCGCTGGCCGGTACTCAAGGCTTACCACGAGCGCGCGGCTGCACGCCCGGCAGTGCAGGCCGCGATGAAAGCAGAGGGGCTCATCAAATGAGCGACACCGCACCGACCCCGCCTGCGTACCTGCTGGTACAGGGCAAGATCTACGATCCGGTGGGATTCAAGGCGTACAACGCGGTGCTGCCGCCGATCTACAAGAAATTCGGCGGCCACTACCTCACGATAACCAGCGCCGCGCGCGTCGAGATCGCGGAGGGCGAGCCGCGCAACGAGAGCATCCTGATAGCGCGCTTCCCGTCGAAGGAAGCGGCCTGGGGGTTCTGGAAGTCGGCGGAGTACGAGGCTGCCAAGCTGCTGCGCGCCGGCAAGGGCGATTTCTTCGTTACGGTGCTCGACGGTCTGCCCGGGACCTGAGGCGCGCCATCGTCCAGCCCAGCGCCAGCGTGCCCGCGCCGGCAATCATGCTGACGGGCACGGCGGCCAGTTTCAGCTTCTTGGCCGCGACCGACATCTCGGCGGCGACGTCGATGACTTCGGGCGCGTAGGCCACCAGCCACAGATTGGCCACGTTCTCGGCGTAGTCGGCAAGCGTGCCGAAGAACGGCAGCAGCAACAGCAGTCGCCCGTGCCCCTGCGAGTACCAACCAGGGCAGCCCTGCCGCAGTCCGGCACTGATCAGGGCTGACCACAGCAGCGCTGCGACCAGCGGAAACGCAAAGTCGAGGATGGAGATCGCGACGTAGATCTGCCGCGCGCGCTCGCCATAGTGCGGCAGCTGCGCACGCACGTCCGCGACGGTCAACTCACCCTGGAAATCGAACGGGGCGAAGCCGGTCTCGCTCTGGAAAGGACCGCCCAGCAGCAGCATCGATCCGAGCAGGGCCGCGAACAGCAACGCGGTCAGTACGACGCGCGAGATGCGCGCCGCGATCGCGTCGACCAGGCTTGTCAGGGCAGCGAGCAAAGAAACCAGTCGCGTTGCATGGACCCATGCTGACACGCGCCGCCTGCGGCAGGGGCCGCATTGAACAGACCATTAATGCCGCCGCAGCGGCCGAGTCAGGGATCGACCTTGGGCAGTCCGGTCGGAAACAGCGCGCTGATGATCCGCCGCACCCAGGTGCGCCGCTCGCCATCGAGACGCGCCTTGAACTCGGGCTCCGGTTCGTAGCGATCCACCAGCTCGGGCGCCGGTATGCCGTGCTTCTCCAGCACCCGCTCGAGGACGGCCAGGCGATCCTTGACGATCCACAACTCGCCGGCCATCGAGACGAACGCCGTCGCGACATCCTCGGTGCGACGTGCCAGCAGGTAATGCGCCTCGGCCGGATCGGGGGCGATCGCGCCGTTTGACGGCGCTGCGATCTTCGCCGGCAGCATTGCGGTACGCGTGGCGGCGGTCTTGCGCGCCAGCGCCTTCGACTGCTTGGTCACCGGCGCAGCAACCGCGCCGATCGCCCGCTTGCCCGCCACCGCACGCGCCTGCTTCTTCTTGCCCTTGGCCATGTTGCCTGCTCAGCGCGGCTTGCGGCCGCTGAGGATCCACGGATAGTTCATAGGAGGCATGCCGTAACTGCGGGTTTCGACGAATCCCGCCTCGGTCGCCAGCTGCGCCAAGTCCGCGGTGGCGGACTCGCGCCAGAACGGTTCGACTTCGCGACGCGCCGCCGAATCCTGCTGCCACACCGCAATCGGGTCCATTTTCTGGTAGCGCGTGACGTCGGCCATCAGCATGTCGCCACCCGGCTCGAGCAGGCGAAAGGCCTCGGCGAGAGTGGCCTTGATGGCCGTCACCGGCAGTTCATGGAACAGGATGTAGGACGTGACGAAATCGAAATGCCCGCTGGGGAGTCCGGTCTCTTCGTTCGGCACGCGCCGCAGGTGCCAGGCCCAGCCCTGCTCGTTGGCGATGCGCTGCGCATAGCGCAGCAGGGCGCCCGAGCAGTCGGTGCCATGAATCTCCGCGGACGGGAAGCGGCGCGTCAGCGACTGCGTGTAGTGGCCGGTGCCGCAGCCCATGTCGAGGATGCGGCGGTAGTCGGTGCGCGGTGCCGCGGCGGCGGCGGCGTCGCGCTGTGCGAAAATGTTGCCGGGGAACGTCGTGCCCACCACCCAGCGATGGATCAGCTCGCCGTGGATGAAACCCATGTGCTCGTGGCCATCCCAGCCACCGGTGGTGTTGTGGAACCAGTTGTGCCAGTAGCCGGGAATGCGGATGTCGGCCGGTTCATCGAGCGTGGCCGGCCCCGTCGGCGGGCTGACCAGCTGCGGCTCGAGTTCCGCACGATTCGCTTCGAAGGCATCGAAGGCGGCGCGCGTGAGGTTGTTGAGTCCCCATTTGTGCAGGGTGAGGAAGTTGCGGTATGCGCGCGAGTCGCGCAGCGCCGTTTCCGCCTGCTCATGGCGCACGTCGAGATCCGCGTCGAGCGTGTCCGGCCCGAGCCCGCGCGCCTCGAGGTCCTTGCGCACCGCGCGCTTGAGGTGCCCGCCGACCAGCCCGAGATCAGCAACGAAAGACAGTTCAGCGCGGCCGCGCTGCAGTAATGCAGTCTTCATGGATCACCTCGCAGAATGACCGACACTTTATGCTGCAGGGTTGCAGCACCTGATCCGCGGGTCCGGCGCCCGCCGCTGGGTGGACGGAACCGGAACTGACGCCCGACCTAGGAGCCCATTTTGACAGAACCGTTCGAGGCCTTGCTGGCGCGCCGCCTGTCGCGTCGCGGACTCCTCGGCGCCGCCGTTGGGGGCACGTTGCTCTTCGGGGCTGGCGAGGCCGCTGTCGAGCCAGCCGCTGGCGGGGCCGGCAGCCGCACGGCCGGGGCACCACGGAACCCTCCCCTGCCCAGCCTCGCGCCGTCCCGCGCCGATGCCCTGCTGCTCGCCCCCGGCTATCGCTACAGCGTCGTCGCGCGCTGGGGCGACGCGCTCTGGAACGACACGGCCGCCTTGTCGGACCTGGAGATCCAGCGCGGCGCGCTGGTTGAAGCGCCGCTGGCAGCACGCCAGGAACGCCAGTTCGGCACCAACTGCGATGGCCTGGGCTTCTTCCCCAACGGCGGCGCACGCGGCGTCGGACGAGACGCCGGGCGACGCGGGGTGCTGTGCGTCAATCACGAGTACGTGCAGCCGGAACTCGCCTTCGCGGGCCAGCCGCTCTCGGGCATCGCCCGGGCGGAGATCCGCGAGGCGTGGACCAAGTCAAATCCGGACGCGGTGCGCTGGATGCAGGCAGCGCATGGCGTCAGCGTGATCCAGGTGGAGCGCGACCGGCGCGGCTGGCAGCTGCGGCGCTCGGGCCGCGGCACGCGCAGGATCACCGCCAATACGCTCTGCGAACTCGCCGGCCCGGCGCGCGGCGCAGAACTGCTGCGTACCGGCGCGGACCCGTCCGGCACGCGTGCGCGCGGCACGTTCGCGAACTGCGCCGCGGGCAAGTCGCTATGGGGAACCTACCTCACGTCGGAAGAGAACATCGACGACTACTTCGGCGGCTACCGCAGCTGGGCTTCGGCCACCGACGACTTCGCGACGCTCGACGCGCATGCGCGCTTCCCGCTGTTCGAACAGAGTCCCTACGGCTGGGAGCACGTCGACCCGCGCTTCGACCTGCGGCGCGAGCCGCGCGAGGCGCTGCACTTCGGCTGGATCGTCGAGATCGACCCGATGGACCCGACGGCGGCACCGAAGAAGCGCACCGCGCTCGGGCGCTTCTCGCACGAGGGCGCCAACACCATCCTGGCGCGCGACGGCCGCGTCGCCACCTACATGGGCGACGACGACAAGTTCGAGTACGTCTACAAGTTCGTGACCCGCGACCGCTTCGACCCGAAGCGCCCGGCGGCCAACCGCGACCTGCTCGACCACGGCACGCTGTACGCGGCGCGGTTCGCGGCCGACGGCAGCGGCGCGTGGCTGCCGCTGGTCCACGACGAAGCGGGCCCGCTGAATTCGCGCACCGGCTTTCGCAGCCAGGCCGACGTCGTCATCAAGGCGCGCGCCGCAGCTGATCTGCTCGGCGCAACCCCGATGGATCGACCTGAAGACGTGGAACCAAACCCGGTCACGGGGCGCGTGTACATGGCCCTCACCAAGAATGGCGACCGCGAACGCGCGCCGCGCCGCGACTTCGTCACCAACCGCGAGATCGACCTGGGCGCCGACGCCGCCAATCCGCGCGCGCGCAATGACTTCGGCCACATCATCGAACTGATCGAAGGCAATGACGACGCCGCAGCGACGCGCTTCATGTGGAATGTGTTCCTGCTGGCCGGCGATCCGCGTGACCGCAGCACGCGCTTCCTGGTTGACGCCGCAGCGATCCGGCCCGGCGACCTGCAGCGCGGCGACACCTACTACGCCGGCTTCGCCGATCGCGAACAGGTCAGCCCGATCGCCTGTCCCGACAACCTCGGCTTCGACCCGCAGGGCCGGCTGTGGATAGTCACCGACTCCGACGGCCGCTCGCTCGCCAACAACGGCTGCTTCGTGGTGCCGACGCAGGGTCCGCTGCGGGGCCAGCTGCGCCAGCTCGCGAGCGGTCCGGTGGGCAGCGAGATCTGCGGCTGCGAGTTCACGCCCGACGGACGCACGCTGTTCCTGTCGATCCAGCACCCCGGCGAGGGCGGCACGATAGACAAGCCCGTCAGCCACTGGCCAGACGGGGGCGTCGCGCCGCCGCGCTCCTCGCTGGTCGCCGTCAGTCGCGAGGACGGCGATCCGCTGTAGTGCGCCCGAGGGTCAGCAACAGCAGCGCACCGCTGACGAACAGCGCCGCCACGAATGGCAACGCGGCGTCGAAGCCGCCGGTAGCATCGCGCACCGAGGCGACGCTGACCGCACCGACGCCGGTGGCGATGACGATCGGCAGCACCACCAGCCCGTAGATCTTGCCGTAGTGCGCGAGGCCGAAATAGCGCGCTACCAGGAACGCCAGGAAGTCGTACTCCGCGCCCTGCGCGAAGCCAAGCAGCGCTATCGCGAAGACGGCCTGCGCGGGCGCCACGTTCTCGCCGAGCAGCAGCAGCGCGCTGGCCGCCGGCAGCGTGAGCACGACCGCAGCCACTCCCGGCGCCCAGAGCCGGTCGATCAGGAACCCGGCGATCAGCCGGCCTGCCGCCATGGCGATGCCGAACGCCGTCATCATTGCGGCCGCCGACTGCGGCGAGAAGCCCTTCATGCCGAGCATCGGCACGAGGTTGGGATTGAGACCACCGACGCCGAGCGTCACCAGCCCGAAGCCGGCGGCCAGCACCCAGAAGCGGTAGCTGCGCAGCGCCCCGCGGAGGTCGGTCGACGGCGCCTGCGTCGCTTCGGTCGGCCGGGCTGCCCGTTCGGTCGCGGCTGTGGTCGCTACAGGCGAGGCACTGCGCGCGCGGTCCTCGCCGCGAAAGCCGGCGTACACGATCGGCCAGCCGATCAACAGCGGCAGCAGCGCCAGCAGTTGCCAGGCCTGGCGCCAGCCGACGCTGTCGATCAGGGCCTGTGCCAGCGGCGGCCCGAAAGCCGCGAACAGGCTGGAGCCGGACAGCACGATCCCCAGCGCGAGACCCCGCGAACGCAGGAACAGCGCATTGACCATCCGTGTCCAGGTGATGGGCAAGGTGCCGCTGCCCAGCACGGCCGTCGCGAGCATCGCAGCGTAGAAGGTCCACACCGATGGCTGCACCAGGCTCAGCGTCAGCACGCCGAGTGCGGCCATCGGCATGCCGACCAGCGCAACCGGCCGCGCGCCGTAGCGATCGCAGAGCGCCCCGACCGCGGCGCTGCACAACAGGATGCCGAGCGTGAATGCCAGCGTGCCGGCCTGGTAGGCGCCGAGCGACCAGCCGAATTCGCGCGTCATCG
>JANPDV010000589.1:0-5044 GCA_031431655.1 Gammaproteobacteria bacterium | reverse complement strand
GGCCGCCACGGAACATCGGGACGGCCTCAAGGGGAAGTCTCATGCACTCAACCGCGATGTCGATCCTGGCGATGCTGGCGCTGGGCGTTTCGATGACGGCGGCGGCGCAGGCGCCGCCCGACAACCCGGTGCCGCCCGGATTCCGCTTGTCGCCGATGGCGCGGGCCACGATCTTCGTCCGCGATCAGCAGGAATCGCTGAAGCTGTACCGTGACATTCTTGGCTTGCGCGTGCGCACCGACCGGGAGTTTCCCGACGAGCGATTCAACACCGTGCTCGGGACCCGAGGCGCGACCACCCGGGTCAAGATCCTCCAGTCGGGTGACGTGGTCTATGGCAACGTCGGGTTGTTTCAGCTGGTCGGCGGCGACACTTCCCCTGCGCCGGCGGCTTCTGCCAGCAAGCGGTCGAACGTCGGCGATGTTGCGCTGGTGTTCAATACCTCGGACATCCAGGGTATCGCCGCCAGGGTCAAGGCGGCGGGGTATCCGATCATTGCGATGCCGATGGTGCTGTTTCCCCGTGACGACATGCAGGTCCAGGCACTGGAAATGCTGTTCCGCGACCGCGACGGCGTGCTGGTCAACCTGATCCAGCCCGGCCGCAAGAAGGGCGGCTGAGCGTGGACAGCAACGAGATCGGGCGACACGGCGCCCTGCGCCTGATGGCCGCGGCCACCGCCGGCGCCGCTGGACGCGAGCCAGCCGAACGACACCGGCTGGAGCAGCTTCAGGAAGGCGATCGACGACGCTGCGGGACGGGCGCAGCCGTGAAGAAACAGGCCGTGGATTTCGCCGATCCGGCCCAGTTGCTGCGCGCCTACGTCCGCACCGAGGGAGACGCCTCCGGCAAGCAGCACATCGCCTACGGCTACGGCTCGCTGTTCTCGTTCGACAGCGGCTACCCCGATCGAAAGCTGATCGACACCGAGCAGTTCGCGACGCGCCGCTACGTCGAGACGGAGGATGGCTCGATCCGCTATCACCGCGAGGTCGTCGTGTATCGCGATCCGGTAACCGGCCGCATCATCCAGTCCTGGTACAACCCGGTCATCGACCGCCACGTCGAGCCGATCGAGCTGTACACGACCTTCTCGCGCCGCTATCGCGTCGCGGACGTCAGCAAGACGCTGCAGATTTCCGCGGCGGTGAACGGCAACGAAGTGTTCTTCCGCAGGGGGTTCTTCAGTAACCGCCCGTCGGAACTCCAGCCCCGCCAGTACCCGCTCCACGCGCAGGATGCCCAGTACGAGTCGGCCGAGACGATGTTCTTCCTCGCGAAGCTCTCGGACCTGCAGGACCCATCGCTGTCGGCCGTGCCAACCGTCGGCGGGGTCAATAGGTTTACGAACTTCCTGCCGTGGATGGAGATGGACAACGTCCCCGGCTGGCTCGTCTGGGATTTCCGCGTCGCCAAACTTGCGGGCGTGGAACAGCTGCCACGACGGGACTTGGTCGATTACGTGAACGCGCGTTACCCCGGGGCTTTCGTCGCGCCCACCGAATTCTCGGAGGCGGACAACACCAGCACCGGCTACGCCTATTACAAGGAAGTCATCGACCAGAGGACCGGGCGGGGTCGGTAGAGCGAAGCGACAGGACCTGCCGCCTGCAGGCCCGAAAGGCGGCTCCAGCCCTCGAACCGCCCAGCCACGGCGATGCTCACGCGCAGGTTGTCGATCATGCGCGCGATTTTGCCACCGCCCTCGGTCAGGAACACGAGCCGCCCGTCGAGCCAGTCGTACTCGATCGGGATGCAGCGGAACGTGCCGGTCGGCCCGGTGCCGAGCGCGCAGACGTTCTGCGCCGCGAGATAGGTCTCGACGCGCCGGCGAATCTCCGCGGGCGGCGCGACCGGCCCGCCGCGCGCCACGGTGAGGATCGTGCCGGCCTCCGTTGCGCTCACCGCGCCCGCGCCAGTCCAGCGCAGCTCGACGAGGCGGCCAGGTTCCGCGGCGGTCCCGACCGCCGACGCGGCGACGTCTGCGGACCCGCCGCCCGGCGTCGTTGCGGCGACGCGGGCAAACCCGAGCACCATCGCGACGACCTGCGCCGCCGCCTCGAGCGCCGCATCGGCCTGCGCGAGGCGTACTTCCGTGATCCGCATGGCAACCTTCTTGCTTCGCGTGCCCATCGCCATTCTGAGCCGCAACACCCCTCGACGGGGCATGGCGCGCGTTGTCGGGCGCGAGGTGACGCCAGGTTGACCTTGCCAGGGCCTGTGGCACCCGGGGCGCGGCGCTCGCCGCGCCGCGGGGCTCGTTGCCGCCGGGCTCGACTACCTGCGCCTGCGCTGCGGATTGACGCTAACCGACTGACAAAGCGCTACCGGGGTCCTGGGAATAATCCGTTACCTATGTGACCGGCAAGGACCCCGTTGAGAAATGGTGCCGGGTGAGGGATTTGAACCCCCGACCAACGGTTTACAAAACCGCTGCACTACCCCTGTGCTAACCCGGCGCCGCGAACTGACGCTCGCATTGTAGCGAACGGTTATGGGCAGGGCTGCAGCGGTCGTTCCCGGAAACCGAGGGCGTCGTCGGATTCGCTGAGGGCGGCGAAGCGCTGGCGCAATGCGATTTCCGCCTCGAGCGCCGATGCCGCCGTGGCTGCGACCACAGCGGTGGGCCGCAGATCGAGCCAGTAGACCTCGCCCGGGCGACGCCGCGCGTTCACCTCCGGCCTGAATCCCTGCTTGCGAATCTCGGCGGCACGTCGGTCGGCGCGGTCCCGCTCCGAGAACAGGCCCGCTGACACGGCGAGACCGTCCGGCAGTGCGGGCAGCGGATAGGCATCGGCGATCCCAGCCTGCCGCAGCCGGCGCTGAACGCGCTGCTGCGCGGCTCGGTTCGCAATGCCCCGGATCATCACCATGTACCCGTCCGGCACCTCGGCCGCGACGCGCCTTTGGCTGGCGGCGTAACGGCTGTCGGCGATGCGGCGCGCGGCCGTGTCATAGCGACTCTCGCTGTCAAACGGGCCGATCGTGAGGCAGCGGGAGGCAGTCGTGCCGGCGACCCCGGTGCCGGCCGGGCTCGGCGCGGCGGCAGTGCCGCCGAGCGGTGCGAAGGTTGCGGCCGCCGCGGGGGCCGCGGCGCCACTGGCGGCGGACAGCGCCGCGTCGACACTCGCGTCCGGCGTCGAGGGCGCGTCAGTCGCCGGGGCCGGCGGCGGCGTGGGTTGCGGCAATTCGCTCAACAGCTGGATCCGCGGCAGTGCTGCCCCGGTGTCCGACTCGACACGGTCCGAGACGACCGGTGGCGCCAGCCACTGCGACCACGCAAAATACAGCGCGTTGGCAAGCAGCAGCGACAGAACCAGCAGACGTATCAAGTTGAGCCCCATTCCTTGGCGCTTGCGGCGGCGAGACCCCGCAACACGAGGTCGGGCACCACGCGCCCGCGGCGGCCTGCCGCGGTCCGCACCAATGACGCAAGGCTGCCTGCGGCGCCGCCGGTGAGCAACAGGGCCGGCGGCTGTCCGAGCCGGGCGCTCGCCTGCGCCAGCATTGCCTGCACTGCGCCGGCCGCGGCGTACACCGCCCCGGCCGCCAGGCCGGCCTGGGTATCACGCGCGAAAATGGCACCGGCGCGACTCGCTCGCCGGAAGCGTGCCCGCAGCGCGTCATCGGGCGTTGCGCCGGCGCGGCGGCGGATTCCGCCGGTGCCGTCCAGCAGACTCGCGACCATCAGTTCGGGACCCGGGACAATGGCACCGCCGAGATGATGCCCGCGTCCGTCCAGCAGATCGAGTGTCAGCGCGGTCCCGGCGTCGATGACGCAAACGGCGCGGCCGGCCCCGAGCAGGGCGCGCGCACCGAGCAACGCCACCCAGCGATCCGCGCCGAGTCGCCACGGCTGGCGATAGCCGTTGACCACACCGGCGCGCCGTCGCTCGGACGCGATCCGCTCCGGCTGCAGCTGCCAGGTGAGCCGGCAGGCCTGCGCGAACGCGCGCCAGACGGACTCGGGGGCCACGCTGACCGCCACCACGCGCTCAGGTCGCGGCGCGGCCGTCAGCACATACTGGCCGAACTGCGCGGCGCGCCAGCCGGCGTGCTCTGCGCCATGCATGCGCCCCAGGCGGCCGCCAGCGGCCGGGGCGGTTCGCGATCCGCGACGCAGCAGCGCCCACTTGATTCGGGTGTTGCCGATGTCGACCAGCAGCGTCGTCATGATGGGCCGCGCGATTCGCGCCGCAGGCTCACTTCGCCGGCGAGCACGGACGCGCGTGCGCCGGTCGCGTCCTCGAGCAGCAGCGCCCCATCCGCATCAACGCCGCGCGCAATGCCGCTGCGCTCATGGCCGGCCGCGGCCACGACGACGCGCGCGTCGCGCAGCGCATCATGCCGGCGCCAGCGCGCGAGGAAGTCCGCGGGCCCCTGTGCGGCGAAGCGCTGCAGGTCGAGCAGCAGTGCACCGATGACTGCGGCGGCCAGCGCATTGCGCCGGCCCACGCCGAGTCCGACGCTCGCCAGGTCGCCGGGCGCATTGCCCAGGCGCTCGATGGCGCGACGCGCGACCACCGGCAGCCGCAGATTCAACCCGACACCGATCACCACCTGCGCTGGGCCGCCGGCCTCGGCGCGCAGCTCGGTGAGGATGCCACCCAGCTTGGCCGCACTATCCCCGGCCACCAGATCATTCGGCCACTTCAGCGCCAGGCCCGTCGCGCCAGCGCGCTGCAGCGACTCCAGCACCGACACGCCCACGCACAGCGGCAGGGCACTCAGTCCTGCCGGCGGCTCGGGGAACTGCAGCGCGACCGAGAAGCACAGGCTGCCGCCCAGCGGCGCCAGCCAGGCGCGGCCACGACGGCCACGACCACCGCTCTGGTGCTCGACCAGCAGCACATCGCACCGACCGGCGGCTGGCGCGGATCGCTCGAGCAGCGCCGTGTTCGTCGACGGCAGGGACCACGCGACATCAAGACGACCGACGAGCGCGACGGCGGCAGCCGGCAGCGCGCGGCGCAGGGCACCGCTGTCGAGAGCCTCCGTCGCGTACGGCAGGCGGTAGCCGAGCGGGCGCGCGGCCTCGGTCTGC
>JANPDV010000588.1:0-4035 GCA_031431655.1 Gammaproteobacteria bacterium | reverse complement strand
ACATCCCTTGTGCCGCTCCCCTTCGGGGCAGCCTGCGGCTGTGCAAATCGGCAGTGCTGCCGAATTGTCACGGCGTGTTCGCCCCACACAGCAAGCTGCGCGCGGCGGTGACGCCGGCGCATCGTGGCCACGGCGCAGCGCAGTACGCGGCCGCGGATCCGGCCCAGCCGCCGACGCCGCCGCGGCCGCAGCAGCGGACGTTGCTGTAGCGGCCGCCGCGCAGTGGCCGCGTCGGCAAACGGATTCAGAGGAGGCCTGGCGCCGCCATCGCGGTCGCGAGGCGGGCCGGGTTGCGTCTGTTGTGGAGCAGGTCCGATCGAGGTGGGCTGCAGGGCCGATCCGGACTTGGCAAGGCCGCTCCGTGGCGCCGTCCGTCACCGTGAGCCGCGGTGGTAAGCAGGGCGTTTGAAAGTACTATCCGCCGCCGACCAGGTGCTGAACGCCGCGGCGCCCGATCGCGCCGACGCGTTCTACGCGCCCGGGTTCACCTGGCACGACGCACCCGACGACTGCCGATCCCAAGGCGGCACAGCGACCGTAGCGCGTGCTGCTGCTGCACATGCAGGACGTAGGGTGGTCGATCACACCTCGCTGCAGTCGATGCCCGACTGGGCCACGCCGATCCCAACTGCGGCCTTCGATCTCGCGGCCCGCATCGCGACCGTCGCGGCATTGACGACCGCGGCCCGCTACCGCCACGATCTGCCCGGTTCCCCAGCCACCCTGCGCGGGGCGGGCCGCTGACCCTTTGAGCCACGTTGGCATCCCGGATCTACCGGCGCTGGCAACGGGACGGCACTGCACGCATCCGCCCCTGGAAAAACCAATGACGAAACGCCTTCGCGAGTACCTCGCAGATGACCGCCACGGGGCGAGTGGCCAGATTCGACGCCTGAGCATCGCCCGCCGTCGACTCGCCTCCCGGCGGGCCCTGTTTCGGGTCACCGCCACCGCTGCGTCTGGGCTGCTGCTGCTCGCCGGCTGCGCCACGCCGGGCGCCGCGCAGGCGCCGCCCGCGGTGCGGCCCGTCACCAACGACCAGTTCTGCATCGCCGCCCAGGCCCACATCACCGGCTCGAAAGTGACCACGGTCAACAGCGTCTACACCGACTACCAGGCGTTCCTGGACTCCAAGCCCGCTCCTCGGCCGCTGGCGACCCGCCAGTACGTCTGGTTCGAGGATGCCGCGCGCAGCCAGCCGCGGATGATCTCCTGCAAGATGAAGACCGCCGACCATATCCGCGTCGAGTACGGCGCCGACCAGGTCGGCGACGACACCAGCTGCGCCGCGGTCAACGCGCTGACGCTGCAGGCGGTGCTGAATTCGCTGACGCGCGCAGAGCGCGGGCGGTTGAGGTTCGATGCCGGTCGCCGCGTCGTGTTCGACCCCGACCTCGTCACCCACAGCGGCCAGGTCTGGGTCGAGCCCTTTGCCGTGCTTGAAATGGCGCCCGACGGCGCGCTGCACGTGAAGTCCAAGGGCCTGAAGAACGACTGGCTCGACCCAAGGCTCGCGAAACAAGAGCCACGCTTCAAGGGGACACGGTACTGTCACCTCGTCGCGCCTGAATACCTCAAGCGCGCCCTGCTCGGAGACGTGACCCCATAACGACTTCCCGCCGCCTGCCTGCCGTTCCGCCCCGGACCACCCTGGCCGCCGCGCTGGCCGCTCTCGCCCTGCTGGCCTCCACGCCCGGCGTCGGCGCCGCGCTCGAGTCGCATTGCGAAACGCCCGGGGAACAGGCGAACCTGCAGCGCTATCTCGAGTTCGCCGATCAGGTATTGAACGCCGGCGCGCTCGATCGCACCGACACGTTCTTTGCCGCGGACTTCACCTGGCACGACGCGCCCGAGGGCCTGCCGCCCGGTGCCGCGCCGATGCGCCGCCTGGCCGAGGACCTGCGCACCGCCTTCCCCGATCTCGAGGTGACGACGGTCTTCGTGCTCTGCGCGGGCGACCTGCTGATGACCAGGCAGGAGCTGACCGGCAGGAACACCGGGCCGTTCCTCGGCCGCGCCGCGAGCGGCAAGCCGCTGCAGGCCTGGCATACCGAGACCTATCGCTTCAGGGACGGCCGGCTGCTCGCGCAGTGGGGCGAGAACCCGTTCAAGCTCGCGAGCCGCGCGGCCGGCTGGACGCTCGCGTGGCCCGACGACCTGCCCGCCGGCACGCCGCTGCCGCCCTCGCCGCCGCTGCGCTCGAGGCTGCCGAACGTGCCCGATACGCAGCCGCCCGCCTCCGGCAACCTCGGTCATCCGACGCTGCTGCGCTGCGACGGCGACGAGACACTGCTCGCGAGCTACTACGAGCTCTTCAACAACCTCTGGCTGGGCCGCAACGTCGCGCAGATCGAGCGCTGGGTCGACGCCGACTTCAGCCTGCCGATCCTGACGGCGGGTGCGCCGCGCGGGCCGCAACTGCTCGCGAACTTCGTCGGAAGCGTGCAGGCCGCATTCCCGAGGCGCCACATCTTCAACGACGTCGTGCTCTGCGGCGACGGCATCGTCGTCGCTCGCCAGACCGTCGTCGCGATCAACGACGGACCGTTCCTCGGCAAGCCGCCGACCCACCGCGTGACCCTAGTCACCTGGACCGACACCTACCGCTTCCGCAACGGCAAGGTCTACGAGACCTACGCCGCCGACGGCGACACGATCGACACCGCGCGCCAGCTCGGCTGGGTGCTGCTCGCGCCCGGCGAGGCGCGCCCGACCCTGGCGCCGATCCCGTGGATCGACCGCTACCCGCACGCGAAGTAATCCTGCCCACCCACCGAAGTTGACGGCCGGGCCCGCCGCGGCCCAGTCTCGCCCACGCTTTCAGTGACCGGGAGACGACCATGGATCGCAGACACTTCGTGATGACGGGCTCGCTCGCGCTCGGCGCCGGCGCCCTCCAGTCCACCACGGCCAGCGCCGCGGCGACGCCGACCCTGCGCGGCCCCTACCTCGACCTGACCACCGGCAAGGGCAACATGCTGACCCTCGCGCGGATGAACTCGAACTTCGACGAGGGCAAGGTCAAGTACGGCAGCGCCAGCGGTACCGTGTTCGGCGTGCGTCCCGGCGAGGCGATCCGCGACCTGTTCGGCGCCGAGGTGGTCTCCGCCGCGCGCGCGTGGAAGCAGGCCGACGGCAGCTACCGCGTGCTGCATCGCGAGACCGTGCTCTACACCGACCTCAAGAGCGGTGAAGTGCTCGGCGAATTCCAGAACCCGTACACCAACGAACGCGTCAAGGTGGTCGACGTCGTCAACGACCCGTGGAACGAGACCTTCGAGGAGTTCGAGCGCGCGCCGCCGTCCTACGGCGGCCTCAACAAGGCGGCGGCGCCGGAGCGCAAGCCCGTCGTGCTGCCGTGGCGCGAGGTCGGCGCCGGCCTGATCGGCGCGACGCGCTACGTGAACCTCTACTACCCCTCGGCGCTGCAGCCCGACAAGTGGCCGCGCGAGAGCTCCGGCAAGTTCAACCAGGTCACGGAGGTGTTCGCCTACATCGTGCCGCTCAAGGACGTGCAGGACGCGAAGCAGACCTCGCTGGTCTACACCGGCACCTGGTCGCGCTCGACGCCGTGGCTGCCGTGGATGCTGATGGGTCAGGCCCCGGGCCACTGCTGGTACGAGACCACGATGCAGGGCTTCGACGCGCTGGACGGCTTCAAGCCGCACATCCTCGCCTACATGAAGAAGACCCACCCGCAGATGCTCGAGCCACCCACCCAGGACTCCTGGTCGAAGGCGAACCTCTCGAGCCTCGAGGTCTACGCGCGCGACCAGAAGCCGGCGCCCGCGAAGCCCTGAGCCCCACCGTTCCGTGCGCGGCAGGCGCCGCGCCTTCGGGAGATCGACATGACCGAAGGCAGCAGCGTCGGCCGCGGCACGGCCTGGGCCGTGTTCGTGCTGATCGGGATCAGCTATTCGCTGTTGCCCGCCGTGATGTGGCCGCTCGCCAGTCGCCTGGTCGCGCCCGAGCGTTTCGGCGCCGCGGTCGGCCTGATGTTCGTGGTGCAGAACGCCGGCATCTCCGCCGCCAATG
>JANPDV010000587.1:0-34287 GCA_031431655.1 Gammaproteobacteria bacterium | reverse complement strand
CAGAGCTCGCCAGGCTGCACCGCCGGCATCAGCACCTCGAAGGCTCCGGCACGGTCCATTTCCTCGCGGATGATCCGCTCGACCTTGCGAAGGCTGCGCAGCCCCAGCGGCGTCCAGGTGTAGATGCCGGCCGCCAGCCTGCGGATCAGCCCCGCCCGCAGCATCAATTGGTGGCTCACGACCTCGGCGTCGGCCGGGGTTTCGCGCGAGGTAAGGATGGGATAGGTCGACCAGCGCATGCGTACTCGGGTCCGTGACAAACCGGGCATGGTACACGCAGCGCGGCGCAGGATGCGGCGGGCGTTGTTCCGCCGGGCCAGCCAAGCCTATGATCCGCGGGCCAATGACGCCCGAAGTCCCAACTGCACCGCCAAGGCGCGGGGTCTACCTGCTGCCTCAGCTGCTGACCACCGGCTGCCTGGCCTGCGGCTTCTACGCCATTGTCGCCGCCATCAATGGCGACTTCGCCCGCGCCGGAGCGGCGGTCTACTTCGCGATGATCTTCGACGGTCTGGATGGCCGGGTTGCGCGCTGGACGCGCACTGAAAGCACCTTCGGCAAGGAGTACGACAGCCTGGCCGACATGGTGGCGTTCGGTCTTGCGCCGGCGGTCGTGGTCTACCAGTGGGGCGTGGTCCGCATCACGGAGTACGGCAATGCATGGGGCCGCTTCGGCTGGATTGCGGCCTTTATCTATGCGGTGTGCGCCGCGTTGCGCCTGGCACGATTCAACGCGCGCGCGGCGACGGCGGACAAGCGCTTCTTCGAAGGCCTGCCAAGCCCTTCGGCAGCTGCGGTCGTCTCGGCCTTCGTCTGGTTCTCGAGCGAGTGGCGCGAACCGGGCCTCACGGGCCTGGTCGTCACGTTTGCCATTACCGCACTGGCGGGCGGGCTCATGATCTCGAACTTCCCCTATCCGAGCCTGAAGCAGGTCGACCTCGACCGCCGGATCAAGCTGGTCTACTTCGTGCTGATCGTGCCGCTGTTCCTTGCCTTGATCGTGGCTGAGCCGCCGACGATGCTGCTGTCGATGTTCGCCACTTTCGCCCTTTCAGCGCCCGTCCTGTGGTTGTTCCGGAAACTGCGCCGCGGCAGTCGCCCGTCCGCGGCGCCCCCCGCAGAGGCCGCCTCCGGCAGTGACGCGGGCCGGCAACCTGGCCCCGAATGACCCTCGCAGACTCCGCCCGCCGTGGCGCCTATCTGCGTGCGCTGGGGCTCACGCAATGGGTGCCGCGTAAGGTCCCGGTCGCGACGCCGATCGCGGATTCCGAGCCACAACCGGGCTGGGGTCCACTGCGTGCTGAGGTCGCTGCCTGCACGCGCTGCGGCCTGCACGAGCAACGGACGCAAACGGTGTTCGGCGTCGGCAGTGAAACCGCACGCTGGCTGGTGATCGGCGAGGCGCCCGGTGCCGAGGAAGACCGCCAGGGCGAGCCATTTGTGGGCCGGGCCGGCAAACTGCTGGACCAGATGCTGCGTTCGGTCGGCCTGAGTCGTGGCGACGTCTTCATAGCCAACCTGCTGAAGTGTCGCCCGCCCGGCAACCGCGATCCGAAGCCGGAAGAAGCGGCCAGCTGCATGACGTACCTGATGCGCCAGATCGCCTTGCTGGGTCCCGGGCTGATCCTCGTGGTAGGGCGGATCGCGGCGCAGAACCTGCTCGCGACCGACATGGCGCTGGCGCGCTTGCGCGGCCGTGTCCACAGCTTCGGACCGCTCAACACGCCACTGGTGGTGACGTATCATCCAGCCTACCTGCTGCGCAGTCCGGCCGAGAAGAGCCGGGCCTGGGAAGACCTGAAGCTCGCGCGGCGCACCTTGAACCCGTCTGCATCGCTGCGTACCTGACCGCGACCGAGCAGCCTGACACTCTGAGTCCCGATGGCCACCGCCGCTGAACGCCCGCTGCCGATTCCTGAACTCGAGATTCGCGCCCTGACCGAGGCCGATATCGACGCCGTCGTCGCGGTGGAAAAACGCTCGTACGCGTTTCCATGGAGTGAAGGCATTTTCCGGGACTGCCTGCGGGTGGGCTACGTGTGCCGTGCTGTCCTCGTCGGTGGCCTGGTGATGGGGCACGGCATCATGAGCCTCGGTGCCGGCGAGGCCCACATCCTCAATGTCTGTGTCGATCCCGATTTCCGCTGTCGCGGCGTCGGCGAGCGTCTGCTGCGTCATCTGCTGGAGCGCGGCCGCAGCGCTGGCATGACCGACGCGTTCCTGGAAGTGCGCCCGAGCAACATCGCGGCGATTCGTCTCTACCGCACGATGGGTTTCGAGCAGATCGGTGTGCGGCGCGGCTACTACCAGGCGAGCAGCGGACGCGAAGATGCAGCCGTGCTGCGCCTGCCCCTGCGGCCGCGCTGAGCACCATCGCCATGACCGAACTCGAGCAGGAGATCGCTCGGCGTCGCACCTTTGCGATCGTTTCGCATCCGGATGCCGGCAAGACCACGCTGACCGAGAAGCTGCTGCTCTTCGGCGGAGCGATCCAGCTCGCCGGCACCGTCAAGGGACGCAAGGCGACCCGCCACGCCACCTCCGACTGGATGCGGCTGGAACAGCAGCGTGGCATCTCTATCACGTCTTCCGTGATGCAGTTTCCCTATGCGGGCTGCATCGTGAACCTGCTCGACACCCCCGGCCACGAGGACTTCTCCGAGGACACCTACCGCACGCTGACGGCCGTGGATGCCGCGCTGATGGTGATCGACTGCGCCAAGGGCGTCGAAGAGCGCACCATCAAGCTGATGGAAGTTTGCCGCCTGCGCGACACGCCGATCATGACGTTCATCAACAAGCTCGACCGCGAGGGACGCGCGCCGATCGAACTGCTCGACGAAATCGAGAAAGTGCTGGGCATCTCGACCGCGCCGGTCACCTGGCCGATCGGCATGGGTCGCGACCTGCGGGGCATCTACCACCTGCTGGAAGACCGGATCTACGTCTACAACGCGGGCGAGCGCGGGCGTGTCGGCGAGAACGTGGTGATCGACGGGCTGCACAGCCCGGAGGGTCGTGAGCTGCTGGGCGATCGCGCGCGCGCATTCGACGACGAGGTCGAACTGGTGCGCGGTGGCACGCCGGGGTTCGATCTCGCGTCGTACCGCGCCGGCCGGCAGACCCCGGTGTTCTTCGGTTCGGCCATTTCCAATTTCGGAGTCGAGGAACTGCTCAAGGCCTTCACCAGGCATGCGCCTTCGCCATTGCCCCGCGCCGCGATCCAGCGCGTCGTGCAGGCCAGCGAGCCGCAGCTGAGCGGCTTCGTGTTCAAGATCCAGGCCAACATGGACCCGGCGCACCGCGATCGGATTGCGTTCCTGCGGTTGTGCTCGGGTCGCTACCAGCGCGGCATGCGGGTGCGTCATGTGCGCCTGGGCAAGGACCTCAAGATCGCGGACGCGCTGACGTTCATGGCGGCGGACCGCGTCACGGCGGACGAAGCCTTCGCGGGCGACATCATCGGCCTGCACAACCACGGCACCATCAACATCGGCGACTCGTTCAGCGAAGGCGAGCAGCTGAATTTCACCGGGGTGCCCAATTTCGCGCCCGAGTTGTTCCGGCGCGCCGTGCTCAAGGATCCGCTCAAGGCCAAGGCGCTGTCGAAGGGCCTGGCACAGCTGTGCGAGGAGGGAGCCACCCAGCTGTTCCGGCCGTTGCGCAACAACGACCAGATCCTGGGCGCCGTGGGGCCGCTGCAGTTCGAGGTGGTCGCGTTCCGGCTGCAGGACGAGTACGGCGTGCAGTGCGTGTTCGAGCCCGTGAACGTCTACACCGCGCGCTGGGTGCAGCTGGCAGACCAGCGCAAGCTGGCGGAGTTTCGCACACGTGCCTACGATCACCTTGCCGTCGATCATTCCGGTGCGCTCGTCTATCTCGCACCGAGTCGTGTGAACCTGGACCTGACAGCCGAGCGCTGGCCCGACGTGCAGTTCCAGCGCACCCGCGAGCAGGCCACCTGAGCGCGGCGACGCTGTTCCGGCGCAAGCCGGTGCTCTCGTGGGCCCTGTACGACTGGGCCAACTCTGCGTTCGCGACCACCGTGATGGCCGGGTTCTTTCCGGCATTCTTTCAGCGCTTCTGGAGCCTGGGCGTCGATCCGACCGTCAGCACGTCGCGACTCGGCTTCGCCAACGGAATCGCCGGGTTCCTGGTCGCCGTGCTGGCACCGGTCATCGGCTCGATTGCGGATCGCAGCGGACGTCGCAAACGGGCACTGCTGCTGTGGACCGCGCTCGGCGTGCTCGCCACCGGGTCGCTGTGGTGGGCAGGGCAGGGTGAATGGCTGTTCGCGGCGGCGCTGTTCGGCGCGGGTACGGTCGGCTTCGCCGCGGCCAACGTGTTCTACGACTCGCTGCTGCTGGATGTGGCCACCGAGACCGAGCTGGATCGAGTGTCGTCTTTCGGCTACTCGCTCGGCTACCTGGGCGGTGGACTGTTGTTCGCGTTCAACGTGCTGATGACGCTGAAGCCAGGCTGGTTCGGCCTCGCCAGCGCGGCCGAAGCCGTGCGCTGGTCGTTCGTGAGCGTGGCTGTGTGGTGGGCCGTCTTCAGCCTGCCGCTGCTGCTGAACGTGGATGAGCGCGAGGTCGTGCCTCGGCCGGGCGCCGCGGAGGCGGTGCGCAGCGGGCTGCGCGAACTGTGGGCGACGCTGCACGAGCTGCTGCGCCGACGCGAGGTCGCACTGTTCCTGCTGGCATACTGGCTGTACATCGACGGCGTGAACACGATCATCAAGATGGCGGTCGACTTCGGCGGCGCGCTCGGCCTGCCGACCGCGAGCCTGCTGGCCGCATTGCTGCTGACGCAGTTCGTGGCGTTTCCGGCCGCCCTTTTCTTCGGCTGGATCGGCGACCGGATCGGCGCACGCCGTGGCATCCTGATCGGCATCGCCGTGTACGGCGCTGCGACCGTCTATGCGCTGTGGCTGGATACCGTTGCCGAATTCTTTGCTCTCGCGGTGGTGATCGGCATGGTGCAGGGCGGCGTGCAGAGCCTGTCGCGCTCGTTCTTCGGCCGGCTTGTGCCGCCGGGTCGCAATGCGCAGTACTTCGGCCTGTACAACATGATGGGAAAGTTCGCGACGGTACTCGGTCCGGTACTGGTCGCCGTCGTGGCCCTGACGAGCGGCAGTTCGAGGGCCGCGATCGCCTCGCTGATCGTGCTGTTCATCGCGGGCGGAGCATTGTTTGCGCTGGTGCCGGAGCCGACCCGGGCGGCCTCGGCGCGCCAGGTCCCGCTGCCCTGACGTGAACAGGCGCCAGGCGCCAGCTCACGCGGACCAATCCGCTGGATCGAGCTGCAGCGTGCGCTGCATCGCTGCGTAGAGATCCGGGTGCTGTGCCCGCAGTTCGCGCGGCATGCCGATGAATGCTTCCGCCAGCACGGCGAAGAATTCGGCGGGCTCTTCCGCGCCATACGGATCGATCAGCGTCTCCTCGCCGCGATCCACGGCGTTGCACAGCTCGTGGTAGCCCGCGAGCAGCGCGGGGTGCGCCTGCGTGAACTGACCGCCACTGGCGTGATCGAGGTGGTGGGCAAACTCGTGCACCACGACGTTGTAGCCGTCATCGCGCTGCAAGCCGTCTTCCACATCCTGCCAGGACAGCACGATGCGGTCGGTATCGATGGTCTGGCCGGACAGCGCCCTCGTGCCTTCGGTGACGACACCGGTGTCCTCGTCCTCGTCGCTTTCCTCGACCACGAACTGATCCGGATACAGCATGACTCCATAAAGGCGGGCGTATGCGAGGCGTGGCAGGCCGAGAGTCAGCAGGCTCGCCTGCGCTGCGATGATGGCCCGCATGCGGTCGGACACCTGCAGCTCGCCGCAGCCGACGAACGGGATGGTCGCGACGAATTCAGCGACGCGCGTCGCCAGTCGGGCCCGCTCAACCGCTGGCAGGGCCGCCATGATCGGCAGCTCGCGGCTCAGTGACTCTGCCCAGTCGGCCGGCAGGGCAGGTGTATCGGACGGACGCGAACCGCTCCATGGCCAGCCGCTACGCATGCAATTCCGCGAGTGTCCGGCTCAGGCCTTCTCGAGCCTGGCGACCAGTGCGGTGTAGCTCTTCATCGCGTCGTTGGCCGCAACGCCCTTTTTCTTAGTCCACGCGTCGAATTTCGCACGCCCGGTCAGATCGAACATGCCGGGCCGGGATCCAGTGGCATCGCCGTCCGTTGCCTGCTTGTAGAGGGCGTAGAGCTCCAGCATCTGGTCGTTGGTCGGGCGCTTGGGCAGCTTGGTGACGGCCTTGGCGGCGGCATCGAATTTCTTCTTGATCTCGGACATGGCGGTCTCCGTGGGTGTCAGTGTCGGGTTCGCAAAGGATGCAACCGGACTACGGCGCGACGCAATGCCTCGACCTCGCCCGCCTCCGCGACAGCACCGAACCGCAGCGCACTGTAGGCTTCCAGCAGCGGCGCAACCTGCGCGCCCAGCGCGGGGTCGAATGCCGCGATCGCGTCGCGATACGCGAGTGGGCCCTGATGGGCCGCGCGCCGCGGGGCGCCAGCGCGTTCCAGGCGCTGGCACAGCCGGCGGTAGCTCTGGCCAAGGGCGTCGGTGCGCGGCATGGCCGCACGGGATCGGGAGAACTGCAGGCCGATCCAGCCCAGCCACAGCAGCAGGCCGACCAGCAGCAGGATCCTCAGAACCTCGACACCCGGGTCCTCGAAACCCAGCCTGCCGAGCATTGCCAGCTGCGAGCCGAGGTCGAATTCGATCACCCGGTTCTTCCACCATGTGTTGACGGCGTCCCAACCGAGCAGCGCACGCTGCGCCCAGCCCAGATCGCGGCTCGCAGCGCCCAGTCGGGCGCCGGCGTCGGCGAGGCCGCCGAGGAAACCACGCGTCAGGCGGTCCGGCGCAACCATCCCGGTCGGGTCGACCCGGTTCCAGCCGCCGCGCTCGGTCAGCCATACTTCGGCCCAGGCGTGCGCATCGGATTGGCGCACGATCAGGTAGCCGCCCAGCGGGTTCCATTCGCCGCCCTGATAGCCCGTGACGATGCGGGCTGGGATGCCAGCGGCCCGCATCAGCGTGACGAACGCCGACGCGTAGTGCCCGCAGAAGCCGACCCGGGTGTTGAACAGGAAGTCATCGACCGAGTTGAGGTCGAGCTTGGGCGGCGTCAGGCTGTAGACGAAGCCACCCTTGCCAAACAATCCGAGCACGTCGCCGACGAAGCGCGCGTCGTCTGGTGCACGGGATCGCATGTCGCGCGCCAGCGCGATGCTGCGCAGGTTCCGACCGGGCGGCAATCGCAGTGCCTGGCTGCGCGCCGGTGCGTCCAGCGGCTCGCGAGCGCGGGTCGCGGTGCTCGAGCGGGCTTCGTAACTGATGGGCTGCGTGACCGCACGGTCCGCCAGCAACTGATAGTCCGCGGTGAAGTCGATGTCGGGCTGCGGACTGCCGAAAGGCGTGTCGAGAGCCAGCAGCCAGCGCTGCTGGTGTGGCTCCAGCGTGACGCGGTAGGTGTAGGCCGGTCCGGTGTAGTCGAGCGGGGCACGGCGCAGGCGTGTTTCGTCGCGCCGCCAGGTGTAGCCGTCGAAATCGTGCAGCACCGGGCCGCGCCAGTAGAGTTCACCCGGAGTCGGCGACGTCCCGGCGAAACGCACTCGAAACGCCGGCTCGTTGGACTCGGAGAGCTGGCCGATCGCGCCAGGGCTCATCTCGTTCGACAGGCCGGTAATGGCGGAACCCGCGCCCGGCAGCGCCCATAGCTGCCCCTGGACGCGCGGGAACAGCACGAACGCGACCAGCGCCACCGGCAACGCAAACACCAGCGTGCGGCCGGCGAGCCGGAATGCTTCGCGTCGTGCCAGTGGCACTGCGGGCGTCGCGACCACGCCCAGGGTGGCGCAAGTCAGCCAGATTTGACCTACATACAGCGGCACTCGCCAGAGGTCCTGGCGGTCAAGGCAGGCCGCCGCGGTCAGGAACAGGGTGACCGCGATCATCACCATGTGATCGCGCGGTGTGTGCGTTTCGAGCAGCTTCAGCGCGCCCATGACAGCCAGCAAGGCCGTGCCGGCGGCAAGCCCCGACACCCCGCCGAAGTACGCGCCAACCGCCAGCAGCAATGCGATCGCGATGCCGTTGCGTATCCAGGTGCCCGGCGCGGCGATCCGCCCGGTGCCGCTGGCGAGGCGCCACGCGACCAGGGCGAGCACCGCGCCGATGCACCACAGTGGCAGCCGATCGGCATGCAGCAGCAGCGCGCAGCCGAACGCCAGCGCGCTCCAGCGCAGCGAGGCGTCGATCGAAGCCCAGCGAGAAACGCCGGCCGTCATGGCATGCGCGCCAGCGCTTCGAGACAACGTCGCTGATGCTGCGCACCGCGGTTCTCGGCGAATTCCTGGGCCGGCAGGCTGACGCGATAGCGGGCGCCGCGCGCCTCGGCGTCGACAATCCAGCGTGACATCTGGCAGAGCGCCGACTCCGGTTCATCGCCGGCCGCGGCATCGAGTCGCAGGTGCAGCGCTTCGCGGACGCCGCCGCCGTACTCCTTGACCAGCAGCGGCTGGCCACGCGCGTAGGCCTTCCAGGCAACCTGTCGCGGTGAGTCGCCGGCGCGGAACGGTCGCAGGTCGCGCCACTCGTCGCCACCGAGAGACCGGCTCGGCGCGCCACGCGAGTTCTCGCCAGGTGCCGCCGGCGGCGGGCGGGTGCCCAGCGGCCGCGGGAACACCACCAGTTCCAGCGGCGCGTGCACCCACGTCCAGCAGCGGAACAGCCCGAAAGGGAATACCGATTCAAGCCGGACACGATCCAGCGCCAGCACACCGCGTTTCTGCGTCGGCACGGCAAGATGCAGCCTGCCGCGTGCGCAGGATTCGACCCGGGGCAACATCGCCCGTGCGCCGGCGACGCTGACGGCGAGGCCGCAGCGTGGCTCACGTCCGCCATTCGAGAGCTCGAGCGACAGGTCCGCGCAGTCGCCCGCGAAGGCTGGATTCGCCTGCATCGCGTCGATTCCCAGGCCAAGCAGGTTACGGTGGCATGCGTTCATCGCAACGATTGCGAAACCACCGAGGACGAACGCCGCCAGCAGCGCGAGGCTGTTGCCATAGTTGAGTCCGGCAACGAGCATCCCCACTACGAGCACGGCAAACCCGAGTCCGCTGCGCGTCGGCAGGATGTAGAGGCGGCGGCGCTGCAGGACGAGAGGCACGTGGTCCTCTCCCTGGCGAGTGCGCGCCCAGCGTGCGGCGCGTGCGGCCCAGCTCGCCCGCAAGTCGCGCCAGGCGCTCACACCGGCACGGGCACCGATTCGAGCAGCGATCGCGTGAGACTCGCGCCAGCCTGGTCACCAGCGAACTCGTTGCGAACAAGGCGATGCTCGGCGACGGCCGGGAACACGGCCTGTACGTCTTCAGGCAGCACGGCCTGGCGGCCCGCGAGCATCGCCCAGGCCTGCGCCGCCCGCAACAGGCCCTGGCCCGCGCGGGGCGAGAGCCCGAGGCGGATGTCGGTGCGTTCGCGCGAGCGTGCCAGCAACTGCTGCAGATAGTCGAGCAGCGGCTCGGCGACGTGGACCAGTCTTGCCCTGTGCTGCAGGTCGCGCAGCTGCACCGCATCGATGCAGGCCTGGGTCCGGGCAAGGAGCTCGCGGCGCTCGCCGCTGCGCAGGAGTTCGCGTTCATGGGCGGCGTCCGGATACCCCAGCATCACCCGCATCAGGAAACGGTCCAGCTGCGACTCCGGCAGCGCGAACGTGCCGAGCTGCTCCTTCGGGTTCTGGGTCGCCACGACGAAGAACGGCTCCGGCAACACGTAGGTCTGGGCGTCGATGCTGATCTGGCGTTCCTCCATCGCTTCGAGCAATGCACTCTGCGTGCGCGGGCTGGCGCGATTGACCTCGTCGGCCAGCAGCAGCTGCGTGAACACCGGGCCCTTGCGGAACTCGAACTGCTGCGTGACCCGGTCGAAGACCGAGACGCCGATGATGTCGGCCGGCAGCAGGTCGCTGGTGAACTGAACGCGGTTCCAGCCCAGGCCGAACACGATGGCCAGAGCATGGGCGAGCGTGGTCTTGCCCACACCGGGCACATCCTCGATCAGCAGGTGCCCGCGCGCGAGCAGACAGGCGACGCACAGGCGCAGCTGCTGCGGCTTGCCGAAGATCACCTGCTCGAGCGTTGCGAGCGCCCGATCCAGTGGCGCTGTCATGGCGACGCCTGCCCGACTGCCTGGACGCGCTGCTGCTGCGTGTGCAGTTCGGTGATGGCGCGCTCGAAACCGGCGATGCGCGCCTGCTCCTGCGCGACGACATCGGCGGGCGCATTGCGGACGAAGTTCTGGTTAGCGAGCTTGCCACGTGCCTTGGCAAGCTCGGCCTGGTTGCGGGCGATCTGCTTGGCGAGGCGGTCCAGCTCGGCATTGACGTCGATCAGGCCGGCCAGCGGCACGTGCAACGTCATCGAGCCGGCGAGCGCAACGGCCGAGGGCGGCGCCTGGGTTACGTCCAACAGAGTCAGCGACTCGATGCCGCCAAGCCGCTGCAGCAACATCCGGTGCGTCGTGAGGCGCTCCATGTCATCCGCGGCTGCGGCCGACACGAGCACGGGCAGGCGGCGCGCCGGGCTGATGTTCAGCTCGCCGCGTATCTGCCGCAGAGCCAGCACCGCCGCCTTCAACCACTCGACATCCGCCTCGGCCGCCGCATCCACCGGCAGCGCCACCGCGCTCGGCCAGGGAGCATTGATGATGGAGCTGCCAGGCGCGTGGCCGCAATGCGTTGCCAGCCGCTGCCAGATCTCCTCCGTGATGAACGGCATGATCGGGTGCAGCGCGCGCAGCAGCATCTCGAGCGTGGTCAGCAGGGTCCGCCGTGCGCCGCGCCTGACGGCCTCGCTGGTGTCATCGGACTGCAGCGTCGGCTTCAGCAGTTCGAGGTGCCAGTCGCAGAACTCATACCAGGTGAATTCATAGAGCGCCGTCGCGGCGAAGTCGAAGCGATACTCTGCGAAAGCCTGGTCGACCGCAGCCAGGGTGCGCCCGAGCCGCGAGCGGATGCAGCGGTCAGGCAGCGACAGCTGCGCTTCGCCCGTAAGCAGCGCCGGATCGATTGGCGTGCCGTCCTCGCGTTCCAGCATCAGCAATGCAAAACGGGCTGCATTCCACAGCTTGTTGCAGAAATTGCGATAGCCGCCGACGCGTCCGAGATCGAAGCGGATGTCGACGCTCTGGGTGGCGAGCGCAGCGAATGTGAAGCGCAGTGCGTCGGTGCCATGCGCCGCAATGCCATCGGGGAAGGCCTTGCGCGTCGCCTTGTCGATGCCGGCCGCCAGCTGCGGCTGCATCAGGCCGGTGGTGCGCTTGGCGAGCAGGGCGGGTAGTGCGATGCCGTCGATGATGTCCAGCGGGTCGATGACGTTGCCCTTGGACTTGGACATTTTCTGGCCTTCGGAGTCCCGCACCAGGCCGTGCACGTAGACCTCGCGGAACGGCACCTCGCCCGTGAACTTGATGCCCATCATGATCATGCGGGCGACCCAGAAGAAAATGATGTCGAAGCCCGTCACCAGCACGCTGGTCGGATAGAACTGGCGCAGCTCGCGCGTCTGCTCCGGCCAGCCCAGCGTGGAGAACGGCCAGAGCGCCGACGAGAACCAGGTGTCGAGCACGTCATCGTCCTGCCGCAGCGGGACGTCGGCGGCGAGACCATGCACGCTTCGCGCCTCCTCCTCGCTGCGCGCGACGAACACGCGGCCGTCCGGGTCGTACCAGGCCGGAATCCGGTGGCCCCACCAGAGCTGGCGGCTGATGCACCAGTCCTTGATGTTGCGCATCCACTCGAAGTACGTCTTCGACCAGTTCTCCGGCACGAAACGCACCTGGCCCTGCTCGACCGCCTGCAGCGCGGGTCCGGCGAGCGCCTCGATGCGCACGTACCACTGGTCGGTGAGATACGGCTCGGTCACGGCGCCCGAGCGGTCGCCGCGCGGCACCATGAGTTTGTGCCTGTCGATGCGATCCAGCAGTCCAAGCGCCTCGAACTCGGCGACGACGCGCTTGCGCGCCTCCAGGCGATTCAGGCCGCGAAAACGTTCGGGCGCAGCGTCGTTGATGCGCGCGTCGGGCGTGAGCACGTTGATCTGCGGCAGCGCGTGTCGCTGCCCGACTTCGTAGTCGTTGAAATCGTGCGCCGGCGTGATCTTCACGCAGCCCGAGCCGAATGCCGGGTCAACGTACGTGTCCGCGATGATGGGGATCGACCGGTCCACCAGCGGCAGCCGCAGCGAGCGGCCGACCAGGGCGCGATAGCGCTCGTCGTCGGGATGCACTGCGACTGCAGCATCGCCGAGCATGGTTTCGGGCCGGGTCGTCGCCACCACCATGAAGCCGCTGCCATCTTCCAGCGGGTAGCGCAGGTGCCACAGCGAGCCGTCTTCTTCGGTGCTGAGCACTTCGAGGTCCGACACCGCCGTCAGCAGCACTGGATCCCAGTTGACGAGTCGCTTGCCGCGGTAGATCAGTCCTTCGGCGTGCAGTCGCACGAAGACTTCAGTGACCGTGCGCGACAGCCCCTCGTCCATCGTGAACCGGTCGCGCGACCAGTCCACCGAGGCGCCGAGGCGACGCATCTGGTTGGCGATCGTGCCGCCAGACTCTGACTTCCATTGCCACACGCGCTCGACGAAGGCCTCGCGCCCGAGCTCGGCGCCGCTGGTGCCTGCGGCATTGAGCTGGCGTTCGACCACCATCTGGGTCGCGATGCCGGCGTGGTCGGTGCCGGGCTGCCACAGCGTGGGTTCGCCGCGCATGCGGTGGTAGCGCGTCAGGGCGTCCATGATCGTGTCCTGGAACGCGTGCCCCATGTGCAGCGTGCCGGTGACATTTGGCGGCGGGATCACGATGCAGTAGCCACGACCCTCGCCGGAGGGCGTAAATGCGCCGCTGTCTTCCCAACGCTGATAGACGCGCCGCTCGATGTCCTGAGGCGAGTAGTTCTTGTCCATGGGATGTCAGCGCGCCCGATGCGACCGGCAAAGAGACCAGTATAGCGGGCCGTGCAACCTTAGTCGGCGAGGGGGCTTGGCAAGGTGTGGGTCTGCGGTTCGCAGCCGAGCTGGCGATACGCCCGGAAGCGGGCCCGGCCGGCCTCGCGGCGGGCCGGCTCGTCATCCACGAGCTCGATCACTCGCTCAAACTCAGTGGCGAACTCCGGCACCGTGCTTGCCCGATTCAGCAGCAGCGCGCGCGGCAGATCCGCGGGAGGGCGCGCGAGCGTCAGCACGATCGGGGCTTCTGGCGGGGCCTGCACGGCCGCGGTTCCGCTGACGAGGCGCTCATGGGGCACGAAGCTGCCGTCACTGAAGGTCCACAGCAGCCTGTCCAGCGTTTCGAGCGAGTCGGCGTGCGGATCGTAAACGCAGGCAGTCTGGCCGGCGATCCACGCCTTTTCGAGCAGCCGGCAGGCCAGCCGGGCGAGGCCCTCGGCGCCGGCGCCCTGCTGCACATAGAAGTCGACCCGCACCGCGACGGTTCGCTCTCAGCGTCGCGAGCGGCCGATCAGAAAATCGGCCAGCGTCGCGAGCGGGCGACCGGTGCTGGCCTTGTTGGCGCCGGAAAGGTAGGCCACGCCGGCGATATCCAGATGCGCCCAGCTCATGCCGGTCGTGAACTTGCCGAGGAATGCTGCGGCGGTCAGCGCGCCGCCGTCACGGCCCGCCACATTGGCGAAGTCCGCGAAGTTGCTCTTCAGCTGCTCGCCATACTCCTCCGCCAGCGGCATCTGCCAGAGACGGTCATCCGCATTGCGCCCACAGGCGACGAGTTCCGCGGCGAGCGCATCGTCGTTGCTCAGCACGGCTGCCTGATGCGACCCGAGTGCGACGACGATAGCGCCGGTCAGGGTCGCGACATCGACCACCGCGGCCGGCTCGAAGCGCCGCGCATAGTGCAAGGCGTCGCTGAGTACCAGCCGACCCTCAGCGTCGGTGTTGAGGATCTCGACGGTGAGGCCGGCCGCGCTGGTGACGATGTCGCCCGGCTTGGTCGCGCGGCTGCCGGGCATGTTCTCGCAGGCGGCGACCAGACCCACCACGTGCAACGGCAGCTTCAGCTCGGCTGCTACATGCAGCGCACCGAGCACAGCTGCGGCGCCGGACATGTCGAACTTCATTTCGTCCATCGACGGCGGGTCCTTGAGCGAGATGCCGCCGGTGTCGAATGTTATGCCCTTGCCAACCAGCACTACCGGCTTGTGCTTGCTGCGCGCCGCGCCATGTTCGATGACGATGAACTTCGGGGGCTCTGCGCTGCCGCGGGTCACAGACAGGAAACAACCCATCTTTTCCTTGCGGATTTCGTCTTCGTCGAGCACGCGCACCGACACCGATGGATATTGGTCGGCAAGCTGGCGCGCGCGGTCCGCGAGGTACGTGGGCGTGCAGACGTTGGCTGGCAGGTTGGCCAGGTCGCGCATGGTGGCCGCCCCGGTTGCGATCGCCAGTCCGTGCGCCGCACCACGGCGGGCGCCGGCGAGGGCCTTGGGGCGGAACGGCCCGATCTGCAGCCGCTCGAGCGCGCCGGGCTTTGGCTTCTTGCCGGTCTTGAGATCGTTGATGCGATACAGGCCGAGCTGCGCGATTTCGGCTGACGAGCGTGCGCACGTGTAGTCATCCAGCTCGCGGGAACCGGGGCGTGTGAGGCTGAGCGCCGCGGATTTTGCGCTGGTGCGCAGCAGGGCCGCGCAGGCGTGTTGCATTGCCTTGCGCCAGGTCTTGCGGGTGACGCTGCCGCGCGCGCCCTGGCCTACCAGCAGCACGCGCGATGCGCGCAGCTTGGGCACGTGGTGCAGCAGCTGGGCGTCGCCAAGCTTCCCTGCGAAGTCGCCTTGCGCCAGCACGCGCGTCAGTGCGCCCCCGGAGGCGATGTCCAGCGCGCGGCCGGCGTCGCTGAGCTCGCCGTTCTCATGGACCCCGACGACGTAGCAGTCCACGGCGAGCGTGGTGAGGCTCTTGCTGAAAACGTCGACTTGCATGCGGGCATTGCTCCGGTCGGTACCTAGGTCTGGGAGGGGCGAGCGCCGTACACTTCAGGCATGCAGCGCCCGCACCCCTATCTTAGCCGATTCGACCCGCGCGCGACCGCGGTGGGCCGCGCCCCGTGATGCGCCTCGACCGGTATCTCCTGCGCGCGGTGCTCGGCGCCGTGCTCGTGGTCATCGCGGTGTTCCTGGCGCTGGGTGCGCTGTTCCTGTTCATGGGGCAACAGGATGACATTGGTGTCGGCAGCTATTCCTGGCCGGATGCCGCCGGCTTCGTGCTGCTGAACCTGCCAGAGCAGGTGTGGCAGCTATTGCCGATCACGGCGATGATCGGGTCACTGATCGGGCTCGGCGCGCTGATGCGCGGCAGCGAGCTGACGATCATGCGCGTGTCGGGACTCTCGGTCTGGCGCATCGCGCGGACCGTAGCCCTCGCGGGGGTGATTCTCGCGGCACTCGGCGCGCTGCTGGGCGAATGGCTGGCGCCGCCGATGCTGCAGTATGCCAAGCAGCAGAAGACGTTCAGCAAGTCTTCCGAGGTCGCGGTCAGCGGACCGGCGGGCGCATGGGTGCGCGACGGTCAACGGCTTGTCAATGTGGATCGCCAGTCCGGCTCGCAGCGGTTCGGCGGCGTTCTGGTCGTCGAGATCGGCAACGACTTCCGCCTCGCGTCGGTCGCGCGCGCGACCAGTGCCACCGCATCCGTGGCGCCCGTCACCACCCCATCCGGCAACGCGACGGCTGCTGGCGTCGCCAACCCGGCCGCCATCTGGAACCTGAATCAGTACGCGGAATCGCGTTTTGTAGGCGCCAACGTGGTCGCCGCCAGTGCGGCCAGGTATCCGCTCGCCACCGCGCTCAGCCCCGAATTGCTCGGCGCCGCCAGCGCCAATCCATCGCAGATGCCGGCGCGGTCGCTGTGGCGCGTGATGCGCTACCTCGAAGAGAACGGGCTGGAGAACCGGGCGTGGGTGTTTGCGTTCTGGTCGCGCGTGGCCCGGCTGGTCGCGATCGTGTTCGCGGTGATGCTGGCGGTGCCGTTCGTGTTCGGCTCGCTGCGGTCTGCCGGGGGTGGCTCACGCGCGATGGTCGGTGTTGGGGTGGGCGTCGGCTTCTTCCTGCTGCAGAGCCTGCTGGAGAACGGCGTGCTGGTGTTTGATCTGAACCCCGGGCTGCTCGCCTGGCTGCCGACGGGTCTGCTGGCTGCGGCAGCCCTGGCGCTTACGGCGACGACCCGCTGACCGGCGCGAGCAGGTCCTCCAGCGGTCGGAACAGTGCCGCGTACTTGTACTCGGCGATCTCGAACTCGCGGCCCTTTGCGCGCGCGTTGAGTCTGGCTGCTTCCGCCGCCACCGTCGCGGCCGCGTCGGCGCTGGTGCTGGCCGAAACGGCCAGATACCGGCGCGACCCGTCCACACGGCCGCGCAAGTCCAGCAGCAGGCCATCGAATGTCGCAACACGCAACTGGGCCGCGGGCGCCTGCGCCGCTGCGCTCGTGCCGCCGGCAGCGCCCCGCTCGCTGCCGATGACGTCGTCCAGCTGCAGGCCGGCGAGCGCGCCGGCCAGACCGGTTGCCGCGTTCGGTGCGGCGAGCCGTCGACCGCGCGGCACCGACGCGAGTGTCAGGTTGGGTTCGGTTGCTGCAGTTCGCTCGGCGACGTACTCGGCTGCCGTACCGAGCCGGGCGGCAACGCGTCGCACGCGCTCGACGCGCAGGTCGATCAACCCGGTGTCAAGCCAGCGCGCCGGGGCCGCGTCGAGCGCGAGCTGGGGTGCGGCGAGCGCACTGGCCGCGCCCGGCAGCACCCGCAGGTACAGTTCGCGCGTCCCGCTGGCCTTGCCGATCACGACGCTCCACTGGCGCTTGCCGGCCGCGATGTCGAGTTGCGTGCCGGTCGCGGACGGAGTCCGGACGTCTTCCACGCCGAGGACGCCATGACGGGATGCGTCCGAGGTCTTGGGCTCGACGACAGCGAGTGCCGCCGCATCGAGCAGCAATCGGCGGATCTTGCCTGTGTCACCGGGATAGCCCCGCTCGACGACATTCCACCCGCTGCCGTCCCGACGCAGGGTCGTGGTCGTGCCGTCGCCACGCAACACGCGGATGCTGTCGACAGCGTTGACCTGGGCCTTCAGGCCCTCCAGGACCAGCGCGCCGCCGGTCGCAGTCGTGGTGCTGTGGTCCGTGCGTGCCAGCCAGAGCGCCAGAACCGTGGCCAACGCCCCACCGAGCAGTGCCAATCCTACCAGGCGCGGTTTCACGGGCTCTGCCCATCGGGCACTGCGGCAGGCGAGGGCTCTCGTTCGACGCGCATGCGCTCGGAACGCAGCGATGCGATGGCGGCCCGCCGACGACGACGCCAGAAACCCATCAACAGCGCGATGCCGGCGAACACCAGCGGCGCCAGCACGATATTCAGCAGCTTCAGCCGGTCGCCCAGCGCGCGAATGTCGGCGTCGAGCTGCGCACGCACGTCGCGCAGCTCTTTTCGGATCCGCAGCTTGTCCTGCTGGAAGCGCTCGAGTTCTGCCTCCTGCTCCCTGCTCAGGATGACCGCGGCGGCATCGCTGCGCTGGTTCTGCAGCTGCGCGAGCTTCTGCTCGGTGCTCTGGAGTTGCTGCTCGAGCTCCTGTTCCTTGGCCCGGAATCGATCCTCTGCGGTCGTGCGCAGCGCTTCGACGCGATCGAACGGGCGCGTGAAGGTGGCTCGCCCGCGAACTGCGATCAGGTCGCCGCTGCCAGAGAGGTTGTCGATTGAGTTCCAAACCAGGTCGCCGTTATTGGCCCAGGGCTGCGCGACCCGCTGCCCGAACACGCTCTGTTGCCGGACCCAGAGGAAATCGGACAGCAGGTCGGTGTCCGCCACGACGATCAGCTGCAGCGGTTTGGCCGACGCGGTCAGGGCAGCGGTGCCGGCGGGCAGGGTGGTCCCGGCCGGCGGGCCTGCTGGAAACGCGCTCTTGATGGGTCCCGACACCCGCGCAGCCAGCGCGTAGCGCGTACCGCTGGGCTTGAAGCCGTCGCGCAGCGTCGCCGGGTCCATCAGCATCTGGAAGCGATCGACGGGCAGTGGTGCTGCTTGCGTACTGCTCTGGATCAGCGGCTCGAAGCGCGTGCCTGCACCGGCCACCGGCGCGACCCAGCCGGTCGAAGCAAAGTTGAGGCTGGTGAGTGCGGCGGTCACCACGTCCTGCTTGCCGAGCGCGGTCGCGTCGACGCCGAGGATGCCGATGTGCCGCGTGGGCGGCTCGCCAGGGCGCATGCTGACGGTAAGCCCGTAGTCGAGGTCACCCAGTGCCTTGCCACGATCGAAAGCCACGCCCCAGGTCTTCAACAGCGGCTCGAGACTCGACGCACGGTCGGCGCCAGCAGCCGCCAGCGGATTGCCAGGCTCCGCGGCACTGGTATCGGCTTCGGCGACCGGGTCGAGGAACAGCAGGATGCGTCCCCCGCGAAGCGCAAACTGGTCGATCGCAAACAGCGTAGCGGGGCTGAGGTTCCTGGGGTGAACCAGCACCAGCACGTCGACATCGGCGCCGATCGAGGTCACGGCCGGCTCCACGGGCCGCACGTCGAACAACTGCTGCGCCTGTGAGTACACCAGCCAGGGCTCGCCGGGCTGGCCACTCGCCGGGTCGAACGCCCCGCTCATCGGTAGCGTCGACAGCCACGCGACAACCGGTTTGCGAGTTTCGCCGAGCTGATGGATCAGTTTCGCGACGTCGTACTCCAGGAAGGTTTCCTTGCCCGGATCGAAGAAGTCGATGACTGCGCGGCCATCGGTGGAGTTGGTGCCCGCCAGGCCAAGGTAGAGACTTCCGCTGCCCGCGCCCAGCGGCACCGCGCGGACGCCGTACTCGGCTGCGCGGTCTTCGGCCTCCGAGAACGGCTGCGGGTCGACCACGGCCAGACGCAGCTTGCCGTTGGAGTCGGCCGCCAGTTCCCGCAGGAACTCCCGCACGCGTATCCCATAGGTGCGCAGCGCCGGGAAGGAGGCCGCGGATTTCTCGGAAAAATAGAAGTGGAGATTCACGGGCTCCTTGAGCCCGCGAACGATGTTCCGCGTACCCGCTGTGGTGGTGTAGAGCCGGTTCTCGGTCAGATCCAGCCGCAGCCCGCGCAGGCCCCAGTTCGACAGCAGGGTCGCGGCGACGAAGATCAGCGCCAGTGCCAGCAGCGCGCCCGTACCAAGTGTCCTGCGCTTCATGATGCCGGCCTCATTCGGACTTGCGCACGTCGAGCACGATGGTGGTGGCGACCAGGAAGAACGCAATGGTCAGCACGAAGTAGAGCACGTCCCGCAGGTCGATTACCCCCTTCGACAGCGCTTCGAAATGCGCCAGGAATGACAGGGCGGCAACCGCTTCCACCACCGCGGCCGGCGCCCAGCCGCGAAATGCCTCGAGCACGAGCGGGAATCCCGCCAGCAGGAACAGGAAGCAGAAGACCACGGACAGGATGAATGCGATCACCTGGTTACGCGTCAGTGCAGACATGCACGAGCCGATGGCGAGGAAACCGCCCGCCATCAGCGCGCTGCCGAGGTAGGCCGTAACGATGGCGCCGTTGTCCGGGCTGCCGAGCCAGTTGACCGTGAGCCAGACGGGGAACGTGAGTGCCAGCGCGATTCCCGCGAAGCACCAGGCCGCGAGGAACTTGCCCAGCACGGCGTGCCAGAGCGTGAGCGGCTGGGTCATCAACAACTCGATGCTGCCGTTGCGGCGCTCCTCCGCCCACAGCCGCATCGAGATCGCCGGGATCAGGAACAGGTACAACCAGGGATGAAAATTGAAGAACGGCGCGAGATCGGCCTGGCCGCGCTCGAACAGCATGCCCAGCTGGAACGTGAGCCCGGCGCCGAGCAGCAGGAAGATCAGGATGAATACATAGGCTATGGGCGTCGCGAAGTAGCTGGCGAGTTCGCGGCGGAACACGATCCAGGTCGGGGCTGTCATCACGTCCATGTGGTTGCGTATCCGTGCTCAGGCGGTGATCGTGCGGAAGACTTCGTCGAGTCGGCCGGCCTCGACCTGCAGTTCGCGCAGCGCCACGCCGGCCGCAGCGGCGCGGCTCTGCAACTGCCCGAGCACCGGTGTGCCCGGTTGCGGCAGGACTGTCATGCGGCGGTCACGCGCCTCGAACTCAACCGCACTGACGCCCGGCACGGTCAGCAGGTCCCGCTGCAGCGCGGCGGCGTCCGCATCGGCCGCCAGCCGGAACGAGACGGCATTGGCGTAGCGTGAGCGGGCCGCAAGGCCCTGCGGGGTCTCGTCGGCGACGATGCGCCCGTGGGCGATGATGATCGCGCGCGTGCACACCGCGGCCACCTCTTCGAGGATGTGCGTGGAGATGACTAGGATCTTCTCGCGCGCCATGTCGTTGATGAGGCTGCGTACTTCGTGCTTCTGGTTCGGATCGAGGCCGTCGGTCGGCTCGTCGAGGATCAGCACCGGTGGGTCATGCACGATTGCCTGGGCCAGGCCGACGCGCCGTCGGAAGCCCTTGGACAAGGTGTCGACGGTCTGCGCCAGGACCGGCTCGAGTTGCAGCCGCGAATACACGTGGTCCAGCCGTTCGCGGCGTCGGGCGCCGCGCAGGCCACGCAGGTCGGCGATGAACCCGAGGAAGCCGCTCACCGACATCTCGCCATAGCTCGGAGCGCCCTCCGGCAGGTAACCCAGGCAGCGCTTGGCGGCAACCGGATCCGCTTCGATGTCGTGCCCACAGATGCTGGCGCTGCCTGCCGACGGCGCGACGAAGCCGGCGATCATCCGCATCGTCGTGGACTTGCCCGCGCCATTCGGCCCCAGGAAGCCGAGCACCTCGCCGGGCTGCACCTGGAAGCTCACGGCGTCGACCGCCGTGATCGGGCCGTAGTGTCTGGTCAGTTGATCGGTGCGCAGCATGGATTTCAACCGTAGGTCGGCGCGGGATTCTCGGGAATAGACCTGATGTATTTCAAGACGGGGGATACAACCGCCCGCATCAACTAGAATCTTCTCATGGAAGCGGCGGAATCAGGTGGCTTGACTTCGGCGCGCGGGCCTGAGAAGGAACCGGGGGCGCGGGTCTGGGACCTGCCTGTACGGGTCATGCACTGGGCTCTGGTGCTTGCGGTAGCCGGCTCCTGGGCCTCGCAGGAGCTGGATGGCATTCCCTTCTGGGTGCATCTGTACTGCGGCTATGCGGTCCTGTTGATATGCATGACCCGGATCTTCTGGGGTGTCCTGGGTACCCGGCATGCCCGTTTCGCTGCATTCGTGCGCGGTCCCCGCGCGGTGGCGGCCTACCTACGTTCCTTGCTGAGCGGCGCGCCGGTGCGCTTCGCGGGACACAACCCGCTCGGCGCGCTGATGATCATCGCGATGCTCGCCATGCTGCTGGCGCAGGCGGTGCTGGGCCTGTTCACCAATGACGAGATCTTCGAGACCGGGCCGTTGTTCGGCTATGTCTCGCTCGAACTGAGCAAGCAGCTGACGACTCTCCACAAGCAGCTGTTCGACTTCATCCTCGCCGCGGTCGCGGTGCACGTTTTCGCGGCGTTCTTCTACCTGTGGGTCAAGCGTGAAAACCTCATCGTGCCCATGCTCACCGGTCGCAAACCCGCTGGCGATGTGCCGCTCGCCGAGCGTATCGAGGGTTCGCGCACCGTCATCGCCTTGCTGGCGCTGCTGGTGCTGGCAGGCGGGCTATATCTGCTGGTGAAGACAGCGCCGGTCGCGGACCTGTTCGGTTTCTGACGGGTTTTCGGTTCCTCAGTCAATCATCGTTTCTTGAAGGGAGTTCAGTAGATGAGTCATCCGGATATCGACCGCCGCCAGATCCTGCTGGGCGGCCTGGGCACGCTGGCGGGCACTGCGCTCGCGGGGCCGGCCGAGGCGGCAGCCGTGTCGCGTTCGCAGCAGAAGCCCAAGGGCGTGAGCCTGTCGGGTCCGAATTTCGACCTGTCCACAGCGCGCGGCAACATGCTGACCTACGCGCGACTGGTAGGCGACCTCGAACTCGGCAAGCAGAAGGCCGGCTGGTACAACGGCTACCTAAGCGGTGTGCGGCCCAACGAAGCCGTGAGGGACCTGGTCGGCATGGCCGGCTTCGGCATGTCGCGCCTGCTGCCGCACGAGAGCGGCACGGGCTATCGCAAGGTGCTGCGCGAAGTCGGCATCTACTACGACCTGAAATCCGAGGAGCCGCTCGAGGAGTACCTGAACCCGTACACCAACGAGCGCGTGCGCGTCGTGCCGATTGCGAACGACCCGTTCAACCAGCAGATCCAGGAGTTCTTCGAAGGGCCGCCGCAGTACGGCGGATTGAATGCCGCGGAGGTGCGGCCGAAGATCCCGTTCATCCTGCCGTGGAAACAGCTGGGTTCCTACGCGAAGCTCGAGCGGCACATCCATCTTTACTATCGCAACGCATTGCAGCCCGACAAGTGGCCCCGCGAGTCGGCAGGTTCGATGGCGCGGGTGTCGGAGTTCTTCACCTACTTCATCGATCTCGAGGCGATCCAGAACCCCAAGGTGACGGCACTGCCGTTCCACGGGACGTGGTCGCGCATCACGCCGTGGCTGCCATGGATGCTGATGGGCCAGGAACCCGGCCATTGCCAGTACATGACCTACCAGGGCGGCGGCAACAATCTCGAAGACGTGATCCCGCGCAAGGTGCTCGACTACATCGAGAAGAAGTACCCGCTGTATCTCAACGCGCCCGACAAGTGGGTCGATCCCTCGCTGTCGTCGATCGAGCGCTACGCGCTCGAGCAGAAGCCGGCGCCGGCCAAGGCGCCGTAGGCGCGGAGGGACGCGGCGCGGTCAGGGCGCCGAGGCGATGTCGAGGCTGGCAACCTCGGCGTCGCTGAGCTGCAGGCGCAGGCAGCCCAGCAGCTCCCGAAGCTGCGCTACGCTGGTCGCGCTGGCGATCGGCGCCGTCACGCCCCTGGCGATCAGCCAGGCCAGCGCGACCTGGGCCGGAGTGGCGCCGCGTGCCTGCGCCACGGCATCCAGCGCCGCGAGGATGCGCCGACCCCGCGGATCGAGCATCTTGATCGCGCCTGCTGCCCTGGGACTGCCGCCGGCAGCGTTTTCGCTGCGGTACTTGCCGGTCAGGAAGCCCGAGGCCAGCGCGTAGTAGGGCAATACGGCAATACCTTCGGCCCGGCACAGTGGCCCGAGCCCGGACTCGAAGTCGGCACGCGCATACAGGTTGTAGTGTGGCTGCAGCGTGTCGAAGCGCGCGAGGCCGCGCTGCTCCGAGATCCGCAGGGCCGAGCGCAGGCGTTCCGCCATGAAGTTGGATGCGCCCACCGCGCGGATACGGCCGCTGCGCTTCAGGGCGCTGAACGCCGTCAGCATTTCTTCCTGCGGTGTATCGGGATCGTCGCGATGGGCCTGGTACAGATCGATGTAGTCGGTTTGCAGGCGTTGCAGCGAGCGCTCCACCGCGGCTGCGATATAGGTGGCCGACAGCCCCTTCATGTCGGGGCCCATTTCGGACCCCACCTTGGTCGCGATGACCACCCGGGCCCGCATTGCCGGGCCGCGCGCCCGCAGCCAGTTGCCGATCAGCGTCTCGGATTCGCCGCCAGCATGCCCGGGCACCCAGCGCGAATACGCGTCTGCGGTATCGATGAGGCTGCCGCCGGCCTCGACGAATGCGTCCAGCAGCTCGAAGCTGCGCGCGCCGTCGGCCGTCCAACCGAAAACGTTGCCGCCTAATGCGAACGGCACCACCTGGATGCCGGATCTTCCGAGCACACGTGTCGCAATCTGGGTCATGCTGAATAGTGTCCTGCTGCAAGGCTGGGGAGCACGGACCTGCGGCAACCGCCGCAGGCAGGTGGCGAGTCGACAAGTGCGGGCCGATGGCCCGCAATCCGGCTACAGTCCTCCGATGACGTTGCCACGCCGCGATCTCGATTTCCAGCTGTACGAAGTGCTCGACCTGCAAAGGCTGCTCGAGACGGCGCGCTTCGGCGAGCATGAACGGCAGGTCATCGACGCCGTGCTCGATTCCGCCGCCGCACTGGCCGAGTCGCATTTTGCCCCGTTCGCGGCGCAGGCCGACGTCGAAGAGCCGCATCTGGTCGATGGTCGCGTGGTGCTGCCTGCTGCCACCGCTGCCGCGCTCGCGGCGTACGCGGATGCGGGTTTCCTCCGCATGGGTGCGCCCGTCCCCGTCGGCGGGCTGAACTTGCCGACTCTCGTGACGCAGGCGGCCGGCGCGGTTTTCGCCGCGGCCAACGTCGCGTTTCACTCCTACGCCATGCTCACCCAGAGTGCAGCCGGCCTGATCCTGCGTTTCGGCAGCGAGGCGCAACGCGCGCGCTGGCTGCCGCTGATGCTGGACGGGCGGGCATTCGGCACGATGTGCCTGTCGGAAATCCAGGCCGGTTCGTCGCTCGCCGACATCCGCACGCGCGCGGAGCCGATCGGTGCGGGCCGGTACCGCATCAAGGGCCAGAAGATGTGGATCTCGGGTGGCGAACACGAGATGGGCGAGAACATCGTCCACCTGGTGCTGGCCAAGGTGCCGGGTGGGCCGCCGGGAGCGCGCGGCATTTCGCTGTTCATCGTGCCGCGCCGCAGGCCCGTCGACGACGGTGGCTGGGTTGCCAATGGTGTCTCGCGGATCGGCCTCAACCACAAGATGGGCTGGCGCGGCCACGTCAACACGGCGCTCGCATTCGGTGAGCGCGAAGAGTGCATCGGCGAGCTGGTGGGACGCGAGCATCAGGGGCTCGGGTACATGTTTCACATGATGAATGAAGCGCGGGTCGGTGTAGGACTCTGCGCCGTCGGAATCGCGTACGACGGACTGCTGCGATCGTTGGACTACGCCCGCACCCGCCGGCAGGGACGGCTCCCGGGCAGTCGCGACGCGAGTTCCGAGCCAGTGCTCCTGATTGAGCACGCCGATGTCCGCCGGATGCTGCTGGCACAGAAGGCCTGGGTGGAAGGTGGGCTCGGCGTGGCGCTGTACTGCGCGCGACTCGTGGACGAGGCCGCCTGTTCGACTGACGAGGCGCGGCGCGCCCGCTGCACGCGCCTGCTGGACCTGCTGACGCCGATTGCCAAGTCATGGCCCGCCGAGTACTGCCTCGAGTCCAACAAGCTCGCGATCCAGGTGCTGGGTGGAGCCGGGTACACGCGCGATTTTCCGCTAGAGCGCCTGTACCGCGACAACCGGCTGAACCACATCCATGAAGGCGCCTGGGCGATCCATGGCCTCGACCTGCTTGGCCGCAAGGTGCGCATGGAAGGTGGCCAGGCACTGCGCGATTTCGTTGCCGAAGTGCACGAGACCACGGCAGCATCATTCCGTCTCGGCGAAGCGCTGGCGCCCGAGGCTCGTGCGCTGGGCGCGGCGGTGCGCACGCTCGCCGCCACCACCCGCAAGCTCACCGAAGCCGGCAACGCCGGTGAGCTGGAGCGCAGCCTGGCAAACGCCACCGTGTACCTCGATGCGTTCGGCACTGTCGCCGTCGCCTGGCGCTGGCTCGCGCAGGCGAATGCGGCGAGCACAGGGCTGGCGCGCGGCATCGAACTCACTGCTGCGGCGCGCGAGTTCTACTCAGGCAAGCTGCGCGCCTGCCGCTTCTTCTACCGCCACGACCTACCGCGCGCGCTGACGCAGCTGGCGTTGGTCGCTTCACTCGACGATACGGCACTCGGCATGCCTGCCGGCGAGTTCTAGCTCACTGTCCGGCACGAGTCAGCGCGCCTCGAGCTCCTTCAGCACCTCGGTCGCGCGGTAAACCTTGCCCAGGGCCTCGCGCATGATGGCGGGGTGAACCGCGATCGAGCGGTTCTTCGCCGTGTCGAACCAGTACGAGCCGGAGATCGAGTGGATGTTGCCGTCGAACAACAGGCCGACGATGTCGCCACGCGCGTTCAGCAGCGGACTGCCCGAGTTGCCGCCGACGATATCGTTATTAGTGGAGATGCAGAATGGTGTGCTCATATCCAGCGTGTCCCTGACTTTCGTCCAGCTGTCGGGAACGCGGAACGGCGCCTGATCGGTCGCGCGGCTGAAAACGCCGGCCAGCCGCGTGAACGGCTCGACGGGCTTGCCGTTCTCGTTCCAGCCCTGAACGGTGCCGTAGTTCAGGCGCAGGGTGAAGGTCGCGTCCGGATACACCGCCGTGCCGAACAGCGCAAAGCGCGCCCGTGCGATACGCTCCGATGCCGTGCGAGTCGGTGCTTCGACCTCGTCCTCATACTGCTTGCGCACCGCGCGCGCGCGCGCGTCGACGCTGCGGGCCAGCACGATCATGGGGTCGGTTGAACTCTCGACCGCCGCTGCGCCGCCCTTGAACAGCGCCACGCGTACTGCGGGATCCGCCAGCGTCGTGCCGGCCACCAGGCGTTCGGCAAGCGAATTCGGCGAATCCTTGACCAGCAGATCGCGCACGACCGGGTGGTCAGGGCCCAGCCACTCGCGCATCCGTTCGAGGCCGAACGCCAGCGTCAGCCGCTCCATTTCCGGGTAGACCGGCACGTTCGCCGCCAGCGTCTGTTCGATAAGCGGCAGCGACGCGTCGGTGAACTCCCGCAGCCGCTCCGTGTTGGGCTTTTTGCGCTCCTCGGCCGCGCGCACCAGGGTGCGCGCCTGGCGCAGCAGCCGGCTGTTGAAGCCCGCCTGAAACTCGAGGAACGTCATCTCGTTGTTGAGCGCTCGCGCTTGCTCGGTCGCCTTCGCGATGTCGCCCCAGGGGTCGCCGAACCCGGCCGCCAGGTCCGGCCGCGCGGCGACCTTACTGCGCAGCGTGTCCGCTTCGGCCTGCTTCTGTGCCAGGAGCCCGTCTTCATGCAACGCGTCCAGGAGCTTGCGACGCACCTTGATGCCGTTCTCCAGGGTGTTGAGCGGTTCCTGCGTAATGCGGCGCTGTTCGGCGCCGCCGTTGCTGAACTGGATGTAGCGACCGCGCAGTTCGCTGGCGCGCTGCAGACCGCGCGGCAGATCGACGTCGCGCATCAGCTTGAGTTCCGCAATGGTGAGCTGGCGATCCGTTGAACCCGGGTGTCCGGAGACGAACACCGGGCTGCCGGCGGCCGGGCCGTTGAAGTCGATGTGCAGCGGGTTCGTCACGCTGACCGGCTTGCCATTCTCGTAGGCACGCAGCAGGCCCATGTCGAGGGACCAGCGCGGGAACTGGAAGTTGTCCGGGTCGCCGCCGAATGCGCCGATCGCGGTTTCCAGTGCAAACACCAGGCGCACATCGGAGTAGCGACGGTACTTGTAGAGGAAGTACTGGCCGCCGTTGTACAGGGTCACCGTCTCGCACTTCAGCGGTGCCGCCTTGCCGCGCTTGCCGGAGCGCTTCTCACAATCCTGTTCCAGCTCGGTCTGGCGACGCTTGCGGGCTTCGTTCGCCGCCGCGTCCGCCACACCGGCGGTGACCTTGGCGAGCTCCGCCGTGATGTCCTGCATTTCCACCAGCACATCTGCGATCTGCGACGCGCAGCGGATTTCCTCTTCGCCCTTGCGCGCCAGGAAGCCATCCTCCACCAGGCTGCGCTGCTTGCTCGAGTTCTCGGCAAGGCAGGCTTCGATGCAGTGATTGTTGGTGAGGATCAGGCCGCGCCCGGAGACGAACGACGCCGTGCAGTTGGCGAGGCGCACGGTGTTGAGCCGCACCCGGTCGAGCCATGCCGTGGTGATGTCGACGCCGAGCTTCTCGCGCACCGCGGCCGCAGGGAAGTTGTCGTAGGTCCACATGCCTTCATCGGCCTGGACGCTGGTGATGAGGCATGACGCCGTCAGTACGGGCAGCAGGTTGCGCATCGGGATCCTCACGCCGGCCAGTGTTGGCGCCAGCTTTGCGCGGGATTATCGCTCACCACGCCTGCGGTGCAGAGAGTTACTGGCGATTCCCACCGGTTTCGTCCCTTGGTCCCTTGACTGCCTGCGTTTCCGGTTGAACAGGCCAGTTTCCCGGCACGCGGGCTGCGCCCGCACCGCGTGCAATGCACCCGCCGGAGCGTTCCGGTTTCAATCGGATGGAGGGTGACATGAAGCGCAATGCAATCCGCCGCCAGGCCGGCCAGGGCATGACGGAGTACATCATCATCGTCGCGCTGATCGCGGTCGCCGCGATCGGTGTCTACACCGCTTTCGGCGACGTCGTACGCGGCCAGACGTCGGTCGCGGCGGTGGCTTTGTCCGGCGAGGACAACGCCGATGGTCGCGGGCTGGTCGGTGACGCCCAGGGGCGAGCCAACGACGAGGGCAGCACCAAGACGCTCAAGGACTTCGAGAAGTAGGTCATGGGCGCGGACGCCGCTGTCATCGGGACGGGTGCCGCCGGCGTGAAAGGCCACGCCGCGTCAGCCGCTCGTCACTTCGCCGGTGGCGGCGGCGCCGCGCGCCGGGCTCCGGCCAGCGCGCGGCGACGGCAGCGCGGGCAGGCACTGCTGCTGCTTCTGCCGCTGCTCGCGTTGCTGGTTCTGGCGCTGCTGTGGGTGTTTGACTCCGGCCAGGTCGTCAGCGAGAAGCAGCGGCTGGTGAACGCGACCGATGCGGCCGCGCTCAGCGCCGCAACATGGCAAGCGCGCACTCTCAACTTCGAGTCCTACATGACTCGCGCGGTCATCGCAAACGAGGCGGCGATCGCGCAGTCGGTCAGTCTGCGCTCCTGGTCGGCCTACATGGAGCGGCTGCTGCCGGGCACGGCCCTGCTGACACGCTGGCTGCCAATTCTCAATGTTGCCACGCTGGCTCTCGAGCGATTCTGGACGGCCTTCAACCAGGCACTGCAGCCAGGCCTCACCGGTCTCGAGGGGCTGCTCGGCGTGGTCGATCACGATCTGGCCGCGGCGCAGCGCCTCATGGACGCCGTGGCCCTCGAAGCCGTACCCGAGGTGGTCCGCGGCACGCTCGCCGCCAACGATGCGCGGTTCCGGCTTTCCGAGGGCGGTGAGCTGCTGTTGCTGCGATGGTCCGCGGACTGGGTGCGGTTCTCGTCGCTGTACGGCGGCGCCTTTCGCTGGCGCCAGGCGGATGTCCTGGCGCGTTCGCTCGACGGCTTTACCACCAACCGTCGCAACACGTTTCGCCCGCCGCTGGTGGGTGGCCTGTTGCGCTTCGAGAAGCGCGGCGGCACGGAGCTGCTCGACTTCGAGACCTGGCGTGGTGTCGACACGTTGTCGATGCACACCGCCGGCAACCTGCTCGGTGGAGGCGTGCGTGAGCGGCTGCCGCTGGCCTGGGCTGGCGCCGAGAACGGTCAGTTCAATCGGCGACCCGCTTCACATGGCGGCAGCCTGCGCGTCAATCCGCGCGCGACGCGCCTGGCGCTGGCGACAACGTTGCCGCAGCGCACCTGGCGCGGCCTGCCGTCGCTGCGCGACCTGTCGACTACCCAACGGCGCGACTTCAATCCGCCCCACCTCGTGGTGCGCAGTCAGCTGTCCGCTGACGCATTGCCGCTGGCAGGACGCGCCCTCGGGGTCGCCCGACTGCCAGATCCCCGCGGCCGGCAGCAGGAAACGGGCGCGGCTATCACGGGCGACGGTTTGTTTGCGGAATCGGCCGCCGAGGTTCGTTTCACGCGCGTTGCGCCGCGCCGGGATCTGGCTCGCGAGCTGCCGAGCCTCTACAGCCCCTACTGGCACGCGCGGCTCGTTGCCGCGGAGCGCGCGTCAAGCGTGTTCGCCGCGGCTGCGGATCGTGTACCCGCCGCCTGGCTGGAGGTGCTGCCATGACGGCACGCAGTACCGCCCCAACGCCTGCTGTTGCACCTGCGATTGCCGGCCCTGCGGTGCGGCGTGCGGGCGGTCAGGCGCTGGTTGAAACGCTGGCGGCCTGCCTGCTGCTGGTGCCTCTCTGGCTTGCGGTGTTCTATATCTCGCGCTGGCACGATCTGCAGTTCACGACGATCAACGCAGCCCGGTACGCCGCGTTCGAGAGCTGGGAGACTGCCGGCATCGAGCCCGCCGCCCGAACGGAGGCCGTAACGCGCGAGCGATTGTTCTCGCGCTCGGCGGGGCGCTTCACCGCGTCCGGAGCGCCTGATGCTGCGCGCGGCCTGGGCGATGTGGCCCAGTGGCGCGACCATGCCGACGGCGAGCCGTTGCTCGACCTGCAGGCGCCCCCTTCCATCCGGGTTGCTGGCGCGGCGCCGCCCGAGAGCGTGCAGGCCATCGAGGCGCTGGGGTTCGATCTGATCACACCCGCGCTAGTGGCTGGCACTGGGTCGTTCGACCTGCAGCGCGATGCGGTGCGTGAGGCGGTCGTGCGCGCGCCGCTGCGCTTCGGCGTCGATCTTCCGGGTCGCGGTGCGACTGAGTTCATGACGCTCCAGGAGCGCCAGGTGCTGCTCGTCGATACCTGGGCTGCCTCCGGCCCGACGCAGCTCGTCCGCCGCATCGACGCGCTGTCGCCAGCCGGACGACTGCGCGAGCTGGCGGCGCCGTTGCGCCCGCTGCGGTGGGCCATCCGCGCTTTCGAGCCGGCGTTCGACCAGTTCTGCCCGGGCCGTCCAGGGCCGGATCTGGTGCCGCCGGATCGCCTGGTCGGTGGCAACCGAATCCAATTCGACCTCCGCCAGGAGCCCTGCCCATGAAGAGTGCGCCATGCGTCAGAGTTCAGCCGACGAGCTCCCGCGTCCATTGTCGACGACGTGCCAGCGCGCGCGGCCGTGGCTTCGGCGTCGCAGTCCTGGCGGCGCTGCTCGCGCCCTGTGGATCGTCGCTGCAGGCCGCAGCGCCCGGTTACTCGTCTTCGGTTGCAGTCAACGGGGTCCGGCTCGATCTGCGCATCCTGCAGTTGCATGGTCGATTCGAGTCGCTCGAGGCCGCGCTGGCAGCGCAGTGGGCTGGCGACTCGGCTGCTGGGGGCCGCACCGCCACCGCCCTCGGCGAGCGCCTGCTGTTCGGTCGTCAGCGCGGCCCTTTCCATGAAACGCTGACGCTGTTCCGAGGCGAAAAGGCGGGCCCTCACACCGTGGTCATCGCGGTCCAGGACCTGCGGCGCTCGCCCGCATCGCTGCCACGTCCACCGCTGCCGTTGCCGGCGCAGGTGCGGCTGATCAGCGCCGTGCAATGGGCCGCGCCCAGTGGCGAATCGACGTTCAGTCTGACCTCCCAGCTGCCTGCGCAGCGTGCCCTGGAGCAACTCCTGGTGCAGGCAGCCCGATCGGGCTGGGCGGGTCGCGCAGCTGGAGCGGGGATTGTCGCCGCCGAAGGCAGCGTCCGCTGGCTGCGTCGCGGGGCCCAGGAATTGACGATCGTGGCCACGCCCTCGCGCTACGGCAGCGCGATCACGCTACAGCTGGTTGCGGCCCGACCGGGCTTCGCGCCGGAACGCGCGCCGTGAGCGGCCGCAGCGCTACCTGCACCGGGCCGATGCCGTGTCGTCATCTGGCGCACAGGCAGCAGGGCCAGGCCATGACCGAAATGCTGGTGATCACAGCCGCGGTGGTACTGGCGCTCGTGCTGCCGGGCCCTGCCGGCGAGTCGGTCGCGATGCAGCTGTGGCGCGCGCTGCGCGAGTTCGGCAGCCAGTTCCTGCAATGGATCGCCTGGATCTGAGCGGCGGCAGACAAAGCCCCGACGGGTTCGCGCAGCGAAGTGATTCGTCCATTCGACTGATTCGCACACTACGAGGAGGTTCGATCGAAATGAAGATCCCGTTCCGCTGGTCGGCCAATGCCACGCTGTTCGTCGTTGCGGCCGTTGCCGGGCTTACCGCCTTCTGGTGGTCGCAGCGTTTCCTTTCGCAGAGCGCGGCAGTAACGCGCGAGCGCTTCGAACAGCGTTTCCAGATGCGGCCGACACTGGTTGCAAGCATCGACCTTGCTGCCGGCCATCTGCTGACGGCGGCAGATCTCGCGCAGCGTCCCATGCCGGCGGGATTCCTCGCCAGCGGCAGCCTGGCGGCAGCGCAGCAGGGTGACGCCATTGGTCGACGCCTGTTGCTGCCGTTGCGTGCCGGCGATCCAATCAGCCGCAGCGTCATCGAGCCGCGGCAAACGCCTTCGCTCGCGCAGCGCCTCGAGTCTGGTGCCCGCGCGCTCACGGTGCCGGTCGACGAGGTCAGTTCGCAGGCAGGGCTGGTGCGGCCGGGCGATCGCGTCGACCTCATGCTCGCCGAAGAGCGCAACGATGCGCGTGGTCGTTGCGTACTGGTCCGGCCGCTGCTCGATGCGGTGCATGTGCTCGCCACCGGGCAGGCCACGCGCGACCGCGCGGACAGCGAGGCGCTGGGCTCGCCGACGGGTGTGCGCTACGACGATTCGTACTCGACCATGACGCTCGACGTGACGCCAGAGCAGGCCCAGGCACTCACGGCCGCTCTGCGTCTCGGCGAGCTCATCCCCACCTTGCGCGGTCTCGACGACGCTGCGCCCGCTGGCATCGCCGCGCAAACAGCAGGGCATGGCGGCTGCGCCGTGTCCGCAGCCTCGCAGGCCAACCGCGCGCCGAGTCGTTCGGTGCCGGTCGACCTGATGATCGGCGGCGTCGATCCCCTGCAAATCGCGCGACGCTGGGTTCCCGAGATCGAACTGTAGGAGATGTCACCTGTGAACCGGCAATTCCCTTTCGAAGCACTGCGCATCATGCTGCTGGCGACGCTGGCACTGGCCGCATGCAACATCGCGTGGGGCTCGGCCCCCGCCGCCGATCCGCCCAGGCAGATCGACCTGTTCGTCGGGGACAGTCGCGTGCTGGCGGTGCGCACCAGCCGTGTCGCGGTGGGTAACGGCAAGATCGTCTCGGCCACGCCGATCAGCGCCAGTCAGCTGGTGCTTATCGGTCAGTCCGCCGGCACCACCGTGCTGCAGTTATGGATGCGCGATGGCAGCCGCCAGCGAGTGCTGGTCACCGTTTCCAGCAACGATCTGGACTCGACGCTGGTGGCGGTGCGCGAGCTGCTGGGGAACATGGCGGGCATTGCCGCGCGCATTTCGGGTCGTCGCATCGTCATCGAGGGCGACTCAGCCGGTGCGCAGGCTCGCGAGCGCGCGGCCTTCGTCGCTGCGCTGTATCCCGGCGTCGTACTGGACTTCGTTGGCAAGCTTGGCTGGGAGCGCATGGTGCATGTCGACGTGCGCATAGTGGAGTTCCGGCGCGGTCGGCTGCGTGAGCTCGGCATCCGCTGGCGCGAGGACATCAACGGGCCGAACGCGGGAATCATCGCGGATTTTGCCAGCAATGATCGCTTCCGGCCGATTCCGCCCGACACCGGTCTGCCCCAGGGTCTGCTGGAGGCGCAGGTTACACCGGTGGCTTCCGCGGCAAGATTCCTCGGTCTCGCCACGACGCTGGATTCCCGTATTCGCCTGCTCGAGCAGCGCGGCGACGCCACGATCGTGGCGGAGCCCATGCTCAGTTGCCGCAGCGGCGGCAGCGCTCGGTTCGTCGCCGGCGGCGAGATCCCGGTGCCCATCGTCAATGGCGTAGGTTCCACCGACATCGAGTACCGCGAGTACGGTGTAATCCTCGATATCAAGCCCGTGGCGGATCTGTCTGGCGCCATCTTTGCCCGGGTCGAGACCGAGGTCAGCCGCATCGACAACGCGCAGCGCGTGCTTGGTGTCCCTGGTCTGCTGAAGCGTCGCTCGGCCGCCGACATCAATCTGCGCGATGGCGAGACGCTGGTGATTGCCGGGCTCACCAACCGCGAACGCAGTTTCGAGGGGTCGGGCCTGCCCGGCCTGTCCAACCTGCCCGCTGCAGGGCGGCTGTTTGGATCCCGCGCGCGGCGCTCGGATGACTCGGAACTGGTGATCTTCCTCACACCACGCATCGTGAAGGCCGAGCCGGTTGATTCGTCGGCTCCGCAGTTGACCGATGGGGATCCGCCCGAGCGCGCCCTGCGCCGCGCGCGGGAGATCATCAAGTCGCTGCCTGCGGTTCGCTGACATGCGAGTAGTTGTACGACAGCCTGCCGGCGGAATCCTCGAGCGCGACCTTGGCGCCGGATCGTACCGTGTCGGCACCGACGCGGGCTGCGAGGTCCGCCTCGAGGGCACGGACGTCGCCCCCCACCACGCCAGGCTTGACATCCGCGCGGATGGCGCTGCCAGCATCGAGGATCTGGGGTCGCGGCACGGCACGCGCGTCAACGGTGACCGGGTCGTCGCGTCCGGGGTGCTGGCGCCGCACGCCCGTATCACGATCGGTTCCTGTGAGCTCTGGCTCGGCGCCTCGCAGTCACCGCCCAGCCAGATCGGCGCGCCGGTTGCGCCGCCGTCTGGCCGGATTCAGTTCACCCATCAGCCAGTCCGGCCCTCGGGTGCTCTGTCTTTCACCGAGGCCACGCGCCGAGCGTGTCGGCGCGCGC
>JANPDV010000586.1:0-12023 GCA_031431655.1 Gammaproteobacteria bacterium | reverse complement strand
GCGCGCCTTGAACGATCTCGGCGCCCTCGTCGTAGCGCTCGACGGGCGGCGCTATCGCACGGCCCTGCGAGCGCGCGGTAGCGGCGAGTGCGACTACCCGGCAGGCGACTTCGAGAACCTGAGCCATGCGGTGCAGAAGCGGCTCGGCCTGCGCTCGTACCTGCGCCCGTACCTGGTCGGGGTCGGCCCCGGCGCCGCGCTTGCCTACGCCACGATGGCGCAGGCGCCGCACGGAACCTTCGTCGGCGGCATAGCCGTAGGCGGGTGCCTGACGATCCCGCCGCCAGCGCCGGCGCTGTGCGGCGGGAATGGCCCACTGCGCAGCCGGGTCGATGCGGCCGGGGCCCTGCAGCTCGAACGCCTCAAGTCCGTGCGCGATCCGTGGGTCGAGGTCGGTCCCAGCGGCGCTGCCGGGTGCAGCGGCGGGCAGTCCGCGTTCACCGATTCAGTGCCGGCGCTGCAGGCCGCGTATCGCCGGATGGCGAGCCGCGCCGAACCTGAAGGCATCGGCTCCCCGGGGGTCGCCGATCTGCCCATCATCGAAGTGCCGCCGACGGCGCGCAGCAGCGCATCGAGTCGGCTGGCACTGTTGATGACCGGCGATGGCGGCTGGGCCGGGCTGGATCAGGACGTGGCCGCGCGCCTCGCCGCGACCGGCGTTCCGGTCGCCGGCTTCAATTCCCTGAAGTACTTCTGGAAGCGGCGCACGCCGGAAGAAGTAACGGCCGATGTCCAGCGGACACTGCATCACTATCTCGACGCCTGGGACAAGCGCGAGGTCATCCTGATCGGCTACTCCTTTGGAGCCGACGTGATGCCGTTCGTCGTCAATCGCCTGCCCGCCGACCTGCGCGAGCGCATCGCGGCCGTGGTGTTGATCAGCCTCGCGCACGACGCGACGTTCGAAGTCCAGGTCACCAACTGGATTCCCGGCCTGGCGCCCGTCGGGGTTCCTACGGCGCCGGAGATTGCCCGGCTGCCCGCGCTGCCGCTGCTGTGCCTGTTCGGCGAAGGCGAGACCACACTGTGCCCATCGCTGCCGTCGCACCGGACGACCTCCGAGCAGATCGGGCACGGGCACCATCTCGGAGGCGAGTACGACCAGATCGCGGACCGCATCCTGCGGTTCGTCGCCGAACTGGTGCGCTGACGCCATGCAGGGTCGGCTGCGTTTCCTGCCAGCTGCCGTGTCACTCGGCGTCTTCGCGCTGGCGCTGGTGGCGCTGCACCGGCTTGCCGGCGAGTTCCACCTCAACGACGTGTTGCGTACTTTCACGGAGATTCCAGGCTCCGCGTTCGCCACCGCCGTGCTTTGCGCCGCGGGCAGTTACTTTGCGCTCACTCAATACGAGCGGCTCGCCATACGCCACGTCGGCGTGAGCCTGCCCTATCACCGCGTCGCGCTGACTTCGTTCATCGCCTACGCCATCGGCCACAACGTCGGGATGTCGGCGTTCTCGGGCGGCGCAATCCGCTTCCGGATGTATTCGGCGGCCGGACTCTCGGCGACGCAGATCCTGCAGACGATCGCCTTCTGCACGCTGACTTTCGCGCTCGGCGCCGCAACCCTGACGGGCGTTTCCCTGATTGCGGATGCGGGTCGTGCGGCGTCGCTGTTGCATGCCAGCGAGTGGGCCGCGACCGCGGCGGGCGCAGTCCTGCTGCTGGCCGTCGCCGGCTGGGTCGCGTTCGCGTCGACCCGTGACGCGCCGATCGAGTTCCGCGGCATCGAGCTGCCCCTGCCGGGCTTCAGGCTTTCGCTCGCGCAGATCGGCGTGGCCAGTCTCGACCTGATGCTCAGCGCGGCAACTCTATGGTCGCTGCTGCCCGAGTCGGCCAACGTGTCCTTCTGGGCGTTCGCAGGCCTGTTCATGGTAGCGGTCGGCGCCGGCGTCATCAGCGCCGTGCCGGGCGGCCTCGGCGTGTTCGAGTCGGTTTTCGTGCTGCTGCTGCCGGGGGTCCCGGCACAGCAGTTGCTGGGCGTGCTGCTCGCGTACCGCCTGGTGTACTACGCACTGCCGTTCGCGCTGGCGGTGCTCGGCCTGAGTGCACACGAGCTGCTGGCCCGACGTGACGCCGTCACGCGCGCCTTGTCGAGGAGCGGCGGCGCGCTGCGCTATGTAGCGCCCCAGGCGATGGCGTTCCTGGGCTTCGGCGCCGGCCTGGTGCTGCTGTTCTCCGGCAGCACACCGGCGCTGAGAGAGCGGCTGCAGCTGCTGCACGGCGCGGTGCCGCTGCCGATCCTCGAACTGTCGCACCTGGCCGGCAGCGTCATCGGCGTCGCGCTGCTGATCCTGGCGCGCGGGTTGTATCGCCGCCTGGACGGTGCGTGGTGGGTCAGCCTCTGGCTGATCCTGGCGGGCATCGTCGTGTCCTTGCTCAAGGGGCTGGACTGGGAGGAAGCGGCCCTGCTCGGCACGGTGCTGCTCGCACTGCTGGTCACGCGCGACGAGTTTCACCGGCGCGCCTCGCTGCTGGCCGAGCCGCTGTCACCGTCGTGGGTGCTCAGCGTCCTGGTTGCCCTAGGCGCCAGCCTGTCGATCGGACTGCTCGCCTATCGCGAGGTGCCCTATCGCACGGAGATGTGGTGGCAGTTCGCATTCGACGCGAACGCGCCGCGAATGCTGCGCGCGTGGCTGTTCGCGACGCTTGTGCCGGGCGTCTGGGGGCTGCTGCGCCTGCTCGGCCCGGCGCGCGCCACGCCCGGCAACGAACCTGCCGTCGATCCGGCGCAGCTCACGGCCGCGCTGTCGCATGCCAATGAGTCCCAGGCCAACCTCGCGCTGCTCGGCGACAAGCGCTTCCTGTGGAGCAGCTCGGGTCGCGGCTTCATCATGTATGGCGTGGCCGGTGCCAGCTGGATCGCGATGGGCGATCCGGTGGCTCCAGCCGAGGAACGCAGCGAACTGATCTGGCGGTTCCGCGAGCTCGCCGACCGGCAGGGCGCCCTCGCCGCCTTCTATGAAATCTGCGCGCGCCACCTGCCGGACTACATCGACGCCGGATTCGGCCTGAGCAAGCTCGGCGAGGAAGCGCGCGTGCCGCTGGCCGAGTTTTCGCTGGAGGGTGGCGCGAACGCGGCGCTGCGCCAGGCGCACCGCCGCGCCCAGCGCGATGGCCTGAGTTTCCGCGTCGCGCCGCGCGAAGAGTTCGCAACCCTTGACCCGCGGCTCAGCGAGATCTCCTCGCAGTGGCTGGCGTCGCGCTCGGCTGCGGAAAAGGGCTTTTCACTGGGACGCTACGACACCGCATACCTTGGTCACTTTCCGATCGCGCTGGTGCTGCACGACGGGCACCCGATCGCGTTCGCCAACCTCTGGCAGGACGGCCCCGGTGAGGAACTCTCGGTCGACCTCATGCGCCACGTCGCCGACGCCCCACGCTCGACGATGGATTTCCTGTTCATCGAGCTGATGCTCTGGGGCCGCAGCAAAGGCTTTCGCTGGTTTGCGCTCGGCATGGCACCGCTCGCCGGCCTGGAGAGCCGGCGACTGGCCCCGATGTGGCATCGATTCGGTCGGCTCGTCTACCGCTTTGGCGACAACTTCTACAACTTCGACGGCCTGCGCGCCTACAAGGACAAGTTCCACCCTGTCTGGACGCCGCGCTACCTCGCGGCACCAGGCGGACTGGGTCTCGCGCGGGTCCTGATCGACGCGACGCGCCTGATATCAGGCGGGCTTAGCAAGACCGTGCGGCGGTGAGCCTGCCGCCGCCGCGGCGAAGTCGGCAAACCAGCCGCCGCGTGCGATCAGCTCGCTCGGGCTGCCGTGCTCCGCCACGACGCCGTCGCGCAGCACATAGACATGGTCCGCATCCTCGACCATCGAGAACCGGTGCGCGATAACCAGCGTCGTCGGCCGATCCGTCCGGCGCAGGATCGCGCGGCGGATTTCCGCTTCCGTGGCGTAGTCGAGGTTCGCGGTGGCCTCGTCCAGGACGAGCAGGCGCGGACGCGCCACCAGTGCACGCGCGATCTGGATTCGCTGCCGCTCGCCGACCGACAGGCCGAGGCCGCTTTCGCCAACCGCGGTCGCAAGCCCTTCGGGCAGACGCTCGACCGTCCCCTGCAGGCCGGCCGCTTCGACCGCGGCGAGCAGGTCCGCGTCGCTGGCGTCCGGGCGTTTGTAGCGCAGGTTGTCGGCAAAGCTGCCGCGAAACAGCGCGCCATCGGCTGCGACCACGCCTATCTCGCGACGCAGCGCGGCCGGGTCCAGCGTGGCGATGTCCTGCCCGTCGATACGGATCGCGCCGGAGCCCGGCTCGTACAGTCGCAGCAACAGGTCAACCGTGGTCGTCTTGCCGGCGCCTGAAGGGCCGACGATGGCCGTGATCTTGCCGGGCTGCAGATCGAGGCGCAAACCCTTCAGGACGTCCCGGCCGCTCCGATAGCCGAATCGCACGTCGATAAACTCGACCCGCCCCGGTCCCGGGCGCAGTGCCGCACCCTGCTGCTCCTCGACGCCGGTTTCCATCAGCCGTACCGCGCGGCGCAAGGACGCAAAGTGCTCCTGCAGGCTGACGCTCAGGCCGGTGAGTGATTCGATCGGCGAGAACAGCTTGTCCAGGTACACCACGAACATCACGACGTCGCCGGGCGTGAGCTGGTGCTCGAGCACCAGCCAGCCGCCGTAGCCCAGCACCAGCGCCTTGGACAGCTGGCTCAACGAGTTCTGCCAGAACAGGTAGTTGTTGGCGAGGCGGTGGCGCCGGACGTAGGTGTCGTAGGCGGCGTCCGATTCGGCGGCGAGCAGTGTCGCCTCGCGTTGCTCGGCGCCAGACAGCTTGACGGTTTTGATCCCCGCAAGCGCCTGCTGGATGCGTGCCGACACCGCCTCCCACATTTCATAGTAGCCGGCCAGGCCGCCTTCCAGCCGCGCCGCGGATCTGCGTACGACCCACAGGTAGGGCGGCAGCGTCAGCAGTGCCACCAGCGTCAGCTTCCAGCTCTGTGTCGTCATGATCGCGAGCACGCCGGCCATCCGCAGCAGCTCGGGCGCCACTTCGTGCGCCGCGGCCGTCACGATCGGCGACACCTGGTCGAGCTGATCCACCTGCTTGGCGAGCGCCGCGCTCGGCCGCCGGCTGAAGAAACTCAACGGCAGCCGCAGCGCGTGCCCGAAGCTGCGCTGGATCACGTCGGCCTCGATCCGGCTCGCGAGTACCGTGGTCTGCTGATCGGCCACCAGCGCAAACCAGTGCGACACGATGCTGACGACGAACAGCAGCCCTACCGCCCACAGCAACGTCTGCAGTGTCTGCTCTGGCGTGCGCGCCGAGACCTGCCCGCGGGTGTGCGGCTGCCGCTCCACCGGAGCTGAATCCGCGGCGACGTCGCCCAACTGCTCCGACGGTGCCGCCTGCTCAGTCGCTCCGGGCGAGCCGGCGGCAGGCTCGGGCTCGGCCGGAGCCGCTTCGTCGATCAGCGCATCGACGCCACGCTCGCCTTCCGCGCCCACGAACAGGCCGGCGATGTCGTTGACCGCGGCGCGGTAGATCAGCGGCTCCAGCAGGTCGGTGCTCGTGGCGAGCAGCGCGAGCAGCGCGACGAGCGCGAATCTGCGTCGGTGAGGCCAGGCAAGATCAACGAGATTGCGCCAGACGGCGGACTGGGTCATGGCGCAAGACTAGCCGACGCTGACGGACACGGGTGCGGCGGCTGGTCAGCGCGGTCCTGTGGCAGGCTGGCCGCGGCAGGACTAGCCGCAGCCCCGTCAGCCGGTGCGGCCGCGCTGGCGGGAGGCGTGGCCGCCAGCACCGCGGCGCAGAACAGGGCTACAGTCGAACGCAGGGGTACAATCGATCGCATGGTGGTCCCCTTGAGCAATAATTCGGGAAGTCGTGCTGCATAGGACGACCAGCCCACAGCAGGCTGCAATCTCTTGCGCAGCCGTGAAGCGCGCGTTACGGCTGCTTGACGTGGCGACGGCGGCGGCCGGCCGGCACCGTGGCGCGACCGGGCCCAACCCTGAGAAGATCAGTTTCCGCCGGTCACCAATCCGCCAAGCATCCTGATGAACCTTCCCGCAGCGACCCCCCTGGACGACCCGCGCCCCGATGCGGGCGCCGATCTTGCCGCTGCTCCGCACGAGCGGATCCGCGAGATTCCGTACAACTACACGTCCTTCTCGGACCGCGAGATCGTGCAGCGACTGCTGGGCGATGACTCCTGGCAGACCCTGAATGCGCTGCGTGACGAGCGCCGCACCGGTCGATCTGCGCGAATGCTGTTCGAGGTGCTCGGCGACATCTGGGTGGTGCAGCGCAATCCGTATCTCGAGGACGATCTGCTCGAGAATCCAAAACGTCGACGGCTGCTGATCGAGGCCCTGCGTCACCGGCTGGGCGAGATTGCCAAGCGTCGCGATGCCACCGATCCGGTCAAGGATGCGCGTGTCCAGAAACTGCTCGACGCCGCGCGCGGTGCGGTGGACGTATTCGCAGCGGCGTTCCCGCGCACCGCCGAGCTGCGCGCCCGCGCGCGACGGCTGCTCGGCAGGCACGTGCGCGACGATGCCGTGTGCTTCGACGCGTTTGCGCGCGTCTCGCACGTCACCGACGCCACCGACTGGCGCGTCGAGTTTCCGTTCGTCGTAATCTGCCCGGACGCGGAGAGCGAGATCCCCGGGCTGGTGCGTGCCTGCATCGAACTGGGCCTGACGATCGTGCCGCGCGGCGGCGGCACCGGCTACACCGGCGGCGCCGTGCCGCTGACCGCGCTGTCCGCGGTCATCAACACCGAGAAGCTCGAACGCTGCTCGGCGGTCGAGGTGGTCGCGCTGCCGGGACTTGCCACGCCGGTGCCCACCGTGTTCTCGGAGGCCGGCGTTGTCACCAAGCGCGTCGCCGATGCGGCCGACCGCGCCGGGCACGTGTTCGCGGTGGATCCCACGTCGATCGATGCCTCCTGCATCGGCGGCAACATCGCGATGAACGCCGGCGGCAAGAAGGCCGTGCTGTGGGGCACCGCGGTCGACAACCTCGCCTGGTGGCGCATGGTGGATCCAGAGGGCAACTGGCTCGAGATTTCGCGCCTCGAACACAACCTCGGCAAGATCCACGACGCCGAGCGCGTCAGCTTCGAGCTGACCTGGAAGGATGGCGCCGCGCCGCCGGAGTCTGCGAAGACACTTCGGGTGGAGCGCCTCGACATGGCCGGCGCCAGCTTCCGCAAGGCGGGGCTTGGCAAGGACGTGACGGACAAGTTCCTGGGCGGTCTGCCGGGTGTGCAGAAGGAAGGCTGCGACGGCCTGATCACCGCCGCGCGCTGGATCGTGCACCGGATGCCGAAGCATATCCGCACGGTCTGCCTGGAGTTCTTCGGCCAGGCGCGCGATGCGATCCCGGCGATCACCGAGATCACCGGCTTCCTCGAGACGGCGGCACGCGACAGCAGCGTGCGGCTCGCCGGCCTGGAGCACCTCGACGAGCGTTACCTGCGCGCCGTGGGTTACGTGACCAAGAGCAAACGCGCGAGCCTGCCGAAGATGGTGCTGCTCGGCGACATCGTCAGCGACGACGAGGCTGCGGTCGGTCGCGCCGCCTCCGAGGTGGTCCGCATCGCCAACGCCCGCGCCGGCGAAGGCTTCATCGCGGCCGGCGCCGACGCGCGCAAGAAGTTCTGGCTCGACCGCGCGCGCACCGCGGCCATCGCCCGCCACACCAACGCGTTCAAGATCAACGAGGACGTCGTGATCCCGCTGCCGCGTCTCGGTGACTACACCGACGCGATCGAGCGGATCAACATCGAGCTGTCGATCCGCAACAAGCTCAAGCTGGTCGCCGCGCTGGAGCATTACTTCCATGGCGTCCTCAAGCTCGGCAAGACAGGCGATGCGGAGCTGGACACGCTGGCGCGCGAGGACATACTGGCCGACCGGCCGGAACAGGTCCTGGCGCTGCTGGCCGAGGTGGGCGCGCGCTGGCGACGGATGCTCGAAAACCTCGATGCGCCGGGCGAGAAGCCGGGCCGGCGCGTGTTCGACGAACTGCAGGACCACAGCGTGCGCGTGTCGTGGAAGCGCGAGCTGCGCGAGCCGATCGGCCGACTGCTCGCTGGCGATGCCTTTGCACCGATCCGCGCCGAGTGCGACGCGATCCACAAGCGCGTACTCAAGGGCCGCGTCTGGGCTGCGCTGCACATGCATGCCGGCGACGGGAATGTGCACACCAACCTCCCGGTCAATTCCGACGACTACGAGATGCTGCGCGAGGCCAATGAGGCCGTCGCGCGCATCATGCAGATCGCGCGCGACCTCGGCGGCGTGATCTCCGGCGAGCACGGCATCGGCATCACCAAGCTCGAGTTCCTGACCGAGGCCGAGACCCACGACATGCGCGCCTACAAGCAGCGCATCGACCCCGATGGCCGCTTCAACAAGGGCAAGCTGCTGCCGGGCGGCGACCTGCGCAACGCCTACACGCCCAGCTTCAACCTGCTCGGCTACGAATCACTGATCATGAAGCAGTCGGACATCGGCACCATCTCCGATGCCATCAAGGACTGCCTGCGCTGCGGCAAGTGCAAGCCGGTCTGCGCCACGCACGTACCGCGCGCCAACCTGCTCTACTCGCCGCGCGACAAGATCCTCGCGACCTCGTTGCTCATCGAGGCGTTCCTGTACGAGGAGCAGACCCGCCGCGGCGTGTCGATACGCCACTGGGACGAGTTCTCCGACGTCGCCGACCACTGCACCGTCTGCCACAAGTGCGAGGCGCCCTGCCCGGTCGACATCGACTTCGGCGATGTCTCGATGGCGATGCGCGACCTGCTGCGCCGGATGGGCAAGAAGCGCTTCAACCCCGGCACCGCCGCGTCGATGCTGTTCCTGAACGCAACCAGCCCGCGGACCATCAAGCTGGCGCGCAAGGGCCTGATCGAGTGGGGCTTCAAGGCGCAGCGTTTCGCCAACCAGGCGCTGAACACGTTCGCGCGCAAGCAGATCGCCGCGCCGCGCGCCACCACGGGCAAGGCGCCGATCCGCGAACAGGTGGTCCACTTCGTCAACCGGCGCATGCCGGCGGGCGTGCCCAAGAAAACCGCGCGCGCGCTGCTCGACATCGAGAACAGCGACTACGTGCCCGTTATCCGCAACCCGCAGGCAGGCGGCGCCGATGCCGAAGCGGTGTTCTACTTCCCCGGTTGCGGCTCGGAGCGCCTGTTCTCGCAGGTCGGCCTCGCGACCCAGGCGATGCTCTGGCACGTCGGCGTGCAGACGGTGCTGCCGCCCGGCTACCTGTGCTGCGGCTACCCGCAGCGCGGCTCAGGCGACTTCGACAAGGCCGACCGGATCATCACCGACAACCGCGTGCTGTTCCACCGGGTCGCCAACACGCTGAACTACCTCGACATCAAGACCGTGGTGGTCAGCTGCGGCACCTGCTTCGACCAGCTGCAGGGCTATGAATTCGACAAGATCTTCACCGGCTCGCGCATCGTCGACATCCACGAGTACCTGATGGAGAAGGGCGTGCGGCTGGAGGGCGTGACCGGCACGCGCTACCTCTACCACGACCCCTGCCACTCGCCGATGAAGAGCCACGAGCCGCTCAAGGTCGTCAATCAGCTGATGAACGCCGAGGCCAACGGCAGGATCGAGAACAACGCCCGCTGCTGCGGCGAGTCGGGCACCTTCGGTGTCGCCCGGCCGGACATCTCGACCCAAGTGCGCTTCCGCAAGGCCGAGGAGATGCAGCGGGGCCTGGCGGCGAAGCGCGCCGACGGCTTCAAGGGCGACATCAAGGTGCTGACTTCCTGCCCCTCCTGCCTGCAGGGCCTGAAGCGCTACGAGGACGAAACCGAGATGGACGCCGACTACATCGTCGTCGAAATCGCCAAGCACCTGCTTGGGGAGAACTGGATGCGCGACTACGTGCAGCGGGCGAACGCGGGCGGAATCGAGCGAGTGCTGGTGTAGCGAGCCATTGCGGTGGATCGAACCGCGGGCGCTCTGCCGGCGATCGCCGCCATGCGCGCGGCGCATCTCGGCCGCCCGCGAAGTCATTAGTGGCATCGATTCGTCTTCAGAAATACTTGACCCATGGCACTTGCTACGCGGACTCGTTCAAGCTGCGCGCGATCGTCGCTGGCGCGCGAACCAGGCTAGTGATCCGCTCGTCTCGCATCGCCGGTCTGATATTCGCCACGGCGCTCGCCTGTGGCTTCGCGGCAGACTCGAACGGGCAAGGAACGCGCCCGGGTCCCGCCGCCGGTCCGGATGCCGGCACTCACTCCCCGGGGACGCCGGCCATCGGAGATCCGAGACTGCGCACGCGCTACGTGGAAGGGCTGGGAGGCGTGCCTCTGAACGTGGTGGAGGCAGGCGATCCGCAGCGCCGGACCCTGATCTTCATCCACGGGCTCGGCCAGAGTCATCTCAGTTGGGCGCCGCAGTTGCAGTCGACGCTCGCGAGCGAGTTCCACCTCGTCGCCTATGACCTGCGGGGCCACGGCAATTCGGGCAAGCCGTGGCGGTCCGAAGACTATGCGGCACCCGCGACCTGGGCCGGCGACCTGGAGCGGGTGATACGCGCGACTGGCGCGCGTCGACCACTGCTGGTGTCGTGGTCCTACGGAACGTGGGTCGCGATCGACTACCTCGAGACTCATCCTGCCCGCGACATCGCGGGGCTCGTCATGATCGGCGCCCTCGGCGGGCTCGCGCCCATGATTCCGGCGGCGGGTCCGCCGCAGACCGAACGCGGGAAGGGCATCAGCGCACGTACCCGCAGTGGCTGGCTCGACGACAACTTCGAGGCGGGCGACGAGATCGCCCGTTTCTTCATGCGACGCGAGGCCGACGCGACCTGGACACGGCGCACGGCGGCGGCCAATGCCCTGCTGTCGCCGTACATCCGGCCGCTGATCAGCCAGCGCTCCTTCGACCACACCAGGGAGATCCCGCGCGTGACGGTGCCGACCTGGCTGGTTCTGGGCAGCGAGGATCCCCAGGCAGCACCCGCATCGGCGACCCCTTTGCTGGGGCGCTTGCCGGACGTCTCGCTCAGCGTCTTCGACGGCAGCGGCCACCTGCCCTTCGCCGAGGATCCCGTGCGCTTCAACCGCGAGCTTGCGGAGTTCGCACGCCGTGCCTTCGACAAGGAGTAGGACCATGCGCCGCCTGACCCGCGTGATGCTGTGTGTGCTGGCCGCCGTCGGCCCGTCGACCGCGTTTGCCGCCGCCGCCGCGTCGACGGACGATCTCGCACTGCCCAAGAACCTGACCCAGGAGTACCTGCTCGACCGCTACGCGACTCCCGCGTCGAACTTCGCCTACCTCAACCGGACGATGGTCCATTACCGCGACGAGGGGCGCGGGCCGACTGTGCTGCTGATCCACGGGTCGCTGCAGGACCTCTACGACTGGGACGGCTGGACGGCGTCGTTGTCTCGCCGCTACCGCGTCGTGCGGCTCGACCTGCCCGGTGCGGGTCTCACGGGACGCGTGGGCTCGGGTGATTACTCGATCGACAACACGATGCGCACGGTCGATGCGCTGATGGACCGGCTCGGCGAAAGCCGCTTCGCCGTCGTGGGGACCTCGATCGGCGGCGTGGTCGCCTTCCGCTATGCAGCGACTCGGCCGCAGCGCGTCGCCTCGCTCGTGCTGATGAATTCGGCCGGGGTGGAATGGGGCAACGAGAAGATCATCCCGCCGCAACCCCGACGCTACGACGAATCGTTGTCCGACACGCTGAGCCGCCGGCAGGTCAGGACCATCCTGGAGGCCGTGCTCTCGGGCCCGGGCAAGGTGCCCGAAAGTCGCATCGACCGGACCTTCGACTACCAGCGCCGCGTCGGGCGTGACGCCGAAGCCGCGGGGGTGGTCGGCGCGTACCAGCGCGGCAAGCCCGAGGAGGTGCTGGCACAGATCAGGGCGCCTGTGCTGCTGCTCTGGGGCAGCGCCAACCGCGCGCTCGATCCGAGCGTCTCGGATCGCTTCGCGGCGCTGCTGACGGGAGCTCCGGTCGTGGAGAAAGCGCTCGTTCCGGCCGGGCACTGGCCGCACGTGGAGATGCCGGCG
>JANPDV010000585.1:0-10884 GCA_031431655.1 Gammaproteobacteria bacterium | reverse complement strand
CCTGAGGGTCGGGAGTTCGAATCTCTCCGGGCGCGCCAGATCACCAACGGCTTTTCGACAAGGATGTCGTCAGTGCTTGATCGGCCAGCCATCGCTGTCGCGCTCGCGCGCGCGCTGCTGATCGCGCTGCTGCTGCAGTCCGGCCCTGCGGCGCTGGCGGCGGAGCGCGTGTTCCACCGCACGGGCACCGACGATCCGGCGAGCGTCGATCCGCACCGGATCGCGTTCCCCGGCGAGCAGCTCGTGGTGCTGGATCTTTTCGTCGGCCTGACGACGCCGGCGATGGACGGCCGCCCGGTGCCCGGCGCGGCCGAGTCCTGGAGCGTGAGTCCGGATGGCCGCGTGTACGTCTTCCGCTTGCGGCCACGCCTGCAATGGTCGGATGGCGTGCCGATGACGTCGGCCGACTTCGTCTGGTCTTTTCAGCGGGCGCTGAACCCGAAGACCGCCTTCGCGTTTGCATCGCGGCTGTTTCCGATCCGCAACGGTCGCGCCGTAGCCACGGGCAAGGCGCCGGTCGAATCGCTCGGAGTCTCGGCGCCGGATGCGCGCACGGTGCGCGTCGAACTGGAGGGCCCGACGCCGTACTTCACCGACGTGATCGCCTCGATCGGCGTGCCGGCGCCGCGTCACGTGATCGAGCGTTTCGGGTCTGCGTGGATCCGACCGAAGAACTTCGTCAGCAACGGCCCGTTCGTGCTGGAGCGCTGGGTGCCCAATGCCTACCTGCGCCTGCGCCGCAACCCGCGCTTCTACGCCGCGGACCGCGTCCGGCTCGATGCCGTGCATCACTACCCGGTCGAGAATCCAGTGACGATGGTGCGGCGTTTCCAGTCCGGCGGCCTCGATCTCGTCATGGTCGTGCCGCCGGAGCGTACCGACTGGGCGCGCCGTGAGTTCGGATCCGCGCTGAAAGTGGGGCGTGGCATTTCCAACGAAGTGCTGGTGTTCAACACGCAGCGGGCGCCGACGTCCGACATCCGCGTGCGCCGTGCGCTGTCGATGGCAATTGACCGTCAGGCGATAGCCACCAGTGTGATCGGCATGCCCGAAGTGGCAGCCTATGGCTACGTCCCGCCCGGGGTGCTGAACTATGGCGAGGGCGCGCGGGTTGATTTCGCCGACCGCGGCCAGGCGGCCCGCGAGGCCGATGCTCGTGCGTTGCTCAGCGCTGCAGGCTTCGGCCCGCAGAAGCCGCTGCGCATTGGCCTGGGTTTCCCGAACACCGAACTGAACCGCAAGGTGGCGGTGGCCATCGCGACGATGTGGCGGCGTGTCGGCGTCGTGCCCGAGCTGCAGCAGAAGGAAACCAAGTCGCTGGTCGCTGACGTGGCCAGCGGCAACTTCGATGCGGCGCGGTTCGTCTGGCTGGCGGGGTACAGCGATCCGTATGCCTTCCTGGAGCGGATGCTGTCGGCAGGTTCCGCCGTCGGCGTCAACGCGTCGCGCTATGCCAATCCGCGTTTCGACGAGCTGCTGCAGCGCGCCGGTCAGACGGTCGATATCGACCGAAGGGCGGCCCTGCTGCGCGACGCCGAGGCGCTGGCGCTGGCAGACCAGCCGGTCGCGCCGGTTTACTATCTGGTCGGCCGGCGGCTGGTGTCGCCGCGGGTCAGCGGCTTTGTCGACAACGCGCGCGGCCTGTACCTGAGCTGGTACATGAGCGTGCCGCCGCGCTGAAGACCGTGTGAGTGAGGCTGCGCGGCAGACCGAGCCTTGCGGCCAACCGAGGAGGAGTCGAACCATGTCAGCTGCAATCGATCAGGCGGGCCAGTCGCCCCTGGATCCGGCCCGCTCTCATCAGACCGTGTATGTGCCCACCCGCGAGGAGAAAGCGCGGCAGGACTACGTGCTGGCGCTCAAGTTCCTGGCGAACGGGGCGGCGATGCGCGCGGTGCGCGATGTCTATCGCGAGGTCGTCGAGCCGGAAGTGGCGGCCCGGCTGGGCCGGGCGCCGCAGCAGCGCCGCGAGGTCGAGGCGCCACTGGCGCGCAGCCCGGAATTTCGCCAGTGGGCCGTGCTCACCCATCGCTCGCAGACGATGATGTGGGACGCAATCGAAGCGACGACACGGCGAGTGACGCCCGAGGGCGTCGCGCGACTGCAGCGCCTGGCGGCGCGGCGTCCGGCTGGCGGTTCGCTGCAGCTCGATCCTGATCTGGCAGTGCCCACGCCAATCTCCAACACCGAAATCCATCGGCAGCCGGGCGGCTTCGTGGGCAGCGCCGATCCGCTCGACCTGACGCCCGGGCTGCGCTACGTCGGCGCATCGATGATCTACGCGGTTGGCAAGGGCAACCCCGCCGCGGCCGGCGACGGGCGCGCGCACCTGCTCTTGAGTCAGTTGAGGGAGCGCTTTCCGCAACTGCGCGCGCCGCGGCGCATCCTTGATCTGGGGTGTGGTGTCGGGGTGCATTCGCAGGCCATCGCTGCCGAGTTTCCGCAGGCGGAATACCACGCTGTCGACGTCGCGGCCGGCCTGCTGCGCTTCGGCCACGTGATGGCGGAAGAGCGCGGTGTGCCGATCCATTTCCACCAGCGCGACGCGGCGCACACCGGATTTGACGCGGCCAGCTTCGACCTGGTGCTCTCCAATATCCTGTTCCACGAAACCAATTCGGCGCGTCTGCCGCAGATCCTGCGCGAGTGTCGCCGCGTGCTGGCACCGGGCGGAGTCATGATCCACATGGACGTTCCGACCCAGCTGCAGCGGCTGCCGCTCGCCGACCAGGTGCTCAACCACTGGCAGGTGCGCTGGAACGGCGAGCCGTTCTGGACGGGATTTGCCGAAAGCGACATGCAGGCGGAAATCGTCGCCGCCGGCTTTGCAGCGGACGCGGCGTTTGCCGCGTACGTCGAGAAGCCGGGCGGCGCGCACTATGTATTCGGTGCGCGCGCCTGACAAGCGCCGCAACAGCCGCAGGCGCGTGAATGCCTGACCGGCCCGCCGTCTCCGCCGAGTTCACTCCGGGACGTCCGCGGCGGCTCGCTCCCGGTGTCATACGCATCACCGCGCCGAATGCGTCCGTGATGACGGGGCCGGGCACCAACAGCTATGTGCTGGGCGATCCGCCGGTCGCGATCCTCGATCCGGGACCCGACAGCGAGTCGCACCTGGCGGCCCTGATGGCGGTCGTGCCGCATCCCCGGTGGTTGTTCTGCACGCACACACACCGCGATCACTCGCCGCTGGCGGCACGGATCGCGGCTGCGACCGGCGCGCTGTGCATCGGACTGCCCCCGCCCGACGACGGTCGCCAGGACCGCAGCTTCGTGCCCGATGAAGTGGCAACGGACGGGCGTCGCTTCGAGCTCGGCAGCGCCATCCTGGAAGCCATTGCCACTCCGGGCCATGCGTCCAATCACGTCTGTTACCGGCTCGAAGAACTGCTGTTCTCGGGCGATCACATTCTGGACGGGGTGACACCCGTGATCCTCGCGCCGGACGGCGACATGCAGGCCTACCTCGCCTCGCTGCACCGCCTGCGCGCGCTGCCGCTGTCGGGCATCGCTCCCGGGCACGGCCGCCTGCTGTCTCATCCCGAGACTGTCATCGATGACATCGTTGCGCATCGTGCACGCCGCGAGGCCCGGGTACTCGCGGCGCTGCATTCGCAGGGTCCGTCTGACCTCGACCGGCTGCTGGAGACGGTCTACGCCGAAACGGACCCTCGCCTCTGGCCAATGGCGCGCCTGTCGTTGACTGCAATCCTGATCAAGCTCGAACGCGAAGGGCATGCGATGGTCGACGGAGCGACTTGGGTGCTGCGCTGACCCGGCCAGCCGTCGAGGTCCGTTTGCGCGACGTCAGCGTGCTGCGCGACGGGCGCCGGGTGCTCGACCGGATTGCATGGCGCGTCCGCACGGGCGACGCCTGGGTCGTCGTGGGTGGCAACGGCGCGGGCAAGACGCAATTGCTGCGCCTGCTCGCCGGCCAGATCTGGGCCGACTCCGGCCTGGTGGAGTACCGGGTCGGCGACGAGTGCCTGCCGGTGCCGTTCGAGGCATTGCGCCACATTTCCTACCTGGGTCCTGAGCGACAGGACCGCTACGAACGGCAGGGCTGGGACTTCAGCGTGTCGGCGGTCGTGGCGACCGGCATTTATGGCACGGACATTCCGCTCGATCGTCCGACCGCGGCCGATCGCGCGCGCGTGCAGCGACAGCTGCGCGCCCTTGGCCTCGCTGCGCTGTCGCGGCGGCGCTTCCTGAGCCTGTCGTTCGGACAGCGCCGCCTGGTCCTGCTGGCCCGCGCGCTGGTCGCCGAGCCAGGTCTGCTGCTGCTGGATGAGCTGCTCGCCGGGCTCGATGCGGGCCATCGTCGGCGCGTGTTGCGCTGGATGGGATCGCCCGCGGCGCGCCGGGTGGGATGGGTGCTCTCGACGCATCGACCGGAAGAAGTGCCCGCGCTGCCGGCCCGACACCTGGCGCTGCGGTCGGGGCGGCGCGTGCGGTTTCCAAGGCGCGTCGCCCCGACAACGAATGCCAGCCTGCGGTCCGCCGCGCCTGCTGCCAGCAGCGCGCGGCCCTTTGGCGAGACGTTGCTGGCGTTGCGGCGAGCGAGTGTCTACCTGGACTACCGGCCGGTGCTGCGACAGGTGTCGATGCGTATCGACGCCGGGCAATGCTGGGTGGTCCACGGTGCCAATGGCTGTGGCAAGACGACGTTGCTGCGCGCGGTGTACGGCGACTGGCCGTTCTCTGCCGGCAGCAGCGTGCGGCGCATCGGCGTCGAACGCGGCGTACCCATCAGTGCGTTTCGCGAGCGTTGCGCGCTGCTCGCGCCGCACCAGCACGCCGAGTATCCACGTGCAACCAGCGTGCTGGATGCGGTGGTGTCGGGGCTGCGAGCGAGCTATGGGCTGGACGGGCCGGTGACGGTCGCCGAGCAACGTCGCGCGCGCCAGGCACTGCGCCTCGCGGGCATGCAGCGTTACGGTGCTCGTGCGCTGGCCACGTTGTCCTACGGGCAGGTGAGGCGGGTTTTCCTGGCGCGCGCGCTCGTCAATCAGCCGCAGCTGCTGCTGCTGGATGAGCCGTTCGCCGGCCTCGACCGCGCCGCACGCAGTGCGCTGCGACGCGCCCTGGCCCGATTCCTGGGCGGCGGCGGGGCGCTGCTGCTGACGACGCATCATCGTGACGAGTGGCCGGCCGGCGCCACGCATGAACTGCATCTCGACCGCGGCAAGGTGGTCTACTGTGGTACGGCGCGTGGCGAGGTGCAGCAAGAGCGTTAGGGTCGAGAGCCAGTCGCGGCGCCCGCTGCAGGCACCCGCCCATCCCAAGGACAGTCTGATGATGAACACGGGCCCAGCCGTTGCACCATGCGACCTCGCCTGACCTGGCCATGCGCTGAGGCATGACAGCCGCGGACACGACCGGGCTCGATGCCGACTGGCCCAACCGCGGCGTCAGCGCATTCGTTGACGCCGGCGGATTGCGCTGGCACGTGCAGCGCATGGGGCAGGGCGAGCCGCTGCTGCTCGTGCACGGCACCGGCGCTTCCGTGCATTCATGGCGCGCCCTGATGCCGTTGCTGTCGCACAGCTTCGCGGTGCTGGCCGTCGACCTGCCGGGCCACGGTTTCACGTCCGCCCCGGAGCCGGCGGCTCATTCGCTCGATGGCATGGCCGCGGCGCTTGCGCAGCTGCTGCGTGCGGTGGCAGTACAGCCCAGGATCCTGGTCGGGCATTCCGCCGGCGCCGCCATTCTCGCCCGCGCGTGCCTCGATGGCACGCTGCGCCCCCGCGCGTTCGTCAGCCTGTGCGGCGCGCTGTTGCCGCTGGACGGGCTGCGCGATCCGGTGTTCGCGCAATTCGCGCGCGGCCTCGTCGGGCTGCCTTTCGTGCCGCAAATGATGGCCTGGCGCGCCGGCGACCCCGCGACGTTCGGGGCCCTGATGCGCGGCACCGGCTCGCGGCTGGATGCGGCCGGGATTGAGTACTACCGGCGGCTTGCGCTGCGTGCCCACCATGTATCGGCGACCCTCGACATGATGGCGCAGTGGGACGTGCGCGAGCTCGAGCGTGACCTGCCGCGGCTGGCGACGCGGCTGTTGCTGGTGTCAGCCGAGGACGACCCGATCGTCCCGGTATCGCACGCCCGCGCGGTACAGGCGCTGGTCAAGCGCGCCCGTCTGCATACGCTTGCGGGTCTCGGCCATCTCGCGCATGAGGAGCAGCCGGGCCAGATCGCTGCCCTCATCGAGGACTTCGCTGCGCGCCCACGCTGAGGCCAAGACTCCTGTTCCGGGATTGCGATGCGCAACTATGATGCGCGTACTTGTCTCCTCACCCACGCGACCGGGAAGTCTCCGCCCGCCGCGCGATGAAGTTCCGCCCATGTCGCAACTGCTGACGATCTTCTGCATAACGGTGATCGACACTCTGGGTTTCGGGATCATGATTCCGTTGCTGCCCTACCTCGGCGACCGCTTCGGCGCGTCGCCGACGGTGATCACCTGGATCCTGATGTCGTACGCCGTGTGCCAGTTGGTCGCGAGCCCCATCTGGGGCCGCCTCAGCGATCGCTTCGGGCGCCGTCCCATCCTCGCAATCGGGCTCACCGGCGCGTGTGTGTCCTACCTGATGCTGGGGTTTGCCGCGAGCCTGTACTGGCTGTTGGCCTCGCGCGTGCTCGGCGGCTTGATGGCCGGCAACATTTCGGCGGCGCTGGCCTATGCCGCCGACATCAGCAAGCCTGAAGATCGGGCCAAGGCGCTGGGCACTGTGGGCGCTGCGATTGGCGTCGGATTCATGATCGGTCCTGCGCTGGGTGGCGTGCTGGCCGGCAACGATGTGCAGGGGGCGAGCTTCCTGCGTCCGGCGCTGGTGTCCGCTTCCCTGGCCATTCTGGGGGTGCTGCTGGTCTGGTTCGTCCTGCCTGAAAGCCGCAGCGCGGTCCAGCGTCATGCGTCCTCGACCGGCGATCAGGCTGCACGCAAGCCCATGGAGCTGCTGCGCCGGCTGCCCGGGCTGCGCAACATCACGCTGGCAGCGTTGCTGGTGACTAGCGCGCAGGCGACGCTCGAGTCGATTGCGGCGTTGTGGGCGCTGAAGCGTTTTGGCTTCGGTCCCGCAACTGCGGGTCTGCTGCTGTTCACGCTGGCGCTCGTGGCTGTGGTGTTCCAGGGCGGTCTGACCCGGATTCTCGTGAAGCGCTTCCCTGAGCTGCAGGTCGCGCGTGCCGGGGCGGTGCTGTATCTGGTCGGTCCGTTGATCATCGCGCTGGCGCCCAACTTTCCGGTCAGCGTACTGGGGCTGGCGTGCTGTGGCGCTGCGCTTGGGCTCTGGCAGCCGTCTGCATCTTCGATCGCGTCGCGCCAGGCACGCGACGACAATCGCGGCGCGGTGATGGGCACTTACCAGGCCAGCGGCAGCGTCGCACGCATCATCGGCCCGTTCGCAGCGGGGCCGCTGCTGCAGGCGTTCGGAACCTCGGCACCGTTTCTGTTCGCCGCCGGAATGGCAGCACTGGCGTTGCTGAGCCTCAACACCAAAGTCGTCCAATCCGTGGGCGGCGCGGACCGACCCGGCGGTTGAGCGCGATGCGGCCACCCACAAACGCGCACCGGTCTGCGGCCGGCGCTCCCATGCGGTCGCTCAAATGAAGAATCTGGGTGTGTTGTGGCTGGTGGTGTTCATCAGCCTGATGGGCTTCGGCGTCACCACCGTGCCGTTTCCGCTCGTAGTGGAGCAGATGGGCGGCTCTGATTTCTGGAAGACCTTCGGCGGTGGCGGTGTCTTCTCGGTCTTCCAGTTGATCGCGACTCCGTTGTGGGGCCGCTACAGCGACTCGCTGGGCCGCAAGCCGATTCTGATCGCGAGCCTCGTCGGCTCGGTATTTGCGTACCTCTGGCTCGCCTACGCCGACAACCTCACGTCGCTGATGCTGGCGCGCGCCCTGGGCGGCATCATGTCGGGCAATCTGTCGGCCGCGTTTGCCTATGCGACGGATGTCACCGATCCGCGCAATCGTGCCCGGGGCCTCGGCATCGTCACGTCTGCGTTCGGTGTCGGCTTCGCGATCGGCCCCGCGGTCGGCGGCTTCCTCGGCATGGACGCGGACGGCCAGGCGACGCTGTTCCTGCCTGCGCTCGTGTCCGCCGGTGTGTCCCTGGTTGCGCTGCTCGGTGCCATGGTGTTCCTCAGTGAGAGCCTGCCGGCATCGCTGCGCCGCCCGCTGCCCGGCGCTGCGAAACAACGCGGCGCCGTCGATCGGCCCGCGTCGCCGCCCGGTCGCTCGCCACTCGCCGCGCTGACTGCGCGCCCGGTGCTGCTGGCGCTGATGCTGTCTTCGCTACTCGTCAGCCTCGGCGGTGCGACCATGCAGTCCGTGTACCAGTTCTGGAGCCGCGACCTGCTGGGACTCTCGCTGCTGCAGGTCGGTTTGCAGTTTGCGTTCTTCGCTGTCTGCTCGGTGGCCGGTCAGGCGGGCCTGATAGGCCCGTTGACGCAACGCTTCGGCGAGAAGCGAGTGGCGCTTGCGTCGGCGATCGGGGCGGTAGTCGGGTTGCTTGTCTTCGCTGTCGCGCGCGATGCCGCGACGGTGTGGCTGGCCATCGGCGTGTTCGGCCTGGCACTTGGGTTGTTCGGCCCTGCGGTCACCAGCCTGGTGTCGTTCGAAGCCGATCCGCGCGAACGCGGCGCGGTCATGGGCGCGTTCAGCGCAGCCAGCAGCGCCGGCCGCATCGTTGGCCCGGCGATGGCCGGGCCGCTGTACTTCAGCATCCATCATTCGGCGCCGTTCGTGGTATCCGCGGCGCTTGCAGGCATCGGCGCGTTGCTGCTGCTGCGTTCGCATGCAGTGAAGCCCGCCGCCGCCCTGCCGCCGGCCGTCGGTGGCGGCTGAGCAGGATGCTGCGACGTCGCGATCTGCTGCTGGCAGGCCCGCTATCGGGCATGTTCAGCGGTACCGCGCTGGCGCAGGGCGCTGCGGTGCTGAAGCGCATGGTGGGCAGCGAGCTTACGTCCCTGGATCCGCAGCGGCCAACGGGCATCGTCACGACGGAGATGGCGGCCGAACTCTTCGAGGGACTGGCAACGCTCGACGCCAACGGCCGCGTCGTGCCGGGCTGCGCGGAGAGCTGGAGCGCGAGTGCCGACGGGTTGCGCTGGACGTTCCGGCTGCGAGCAGACCTGCGCTGGTCCGACGGAGCGGCACTGACCGCGCGTGACTTCGTGCTGGCGCTGCGTCGCTGCATCGTCCCGGGCACCGGGGCCGGATTCGCCAGCCGCCTCGATGGCATCCGCGGAGCACGCGAACTGCGCCTCGCGCAGGGGCCACCCGAGCAGCTCGGGGTCAGTGCCACCGACGGCCGGACGGTAGTCGTGGAGCTGCTGCATCCGGAGCCACAATTGCCGGTACTGATGGTTCCGGTCTACTGCGTGCCGGCCCACGTGCTGACGAAGGGCGAGCGCGACTGGGCCCGGCCGGAGCGCATCGTCAGCAACGGGCCTTTCCGGCTCGAGTCATGGGCGCCGGGTGCCAAGCTCGTGCAACTGCGGCGCAATGAGCGCTACCGCAATGCCGCGCGGGTGCGCATCGGCCGCGTCGAATGGCTGACTGGCTTCGACGCGACGGCTCGCATGCGGTTGTTCCGCCTCGGAGAGTGCGACATCACGCCGGTCGAGGATGTCGTCAGTTTTGCCACCGCGCGCCGGGACATGCCGACCAGGCTACGCAGTGCACCGGCAACGGCGATGGGCTGGATCGGCTTGAACCTGCGTCGCAAGCCGCTCGATGACGCCCGTGTCCGACGCGCGATGGCGCTGGCGCTGGACCGCCCGGTGCTGGCCGTTCGGGTGCGTGCGCTGGACGACCGGCCCAGCGACGCACTGCTGCCGCCAGGACTCAGTGACCAGCCCGTGCCGCTGCTGCCGGACTACGCCGCGCTGTCGATGCCGCAGCGACTGGCACAGGCACGCGAGTTGATGCGCGCGGCAGGCTTCTCAGGCGCAACTCGCGTCAAGCTCGGCATTGGCTTTCCGGTGCCGAATCCCGCGGCGCAGAAGTTCTACCTTGCGGTCGCGGCCATGTGGCGCGCCATCGGCGTCGACGCCGAGCTGCGGCCGCTCGAGGGGCGAGCCTACAACTCGGCGCTGCAACGCGCCCAGTTCGACGTGTTCAGCTTCAACACCTTCGCCCAGGTACCGCTGGCAACCCAGTTCATGGACCGCTTCGTTGCGGATGCATCGATCAACTACTGCGGATACCGCAATCCGGAGTACGACCGGTTGTTCATCGCGGCGCAGCGGGAGAGCAGTGTCGCCGGTGTGGCGCGCACGCTGGCGGCAGCTGAGCGACTGCTGTTGCGGGACATGCCCGTGATATCCGTCTACAGCGCGACCTCGCACCGGCTGGTCGCCGCGCGCGTTCGCGGCTGGGCGGATCATCCGGGGCCGCTTCGACCATCGCAATATCTTGCGCTTGGCTAGGGCGCCAGCGGGGTCGGGGATTGACCAACTCGTGGCACATGAGGTTCGCTTTCCGGTGCCACGCCGGCCGTTCACTGGCACCGATGGTTTGCGCGAAGTAACGTGAGTTCCGAAGTGTGTCGATTGGAGAGGCCCATCATCATGAAGAATCCGATCTGCCGCCGGGACGCTCTCAAGAGCATCGCGGTCGTTGCGGGTGCCGCCGCAGGTATCGAGTCAGCGCGTGCGCAGACGCCCGCCAGGCCCGCGACAGCCTCGGCGAGGAAGCCCACCACGGCAACACCGGCTGGGACGGCCACTGCCACGCGGGTCGCCGCGGGCCCGCCGAAGCTCGACGAGCAGGATCCACTCGCGGTGGCTTTGGGCTATGTGAGCGATGCGACCAAGGTCGATGCGAAGAAGAATCCGACCTTCAAGGCGGGGCAGACTTGCAGCGTGTGCCTGCAGC
>JANPDV010000584.1:0-3725 GCA_031431655.1 Gammaproteobacteria bacterium | reverse complement strand
TCGCGCAGCTCGCGCGCCGCTGCGGCATCGCCGACGACGCAGGTGATCGGCGCGAGCAGTTGGACGTCGATGCGGCCGGGCCACGGCAGCGCCCGCGAGCTGGGCATCATGCTGCGCGAGCCGCGGATCACCGCCGGCACGACCGGGCATGCGGCCCGCATCGCCGTGGTGAACGCGCCCGGATGGAACTTCAGCAGTCCGGGCTGGGTCGAAAAAGTGCCTTCAGGGAAGAACACGAGCGATTGTCCGCCGCTCGCGGTACGCAGCATGCGCCGCGCATCGGACGCGCCGCGTTGCCGGTTGAAGCGCTCGACGAATTCGGTGCCGATCCGGCGCAGCAGCAGTCCCGCCAGCGGAAAGGCGTCCATCTCGCGCTTCACGACGTAGGCAAAGCGCGGCGGCAGCGCCGCCTTCATCACCACCCCATCGAGGTAGCTGGCATGGTTGGCAACCACCACGCACTGGCTCTCCGGCAGCTGTTCGAGTCCGCGCACCTCCATCGGGATGCCGGCTGTGCGCAGGAAGCCGCGGGCGCAGGCACGCACTCCGCGACGTCGGCGCGGCAGCCCCGGCACGATGGTGACGATGGCTACCGCCGCGAGTGCGAACGGCACGAAAACCAGCCACACGTAAGCGCCGTAGAAAGAGTACGCGACGCGGCGCACGGCGCCCGGCGCCGCGGCGATGGCAGGATGGGTCGGCGCGCCGTCTGTCATGCGGGTTTCGTTATCCGACTATGTGGTGCGCCTTCTGTGACGCAAGTCTCCCTATGTTAAGGCCATGTGCATCTCTGTGAGAGTCATCACGCCCCCCGACGCCCGCGCTTCGCATACTGGACCCCGTTCCGACAGGTGTCGCTGCCCGTGTTTGAGTCGGCCGGAAATCGGCTGGCGCGAGGCAGTGCGAGGTCCCGAGTGAGTTCCATTCTCAAGCGATCAGATACTGATGTCGTCGAGGCTCCCGGGCAGCGGGTGGCGCGCGTGGCCGACCAGACGGATCCTGCAATCCTGAAGTTCCTGGATGCGGTCTGGATGGAACGCGGCCTGTCCGTCAACACCCTCGCGGCGTATCGTGCCGACCTGACTGCGCTGTCGCGCTGGCTGGCCGAGCGTGGCACGCCGATCGCGCGCACTTCGCGTGCCGACCTGCTTGGTTTCATCGCCTGGCGCGTCGAGGCCGGGGCCCGCCCGCGCTCGACCGCACGACAGTTGTCCTCGTTCCGGCGCTTCTTCCGCTACATGCTGCGCGACGCCGGCCTGCTGGAGGACCCGACCGCCCAGATCGCGATGCCGAAGATCGGCCGCTCACTGCCGAAGTCGCTTACCGAGGACGAGGTCGAGTCGCTGCTGTCCGCGCCGCTGGTCACCGATCCGCTCGGGCATCGCGACCGCACGATGCTCGAGGTGCTGTACGCCACCGGCCTGCGCGTGTCGGAGCTGGTGAACCTCAAGTATTCCGCCGTCAACATGAACCAGGGCGTGCTGCGCGTCACTGGCAAGGGCAATCGCGACCGGCTGATCCCGCTGGGCGAAGAGGCGGTACGCTGGCTCAAGGACTTCATGGTCACGGCGCGCAACGAGATCCTGCTGGAGCGTTCCACCGACTACCTGTTCCCGACCCGCCGCGGCGATCGCATGACGCGCCAGGCGTTCTGGCACATCATCAAGCGCTACGCGCGCAAGTCGAGTATCAGCAAGGACCTGTCGCCGCACACGCTGCGTCATGCCTTTGCAACCCACCTGCTGAACCACGGCGCTGACCTGCGCGTGGTGCAGATGCTGCTCGGTCACAGCGACCTTTCGACCACGCAGATCTACACCCACGTCGCGCGTGAACGGCTGAAGGAACTGCACGGCACTCATCACCCGCGCGGCTGACACCCGGCCCGCCCGCGCCTGGGCGGACGCCAGATCGACTTTCCGGGGCCGTCGCTGAACCCTCAGCTTCGGCCCCGGTCTCATTCCGCGATACAATTCGCGAATGAGCCCTCACCGCGTGTCTTGGACGCGCCCGACCCACTGGTGACTCCGACCATGCAGCAATCAGCCCCTGTCCTGCGCGTTTCGCGCTCCTGGCTTGCGGCACTGGCGTGCATGCTGGTCCCGGCCGCGCAGGCACAGGCTCCGGCGGCAGCGCCTGCGGTAGCGGCGCCCTCGGCTGGCCCGGCTGCTGCAGCGCGCGGCGGCGACGTTCGGGTGGAACTGGCGAAGAAGTTGCCCGGCGCGAAGCCGGACGACTTCAAGCCTTCGCCGGTCCCCGGCGTATTCGAGCTCGCGCGTGGCTCCGACATCGTCTACGTGACCGCTGACGGCAAGTACGCCTTCGCGGGCGATCTTTTCGACCTCAACTCCGACACCAACATCAGCGAGCGCCGGCGCCGCGACCTGCGCGCGCAGCTGATCAACGCCGTGCCGGAATCGCAGATGCTGGTGTTCGCCCCCAAGACGACCAAGTACACCGTCACGGTGTTCACCGACGTCGATTGCGGCTACTGCCGCAAGCTGCACAGCGAGATCAGCAAGTACAACGATCTCGGCATCCGCGTGCGCTACCTGTTCTTCCCGCGCAGCGGGCCCGATACCGAGTCGTGGGCCAAGGCGGTGACCGTTTGGTGCTCGCCGAACCGCAACGCGGCGCTGACGCAGGCCAAGCGCGGCGACGCAATCAAGCCGCTGAAGTGCGCTGACACACCGGTCGCGCGCGACTACGAGCTCGGCAAGGACATCGGGCTGCGTGGCACGCCGGCGATCGTGCTGGCAAACGGCGACATGCTCCCCGGCTACCTGCCGCCGGCGTTGCTCGCCAAACGGCTGGAGTCCGTCGGCCGGTAGGCTGCGAGCCCGGTACCGCGGGCCGCGGATGCGCGCGACCCGACGCGGCGGGTTCAGCGTTCCAGCAGCTTGAGCTTGTCCGGCACGCCTTCCCACGACTTCGCGTCTGCCGGGGCCTCGCCTTTTTCGGTGATTACCGGCCACTTCTTCGCCAGCTCCGCGTTGAGCTTGGTAAAGGACTCCTGGCCGGGTGGCAGCTCTTCCTCGGAGTAGATGGCCTCGACCGGGCACTCCGGCTCACACAAGGTGCAGTCGATACACTCGTCCGGATCGATCACCAGGAAGTTCGGCCCCTCATGAAAGCAGTCCACCGGGCAGACTTCCACGCAGTCCATGTATTTGCACTTGATGCAGGTTTCGGTGACGACGAAGGTCATGTCGGGCCTTGTTGCTTGCTACCGGGCGATTGAATGCGGGGGAGGGTATGCCCACGCGTTGATTGGCCGGCATTTTGCCACGGGATCCGCCCGAGACCTACCGCTTGGGGGTCAATGACGTGTCAACGGTCGGCTATCGGACGCCCGACGCCGCCGGCCGGACAGATCAGCGCAGCCGTCGATTGAACTCGGTGAAGTGGTGTGGTTCGTGGCCGCCCGCGCGGTCTTCGAGATAGCGCCGCAGCGAGAATTCCGTGCTCGGAAACGCCAGCTCGCTCCACGGGATCTGCTCCGGATGCACCATCATCACTTCAAGGCTCTCCGGCCCTGCGCCGATGGCCGCCGACCGCAGCCGGGCGCGGAAGAACACGTGCACCTGCTGCGCGTGGATGACGTGAGCGACCACCAGCAGGGAGCCGATCTCGACGTCCGCCAGCGCTTCTTCCTGCGCCTCGCGAGCCGCGGCCTGCTGCAGCGTTTCGCCGTTTTCCATGAAGCCGGCCGGAATCGTCCAGAA
>JANPDV010000583.1:0-2943 GCA_031431655.1 Gammaproteobacteria bacterium | reverse complement strand
TGTTGGTTGGACGGCTGCAGCCGCCCGGATCAACCGCGCGCCGCGTTAGGACTTGCCTTCGATGAGTTTCGCGAGACCGGCGAAGCCGCGCAGGTTCGCCGCGTCCGCCGCTGTCAGACGGTCCCTGTTGTGCAGCTTGGTATCGGCGCCGGCAGCGATCAGCGCCTCGTAGACTTCACCGTGCCCGCCGCGCGCTGCGGCGATCAGCGCGGTGTCACCCGAGACGTTGACTGCATCAGTGGTCACCTTGTACTTGAGCAGCGCACGCACCACGGCAACTTGCCCCGCCGCCGCCGCGGCCAGCAGCGCCGTGTCGCCGTGGCGCGAACGTGCGCCATGGGCCGCGCCGGCCTGCAGCAGGCGCGACACGATCCCGACGTGCCCTGCCACCGCTGCGTACCACAGCGCGCTGCGCCCGTTGCGATCGAGTGCCCGTGGGTCGGCACCGCGCGCCAGCAACGCCTCGATCATGGCGGGGCCGCCGGTGCGCGCCGCACCCATCAGAGGCGTCTGCCCGTCCGCCGCCTTGGCGTTCGCCGCGGCGCCAGCCGCGAGCACCGCGAGCAGGACGTCGACCTGCCCGCGTCGCACTGCGGCCACCGCCAGCGGCTCGTCGCGCGCGCCGATGGCATCCGTCTTTTCCGCCTTCTACGATGTGCCGCAGGACGCCCTGCCCTACGGCATGTGGCGCGACGGGCGGGCCGCCCTGGGGCGTTTCATGGAATCCTTGAAGTGACGCACGTCGACGTTGCTTCCTAACAATACGCAGTAGTACCTACCCCGCGGTCCGCACCGAGGACGCCGCTTCGCGAACGCTGTCGAATCGGCCACACTGGCGTAGAAAGTAGCGATGATTCCAAGAACCGAAGCGGTCATCGTGGGTGCCGGCATCGGCGGGCTGGCTGCGGCGCTGGCGCTGCAGAAGATCGGCCTCGACGTGCGGGTGTACGAGCAGGCGCCTGCGCTCGGCGAAGTGGGCGCAGGCATTTCCATCGGCCCGAACGGCGCGCTGGGATTGCGCGCACTCGGCGTCGCGCAGGAGTTCCGCGAGTTCGCCTATGCCCCGGACTACCAGCTGGTGCGCCACTTCCAGACCGCGCGCGTGCTGGCGACGGTATCGCGCGGCGAGCGGCTGGCGGAGACCTATGGCGAGCGCTACTACACGATCCATCGCGCGGACCTGCACCAGGTGCTTGCGCGTGCCGTGATCGCGAACGATCCGGATTCGATCATCACTTCCCACAAGCTGGTCGACCTGCAGACCGATGGCGACGGCATGCTCGCGCACTTCGACGGCGGTCGATCGCGGCGCGCCGACCTGCTGATCGGTGCGGATGGCGTGCGCTCGCGGGTCCGGTCGCTGCTGTTCGGCGCCGAGGAGGTGCGCTTCACCGGGTTTGTGGCGTGGCGCGGGCTGGTGCCGATGGATCGAGTCTCGATCGAGGCCATGGATCCGCCGTCGCAGGTGTTCATCGGCCCGGGGCACCTGATCAACCGCTACCCCGTCCGCGGCGGCAAGCTGCTCAACTTCGTCGCTTTCGCCGAGCGCTCCGGCTGGGAGGAGGAAGGCTGGAGCATTCCGGCCGAAGTCACCGAGCTCGCCGCGGAATTCAAGGACTGGCACCCCTGGGTTACGGGCATCATCGACGCCGTGCCGCAGGACAATCTTTTCAAGTGGGCGCTGTGCGCGCGTAGCGCGCTTACGCGCTGGGTAAAAGGCAGCGCCGCGGTGCTCGGTGATGCCGCACACCCGCTCTGCCTTACCTAGGCCAGGGCGCCGTGATGGCCATCGAGGATGCCGTGCTGCTCGGCCGCGCCTGCGCCGCCGCGGCCGACGTTCCCGAGGCGCTGGCCCGATACGAGGCCGCCCGAGTCGGCCGCGCGCGCTTTGTCGTCGAACGATCGACGCTGCAGGTGCCCCGCTTCCACTCACCGGACCCGGATAGCTTCCATCACGACCTGCCGGTCGACGAAGCTCTGGGCCTGTTCAACTACGATCCAGCCGTGGTGCCCGTCTGATGAGACACATGCCGCAGGTCATCGCGATGATGACGCCATTCCCCTATTCGATCGACCTGGACCACACTGCCGCGGAAGCGCGCGCAATGATGGACACCAAAGGCTTCCGGCATCTGCCAGTCACCTCCGCTGGTCGGCTTTGCGGCATCCTCACCGATCGGGACCTGCGCGGCGCCCCGGCGGGCGACGCCGGAACCTCGCCGGCATCGCCGCTGCTGGTCCGTGACCTCTACCGCGACGAACCGTATGTAGTAGAAGCCGACGCGCCGCTCGATGAAGTCGCCACAGCCATGGCGGAACAGCACATTGGTTCAGCGATCGTGACCAAGGACGGCAAGCTGGTGGGCATGTTCACGACCACGGACGCCTGCCGTGCACTGGCCCGAGTGCTGCGGGAACGCTTCCCGCCGCCGTCGCCGGGAACCGCGGCCGCGTAAGCCGTGCAGTGATCATAGCGAGCCTATGGCCCGCGCCAGGCGCAGTCGGGCGAGATCGGCGTCGAACTGCGCATCGTCGCTGTTGTTGGCCGCGCCAATCCGCAGCGAGATCGCATCCAGGACCTGCGTGTTGGTAGCCAGCCCCGCGCCATACAACTCGCGGGTGATGCGCAGGTTCTCGTCGGCCTGGGCTACCGCCTCGCGCAGGGCCGCGCGTCGGGCGTCGGCTTCGCCCACGCCCAGCCAACTCTCACGCACCTGCAGCTCCAGCAGCGTTCGCAAGTCTTCGCGCCGGTAGCGGGCCGCGGCCCCGAGCCGCCGCAATGACGCGGCGCGCTGGCGCGCCTGGCCGCCGTCGAACAGCGTCTAGCGGAAGCCGATGCCGACGGTCGCGAAATCCTCGCGATCCAGGATGGTTGTCTCGAGGTGACTGTAGCTGGCCGCCAGCGCGACCTGCGGCAGGAGCCGGCCGCTCTCGGCCCGCGCC
>JANPDV010000582.1:0-1987 GCA_031431655.1 Gammaproteobacteria bacterium | reverse complement strand
GGATCAGCCACGCCCAGGCGAACACGGCGAGGTTGACCAATCCGACGAGGATGAACGGACCGGCATGCGTCCAGCGGTCGAACAGTTGTCCCGCGAAGACCGTGATGACCAGGACGCATGCCGGTCCGTTCATCCTCGTCGGATTGGTCAACCTCGCCGTGTTCGCCTGGGCGTGGCTGATCCGTCATCGCCTCGCTGTCGCGGCAGCAGTCGACAATGGCTGACCCCACGGACGCACATCTCGCCGCAGGCGGCGAACCTTCTGCCATGGTTGAAGTGCTTCAGGCAATATCATCAATGATCCAGGTTCAAGACTTAGTAGAGTTAACAGAGTGTTGCTGCCATGACGCAAGAATCCACGCCGGCGCAGTTCGGGGGCCTGCTGGCCCTGCTGTGCTCCGTCCTATTATCTGCGTCCGTCTCCGCCGCCGGGCCCGAGGTCGACGCACCTCCCTGGCTCAGCCTGCAGGCGCTGCGTGAACTCTATCGCTCACCGCTCGACCGGGTCGTCGACATTGAAGGCGTCGAGGTGTACTACCGAGACGAAGGTCGCGGTCCGGCGGTGCTGCTGATCCATGGCTCGCAGAGCACGATGCGTACCTATGACGAGCTCGCCAGTCGGCTGCGCGACCGCTTCCGGGTCGTACGCTACGACGTGCCGCCGAACGGTCTCTCGGGCCCCATTCCCGAGGCGGCGCTCGGCAAGCTGCGGCCATCGGATGTGCCGGCACGCCTGCTCGCGAAGCTCGGCATCGCGAAGGCCAGTGTCGTCGGCGTCTCCTCGGGCGGCACGACGGGAATCTTCCTCGCCGCCGAACACCCGCAACTGGTCGAGCGCCTGGTCATCTCGTGCGCGCCGGCCGATCCGGTCGACATGTCGACGCTGCGCAAGACACCGGCCATGCTCGAAGCCGAGCGCCGGCATGGCGACTACATGGACTACAGCCGGACGAAGCCCAAGGCGTTCTGGCGCACCTACGTCGATTTCTACAGCGCCGAACCGGGGCGCATCTCCGATGCCGTCGTGCAGCAGATGTACGACTTCAGCCGCCGCACCCCTGAACGCAACACGACCGCCCTCACCGGCGTCGTGGCCGACCAGCCCAAGGCCATCGCTGCGATGAACGCCGTGCGCCAGCCCGTGCTGCTGCTTTGGGGCGCTGCTGATCCGCTGCTGCCACCCTCCGCGGCCCACGCGCTGGCGCGCCACCTCAAGAACGCCAGCCTCTCGATGCTGATGATTCCGGATGCCAGCCACTATCCGCCGATCGAGATCCCGGATCGCTACGCTGCGATCCTCGAGACCTACCTGACCCAGGTCACGCCGGGCCGGTAGCGCCGCGTGCGCTGATCACGCGCATTCAACTCCGAGCAGTGCACCGGGACTCACCTGAGCAGCGCCCGCCATTCCGAGACGAAAGACCGATGCGCGCGGCGATCGTCCGCGGGAATCTCCGCGAGCATCTGGTCGAGCGCGGGGTACTTCCGCCCCTGGTAAGACGCCGCACGGTAGCCCGCGCCGGGGGATCGTTCGTTCTCGACAAGTTGTGGACGCGTGACGAGGACGCTGCTTTCCGCTGCAACGTAGCGACTCCGGCGCGAGCCCACAGGACCGGCCTTGAGAAGGTGCATCTCGATCAGCGTGTCGCGCTCGCCCGCCTGGTTGACCGTCTCGATTTCGAAGTCCTCGTGGATCCACGTCCCGCGCTCATCGTCGCGCGCTACGCTGCAATAGCCACGGTACGTGCGGCGGCCTTTGTCGGGGAGCGTCAGTTCTTGAGCGAGAACTCCCTGCTCGTCCACATTCAGAGTCCATTCGAAAGGTCCGCGGAGAATCTCCCGACCCGCGTTCGCGCCGTCCCGATCCACGGAGACGACCGTCTCGGCGTGGTGTATGGCGTAGGCACCGCCCGGTCTTCGTTCAGTGCGGCACGCGATCATCACGGTGCGATCGGTGGCGGGCCGAAAGTGCCCATCCACGATCGCG
>JANPDV010000581.1:0-8604 GCA_031431655.1 Gammaproteobacteria bacterium | reverse complement strand
GATGATCGAGGCACGCCAGGTCTGCAGGAACACGATCACGACGATCACGACCAGCAGGATCGCCTCGAGCAGCGTCTGCACGACCGACTCGATCGACTGGCGCACGAACACGGTCGGGTCGTAGTCGACCGACCAGACGATACCCGGCGGGAAGTCCTTCTCCAGGCGCGCCATGGTCGCGCGCACGTCCGCAGACATCTGCAGCGAATTGGCCCCGGGGGCCTCGTAGATCGGGATCCCGACTGCCCGCTGGTTGTCGCTGAGCGAACGCAGCGAATACTCCGAGGCGCCGAGTTCGACCCGGGCGATGTCGCCGACGCGGGTGAGCTCGCCGCGCGCGCCGGTCTTGACCACGACGGCCGCGAACTCCTCAACGGTGCTCAGGCGGCCCTGCGCATTGATCGCGATCTGCAGGTCCGAGCCGCCGGGCTGGGGCGGCGCGCCGATCGAACCTGCCGAGACCTGGATGTTCTGTTCGCGCAGCGCGCGCACCACGTCGCCGGCGGCGATGCCGCGGGCCGCGGTCTTCTCCGGGTCGAGCCAGATGCGCATCGCATAGTCGCCGCCGCCAAACAGGAACACCTGGCCGACGCCGTCGACGCGTTTCAACTCATCGCGGATGTTCAGGAGTATGTAGTTGCGCAGGTAGAGCTGGTCGTAGCGCCCGTCGGTCGACTTCAGTAACACGACCATCGTCAGGTTCGGTGCAGACTTGGTGGTCGAGACTCCCAGCTGGCGCACCGCCTCGGGCAGGCGCGGCAGCGCCTGCGAGACGCGGTTCTGCACCTGCACCTGCGCCTGGTCGACGTCCGTTCCGCCCTTGAACACCACGTCGAGCTGCATCACGCCGTCGGAAGCCGCTACCGACTTCATGTAGATCATGTCGTCGACGCCGTTGATCGTCTCTTCGAGCGGCGCTGCGACGGTCTGCGAAAGCGTCGTCGGGTTGGCGCCGGGGTAGACCGCGCGAACCTGCACGGTCGGCGGCACCACGTCGGGGTACTCGCTCAGCGGCAGGTTGGGGATCGCCAGCAGTCCTGCGACCGTGATCACGATCGACAGCACGGCCGCGAAGATCGGCCGGTCGATGAAGAACCTGGAGGCGTCGAGTTTCACGGCAGGACCCTGCGCCGGCCAGGCTCAGCCAGCGGCCGCGGGGGCGGCGGCCGGCGCGGGCGTCGGTTCGAGTTCCGGCTTGTCCATCGGCACCAGGAACGGCGCCACGGGCATGCCGGGAAAGAAGATCTTGCGCACGCCGTTCACGACCACGCGGTCGCCCGCCTTCAGCCCCTCGCGGACGATGCGCATGCCCTCGGCGGCACCGCCGATCTGCACGTCGCGGCGGATCGCCTTGTTGTCGGCGCCGACCACATAGACGTAGCGTCGGTCCTGGTCCGCCAGCAGCGCACGCTCATTGACCAGGATCGCTTCGCGCTGGCCGCCGCCGAGCAGCTGCACCCGCGCAAACAGCCCGGGCGTGAAGCGGCGGTCCCTGTTCTGCAGCACGGCGCGCGCGCGAATCGTGCCGGTGGACGGATCGAGTGCGTTGTCGACGAACACCATTTCGCCTTCATGCGGATAGCCCTGTTCGTCCGTCAACCCGACGCGCACCGGATTGCGTGCGTCACGCGAACTCGGTCGCTCGCCCGTGCGCGCCATCTGCTGGTACTTCAGGTACATGCCCTCGTCGCCCTGGAACTCGACGTACACCGGGTCGATCGACACCAGCGTGGTCAGCAGCGTGGTGCCGGCGCTGACCAGATTGCCCGGACGCACCAGCGCTGAACTGACGAAGCCCGCGATCGGCGCGCGGATGCGCGTGAACTCGACGTTGAGCGCCGCCTGCTGCTGCTGCGCCCGCGCGGCCTGCAGGTCCGCCTCGGCCTGCCGCAGCTCGCCGCGTCGGGTCTGCAGCTCTTCGTCCGAAACGGCGCGCGCTGCCTTGAGCTGCTCGGAGCGCGCCGCCTCGGCGCGGGCCACCTCGACCCGCGCTTCGGCACGGACCGCATTGGCGCGCGCGCTGGCGAGCGCAGCGCGGTACTCGCGATCGTCGACCGTGAACAGTAACGCACCCTTGGCAACCTCGCTGCCGTCGCGAAAGTGCACGCCGGACAGGTAGCCGTTGACGCGCGGCCGGATGTCGACGTTCTCGATCGCGGCGATGCGGCCTTCGAACGCATCCCATTCGGTGATCTTCTTCGCCACCACCTCGGCCACGTTGACGGCCGGTGGTGGGAACTGCGGCGGCCCGCCGGGCTTGCAGGCCGTCAGCAGGACCAGGCTCGAGAGCGCGAGGGCCGCTATGGCGCAGTGCGCCGGACGCTCGCGTGGGCAGGTTTCATGCATCGACATACGCTCAATGAGGACCGGTGGTGGATTTGCGCTGCCAGGCCGGTCGCGATGCGACTGGTTTGGCGTGCCTGGCGAGCGCAGATCGGGGGCGGCAGCAGCGACGGTTACCGCAATCCAGTGTAGCCGATGCACTGAGACCGGCGTCACATTCCGCAGCGCGCGGGATTTTTAATGAGAGCTGTCTGCTGGTCGGTAACGTGGGCAGAGCTGCATTCTGTCACTTGGCCATAACCTCGGTTCATTACACCCGTGCTGCATGCCCGTTAAAAGTCCCATCGAGTCGCCAGGTGTGCCGACACCAACGGCCAGCGATCCCGCGACCCGATTGCGAGTCGTGCGGGCGCGTGCGCCCGAGGATCGGCGTGCAGCGATCCGTGCCACGGCCCCTGGCGCTCCAACGAGCCTGGATCCCGACGCGGCTAACGCCTGGCTCGCGCGAGTCGCCAGGTTTCTTCCCGGACTGGAGAGCCTGGCGATCGTCGCGGCGCGAGACGGCGGTGTGTCCGAGTGCATCGCGTTCTGGCCTGCCGGCCGCGCTGCCAGCGAGGCGCTGATCAAGGCAGGCAGCGCCTTGATCGGCGTGTCAGCGCACGCCCGGGATTCGCCGGCCAGCGCGGTGTCCGGCGGCGGAGCACTCGCCGAGGGTCAACTATTCGCATTGCCGGTAGGCGGCGCGGTGGCCAGCACCGCGGCGCTGTGTGCACTGGTGCGCGCGCCGAGCGCGCAGCACCGCGAACGCATCGCCGAGCTGCTCGCGGTCATCCGGCCATCGCTGCTGCAGGCGGCGTGTCCGGCCACCCCGGTCGCAGCGCCCGACGTGCCCGGGGTGCCGCCGGCCACCGCGCCGCCAGGCGCGCCGTCAGTCGAACACGCAAGCATCCTGGAAGTACTGGCAGCAACCACCGAGCACCGCGCGCTCGACCAGGCGGCGACCGCGGCCGCGAATCAGCTTGCCACGACGCTGGGTTGCCAGCGCGTCACGGTGGGCTTGCTGCATGGGAAGCGCGTCAGGATCGAGGCCAGCTCGCGCGGCGCGTCTTTCGACGCGAGAGCCAGCGCGGCGCAGGCCATTGCGGCGGCGATGGAAGAGGCGATCGACCAGGACTCGGTCGTCGTTTATCCAGCCGCGGCGCGGCCCGGGATGCGCGTGGACCAGGCGCATCGCGAACTGGCATCGCAGATGTCAGCGGCGTCGCTGTGCACCGTGCCTTTTGCCGAGAACGGCCAGCTCGCCGGGGCGATCACCCTGGAACATGCCGATGCGTCGCGCTTCGACGCCGCCACGGTCCGCTACTGCCAGTCGGTCGCGGGCCTCGTCGGGCCATTGCTCGAAAGCCGGCGCCGCGAGCAGCGTGGCCCTGGCGTGCGGTGGCGGGATGCGCTGCGCGCGCATGCAGCGACGCTGGTCGGTCCCACGCACATCCTGCCGAAGCTCGTCGGCTCAGCGCTGCTGCTGATGCTGCTCGTCGGTGTGTTCGCCACGGCGACGTTTCGCGTGACGGCGGACGCGGTGCTCAAGGGCCGGACCCAGCGCGTCATCGTCGCGCCGGTGGACGGGTTCATCGCGAATGCGAGCGCGCGCGCCGGCGACGTCGTGCGCTCGGGACAGATCATCGCGCGACTGGACGATCGGGCGCTGAAACTGGAAGAGCTGAAGCGGGCCAGTGAATACGATCGCGCGATGAAGGAGTACCGCGAGGCGATGGCCGAACTCGACAGTGCCAAGGTCGCCGTGCGCCGCGCGCAGCTGGATCGGGCCACGGCCGAGCTGCAGCTCGCGCAGGAGAACCTGCAGCGTTCCGGCATCGTCGCGCCGATCGACGGCATCATCGTGTCAGGGGACCTCTCGCAGTCGATCGGCGCGCCCACCCGCCTCGGCGACACGCTGTTCGAAATCGCGCCGCTGGACGAATACCGGGTCGAACTGCAGGTCGACGAACGCGACATCGGTCAGCTGCGTGCGGGCCAGCCCGGTCGCGTAGTGCTCACCGGCGCTCCCGACGAGCCGCTGTCGCTCACCATCGAACGGATCACGCCAGTGTCGATTGCGCGCGACGGCCACAACTACTTCGAGGTGGAGGCGCGTCTCGAGCGCATGCCCGCGGCACTGCGCCCCGGCATGCAGGGCGTCGGCAAGATCGATGCAGGCCGGCGTCAACTGCTGTGGATCTGGACCCACAGGGCGCGCGACTGGTTCGTGCAGCAGCTGTGGGCGTTGACCGGCTGGAGTCCGGGCTCGTGAACGACGCCGTGCACAGCTCCAACTGGTATCGCGTGGCGGGCCTGCGGCCGGCGCTGCGCGCCCACGTGCAGATCGGCCGACATGTCTACCGCGGCGAAATCTGGTTCGTGCTGCAGGATCCCGCCACCGGTCGCAGCCAGCGCTTCACACCGGTCGCGCATCGAATCCTCATGCAGATGGACGGCCGGGCCACGGTTGGCGCGCTGTGGGAGTCCGCCGCCCGCAGCCTTGGTGATGACGCGCCGACGCAGGACGAGTTCATCGGCATCCTGGCGCAGCTGCACCGCGCGGATGCCATCGCGGTCGACATCCAGCCCGATACCGTGGAGCTGTTCGCCCGTCAGCAGCAGCACGCCCGGCAGAAGCGTCGTCAGCGCTTCGGCAATCCGCTTGCGCAACGGTTCCCGCTGTGGAATCCGGATGCTTTCCTTACGCGGACGCAGCACCGTGTGGCGCCTCTGCTTGGCCGCTGGGGGGCGGCACTGTGGCTGCTGACGGTGACCGCCGGCTTGTTCGCTGCCGTGCTGAACTGGAGCGAGCTGCGCGCTAACTTCTCGGATCAACTGCTCGCCCCCGGCAGCCTGATGCTGTTCGGCGCGCTCTATCCGCTGATCAAGGCGCTGCACGAGCTGGGTCACGCCTATGCCGTCAAGCTGCGTGGCGCCGAAGTGCGCGAAATGGGCGTCATCCTGATGCTGCTGATGCCGGTGCCGTACGTCGATGCCTCGGCCAGCTCGATGTTCGCGGACAAGCGTCACCGGATGCTGGTCGGCGCCGCGGGCATCATGGTGGAAGTGTTCCTGGCCGCAGTCGCGATGCTGATCTGGGCCGCCGTGGAGCCGGGAACGGTACGCGCCGTCGCGTACAGCGTCATGCTGATCGCGGGTTTCTCCACGGTGCTGTTCAACGGCAATCCGCTGCTGCGCTACGACGGCTACTACATGCTCGCGGACGCGCTGGAGATGCCGAACCTCGCGGTGCGCGCGAACCAGCAGGCGGGCGGCTGGCTGCGGCGACGGATTCTCGGCGGCACCGACCCGACGCCGGTGTCCGACGATCGCGCGCAACGGCGCTGGCTGGCCTGCTACGCGGTGGCGTCGTTCCTGTATCGCTGGTTCGTCACCGTGATGATCCTGCTGTTCATTGCGGATCTTTCGCTGCTCGCTGCCGCCGCGGTTGCCGCCTGGATCCTTGCGATGCAGGTCGTCAAGCCCGGCGCCGCCGCCATTCGCGGACTCGTCGATGATCCGCTGTTCGTGCGCCGCCGTGCGCGCGTGCTGGCGATGACCGGCGGCTCGGCCCTTGCGCTGATAGTGCTGGTGGCCGTCGTGCCCGTGCCGCTGTCGACCACCGTGCAGGGCATCGTCTGGGCGCCACAGCAGGCCGAGGTGCGCGCCGGCGTCGACGGTACCGTCGTGCGGCTGCTGGCGGCGCCGGGCAGTCGCGTGGTCGCAGGCACGCCGCTGGTCGAGCTGTCGAATCCGCTGATGCCGACGCGCGTCGCGACTGCCACGGCAGAGCTGCGTGAGGTCGAGGCGAGCCTCGATGCTGCGCGGACTGGCGAGCTTGTGCAGGCCTCGATCCTCGAAGGCGAACGCGACGCCGCCCGCGCACGGCTGACGGCGGAACAGCTGCGCGCCGCGCAGCAGGTCGTCGCCAGTGCGGCCGACGGGATCTTCATGCTGCCCAGGCCCGAGGATCTCCCGGGCCGCTACCTGCGGCAGGGCGACCGCATCGGCTTCGTCGTGAGCCAGCGTCGCACCACGATCATCGCCGCGGTTCCGCAGGAAGACATCGCGCTGGTTCGCGGGCGCACGCGCAGCGTCGCCGCCCGACTGGTCGAGCGTCGCGGCGAACTGCATGTCGCGCGCCTGGACCGCGAAGTGCCGGCCGCCAGCGCCAGGCTGCCCAGCGCGGCGCTCAGCCGGCAGGGCGGCGGACCGTTTGCCACCGCGCCCGACGATCCCGAGGCCACCCGGACACTGGACCGCGTGTTCCAGGTCGAGCTGTCGTTCGACCGACCGCCTGAACGGCTGGGCGGTCGGGCTTTCGTGCGCTTCGACCATGGTTGGCAGTCGTTGCTCGGCCAGTGGAACCGCCGCCTGCGGCAGCTGTTCCTGAGACGCTTCGATGCATGAGCTGGCACTCAGGCCCGGTATCCGGATGGGTCCGTATCCGGAGCGGAGGTCGGAGCCGCTCGAGGGCTTCGACGAGTTCGCGCGCCGCACGGCGGGCCTGTGGCTGCGCTGGCCCGGTCTCACGCGGCGCCGCGCCGCGCGCTTCGCTGCGAGCGTCCAGTCCGCTGCGGCGGCGCTGCAGGGGCTGGAACCGGCCGAACTGCAGCGGCGACTCGCCGTGCTGCGGGCCGCATTCCAGCGGCGGCCGCTCGATCCCGTGCTTGCCGTCGACGCATTCGCGCTGGTGTGCGAGTTCGCGCACCGCACTCTCGGCAAACGGCACCGGGAGAGCCAGATCATCGGCGGCTGGGCCATGTTGCAGGGCATGGTCGCGGAGATGGAGACGGGCGAGGGCAAGTCACTCGCCATCACCTTGCCGGCGGCCACCGCCGCGCTGGCCGGAATCCCGGTGCACGTCATCAGTGTCAACGACTACCTGGTCGAGCGCGATGCGGCGGAGTTCCAGCCGCTGTACGCAGCCCTCGGCCTGACGGTCGGCCGCATCACGGACGCCGTCCCGCAGTCGGAGCGCCGGCCCGAGTATTCGCGTGACGTGGTCTATTGCTGCAACAAGCAGCTGGTTTTCGACTACCTGCGCGACGTCGTGGGTTGTGGCGCGGCGCGCACGCCCTTGCAGCGCACGCTCGATGGCGCCGTGCCGGGGCGCTCGCCACTGCTGCGCGGGCTGTGCTTCGGCATCGTCGATGAAGCAGACAGCGTGCTGATCGACGAGTGTCGCACCCCGCTGGTGCTGTCGCGTCAGGTCCGGGACGCGTACGGTCCGGCAGTCTTCCTGCAGGCCCTGCAGCTGGCACGCGCGCTGCGTCCCGGCATCGACTTCGAGCTCGATGCTGCCGACCGCTCGGTTGCGCTGACCGAAGCTGGCCGCGCCGCACTGCCGGAGGCCGGCAAGCCATTCGGCGAGTTCTGGCAGGCGGCCCGGCGCAGCGTTGACCTGGTGCGCACGGCGCTGATGGCGATCCACAGTTTCCGCCGCGACGAGCACTACCTGGTGCGCCACGGCAAGGTCCAGATCATCGACGGCAACACCGGGCGGATACTCGCCGACCGCTCGTGGGAGCGTGGCCTGCAGCAGATGATCGAGGTGAAGGAGGGCTGTGACCCGACACCGCCGCGCGAGAGCCTCGCGCGAATCACCTACCAGCGATTCTTCCGACGCTACCTGCGCCTCGGCGCGACCACCGGCACGGCGCGCGAGGTTGCCGCCGAACTCTGGGCAGTCTATCGGCTGCGGGTCTGCACCGTGCCCAGCCACCGACCGACGCAGCGTGTGCGACTGGGGCGGCACGTTCACAGCACCGTCGCGCAGAAGCAGCGCCACGTGCTGGAGCGGATCCGGCAGATGCACTGGCTCGGCAGGCCTGTGCTGGTCGGCACGCGCTCGGTCGCCGCCTCCGAGCAACTCAGCGCGCTGCTGGCCGCTGCCGCCCTGCCGCATGCGGTGCTCAATGCGCGCCAGGACCATCGCGAGGCCGAGATCGTCGCGATGGCCGGCCAGCCGGCCCGCATCACCATCGCCACCAACATGGCGGGACGCGGCACGGACATCCAGCTCGAGGCCGGCGTGCTGCAGGTGGGCGGTCTGCATGTGATCGCCACCGAGCTCAATGAGTCGCGGCGTATCGACCGGCAACTGTATGGCCGCTGCGGCCGACAGGGCGATCCGGGCAGTTACGAGTCCGTGCTCTGCACGGCCGACGCACTCGTAGCAGAGAGCGGACTGCAGGCTGTCGTTGCCGCTGCGGTGCGCTGCGCGTCGCGCCTGCCGGCGGCCCTGCGCCGGCTCGCCGTCGTGCCGCTGGCGCTGGTGCA
>JANPDV010000580.1:0-7841 GCA_031431655.1 Gammaproteobacteria bacterium | reverse complement strand
TGCAGCGTGTCGCCGACGGCGAAGACGTCTTCCTGCTTGCGGTGGGTGTCGCGCGGGCAGTGGACGACTTTGAACGCGGTCTGCCGACTGGTCGCGTGCATGCGATCCCGTTGCCGTCGTGGTTGCCGGTGGATGCCGAGGCCGCACGGCATGCGCTGCAGGCGCGGCGCGCGGCCCGCCAGCTGCAGTGTGTCCCGCTGCGGGACCAGCTGCTGACTTTCGCAACCTCGACCTCGATCGCGCGCGCGCTGGCCGACGTCCAGTTCGTCGAATGGTTTACGACGCAGGTGCCGCAACTCGAACTGACAGGGCGCTTTGCCTGGGTGACCGGGTGGATGCGCGCCGACCGGGCTGCGCTCGTTACGCGCTCGCTGGCGGCGGCGCGGTTGCCGCACCTGATCCGCAATCCGGATGCGCCCGCGGGACTCGAGCCCCCGGTGACGCTGCAGAATCCGGGTTGGGTTGCGCCGTTTGAGTTCTTTGTCGGCATGCTCGGCACGCCCGGTCGGGAGGAAGCGGATCCGAGTTTCGTGCTGGCGGTGCTTGCGCCGATGATGTTCGGCTTCATGTTCGGCGACGTGGGGCAGGGGGCCGTGCTGCTGCTGCTCGGGCTTGCGCTGCGCAGACGGTTTCCGGCGCTCGCGCTGCTGGTACCGGGAGGTCTTGCTTCGATCGGCTTCGGCTTCGTGTTCGGCAGCGTCTTCGGGCGCGAGGATGTACTCGATCCGTTGTGGGTCCAGCCGCTGGCCGCGCCGCTGACGGTGCTCGGCGCGTCGCTGGCGCTGGGCGTCGCGGTGATTGTCACCGGCCTGGCGATCGACGCGTTTGCGCACGCGGCGTCGGGCCTCGCCGGCAGATGGTTGCGGCAACGTGCCGGCGTCGTGCTGGCCTACGCGGGCGCGCTGCTGGCCGTATGGCGCCCGGTGACGGGCGGCGTCATGGCTCTGTCTGGCGCCGTAGCGCTGCTGGCCGGTGCCGCGTTCGACGCGGCAAGTGGCAGTCGTCTGGCCGCGAGTGCGCGTGCACTGGGCGAGTTTGCCGAGACTGCGCTGCAGTTGGTGGTCAACACCGTGTCGTTCCTGAGGGTCGGTGCGTTCGCCCTCGCTCATGCGGGCCTTTCGGCGGCGATCATTGGCCTCAGCGCCGCAGCATCGTCGCGCACCGGCGTCGCGTTGATTCTCGTGATCGGGAACCTGCTGGTGCTCGCGCTCGAAGCGATGGTCGTCGGCATCCAGACGACCCGGTTGGTCCTGTTCGAGTTCTTCATCCGTTTCCTGCGCGGCACCGGGCGGGCCTTCCGGCCGCTGCAGGACGCGCCCTTGTACCCGACTCCAGTCCAACGAGGTCCTGCATGAGTCCCAAGCGATCGCTGATAGTCCTGCTCGTCGCCGCGGTTGCAGCCATCCCTGCGGGCGCACTGGTCGTGCTGGCAACGGCAGCCACCGCCATGGCGCAGGCGGCAACCGACGAGCCCACCGTCGCGCGCGCCGTCGATCCGGCGGTGCTGCAATGGGCCTTGCTCAGCGCCGCGCTCGCCGTGGCGGCCAGTTCAATCGCTGCCGGCTACGCCGTGGCGCGCGTCGGCAGCGCCGGAGTCGGCGCCGTCACCGAGAAACCCGAACTGATGGGCCGCATTCTCGTCTTTGTCGGACTCGCCGAAGGCATCGCGATCTACGGCCTGATCATCGCCATCCTGATCCTGAACCGGGTCGCGTGAGGTGTCCCAGCCGGTAGTGATCGCCGATGAGATTACTGCAGCCGGTTTCCGCCTCGCGGGCCTGCGCGTGTTGGTCGTGGAGCCCGGGGGTGTTCAGCCGGCGTTCGACGAAGCATGCCGCAGCGCGTCGCTGGTGCTCGTGACCGCCGAACTCGCACGGTATCTGCCGCGTGCACGCCTGGCCGCGGCGCTCGAGGGGCGCGCGCCCGTGGTCGGCGTGATCCCGGACATCGAGGAACGTTCGATCGCGCCCGATCTGGGCGCCGAATTGCGCCGGGTGCTTGGGGTGTCGGAATGAGTGCCGCAAGCGGCGTGCTCGCCATGCAGGCTGACGCGCTGATCAACCAGCTGCGACGCGACGAGGTGGCGGCGTGCGAGCGGGAAGGGCGGCAGGCAGAGGAACGTGCCGAAGTCATCGTCGCCACCGCCCATCGCGAGGCGCGCAAGCTCGTCGCCGATGCGATCGCGGCAGAGCGTACGCGGCGGCAGAGCGAGTTGCAGCGCGCCCGCGCGAGCATCGATACCGCGCGTCGCCAGGCCCTGCAGCGCGCAGCCGCGAGTGCCGTGCGCGAGGGCTGGAAAGCGCTGCCGGAGGCGCTGCGACGGTTGTGGCGGGAGCCGGGCGCACGGCAGGCCTGGGAAGCGGCGGCGCTGGCCGGCGCGGCCAGGCGCCTGCCGCTGGACCGATGGCAGATCGAGTGCGCAGCGCCGGCCGACGCAGCGCGGCTGCAGCAGCTCTGCGACATCGCTCGTGCCCACGGGGTCCGCGACGTGCAGGCCATTGCCGCCGAAGGCCTGGTGGCTGGCGTCGCCGTCCGCTGCGATCGCGCCGTCTTCGATGCAACGGTCGGCGGCCTGCTCAGTGAAGACATGATGATCCAGGCCCGGCTGCACGCGCTCTGGCTGTCTGAGTCACCCGCTTGAGTTGGATGCGCTTGTGAGCGACGCACGCATCCACTGGGTAGGTGGCCCCGTGCTGCGCGCGCGCATGTCGGGTCCGTTTCACTTGTATGAATCGGTCCGCGTGGGGCCGGAACAACTGCTGGGTGAGATTATCGAGCTGAAGGGCGATGAGTTCGTCGCACAGGTCTACGAAGACACTACCGGGCTGCAGCCTGGCGACCTCGTGCAGGGGTCTTCGCGACCGCTGTCGGTGCGGCTGGGACCGGGCCTGCTCGGGCGCATCTTCGATGGTCTGCTGCGACCGCTGGACCCGGGCGACGGGTCGGCGCCCCCGATCGAGATGGTGCGGGGCGCACCGCGCGACTCGTCGAAGCGAACGTTCGCCTTTGAGCCGCTCGTGCATCCTGGCGAGGTCGTCGGTGCCGGTGCAGTCTTCGGGCACGCCGGACCACGGCGCGAAGCGTGCCTGGTGCCGCCTGACAGCGGCGGGCGGGTCGAGTCGGTCGCGGCGGCCGGCGACTACGCCGACGATGTGGCCATGCTCAACCTGCGTCACGAAGACGGCAGCGCTTCGGCGCTGTGCCTCGCGCACGACTGGCCAGTGCGCCGGCCGCGTCCCGTGCTGGCGCGTCTACCCGCTGACCGGCCGCTCGTGACCGGCCAGCGAATCCTCGACAGTCTGTTCCCGGTCGCGCGCGGTGGGCGGGCCGCGCTGCCTGGCGGCTTCGGCACCGGCAAGACCGTGCTGCAGCAGGCGCTGGCACGCTGGTGCGATGCCGACGTCATCGTCTATGTGGGTTGCGGCGAGCGTGGCAACGAAATGGCAGAAGTGCTGCGCGACTTCCCCCTGCTGGAAGACCCGTACTCCGGCCGTCCGCTGCTGGAGCGGACCGTCATCATCGCAAACACGTCGAACATGCCGGTCGCCGCGCGCGAGGCCAGCATCTACACCGCAATCACCGTTGCCGAGTACTTTCGGGACCAGGGCCTGCACGTTGCGCTGATGGCGGACTCCACCAGTCGCTGGGCCGAGGCGCTGCGCGAGGTGTCGGGTCGGCTCGGCGAGCTGCCGGGCGAGGCGGGATACCCTGCGTACCTGAGCTCGCGACTCGCCGAGTACTACGAGCGCGCGGCGCGCGTGCGCACGCTTGCGGGCAGCGAAGGATCGGTCACGATAATCGGTGCGGTGAGTCCGCCCGCCGGCGACTTCTCGGAACCCGTGACGATGCACACGCGGCGCTTCGTGCGTTCCTTCTGGGCACTCGACCGGCAGCGGGCGCAGTCGCGCTTCTACCCGGCTATCCATCCTTTGCAGTCGTATGCAGAGGATGCGGATGCCATGGCCGGCTGGTGGAACCAGCACGGCAACCCGGATTGGCTTGCACACCGCCGTCGCATGCTGACGCTGCTGGAGCAGCAGGCGAGACTCGAGCGCATGGTGCGCATCGTCGGTCGCGACGCGCTGCCGCCGGCGCAGCAGCTGGCGCTGCTGTGCGCTGAACTCGTCAACGAGGCGGTACTGCGCCAGTCGGCGATGTCGCCGGTGGACCGCTACTGCTCTCCTGCGCGCCAGACCGCGATCCTGCAGATCGTCATGCACTTCATCGACGCCGCCGAGCGCGCGGTGGCGCGCGACGTCTCGCCTGCGGACGTCGCGTCGCTGGCCGTCTATCGGCGGCTGATGCGTGTTGGCGAGGAGATTGCCGAGGGCCAGCCCGCGGCCTTCCAGGACCTGCGTCGCGACGTCGACAGGGAGTTCGAGGCCATCGCCCGAGGGACGTCGCTTGCGCGCCCAGCTGCGGGTTGAAGGCGCCAACACGCGGCTCGCAGGCCCGCTGCTGCACCTGCAGCGTGTTGCGCGGGCGCGGCTCAACGATGCTGTGCGCGTCGCGGGTCCGGATCGCGTGCCGCGAATCGGTCGCATCGTGGCCCTGGGCGAGCACGAAATCATCGTCGAGGTGCTCGAGTCGACCGGCGGTCTCGGCCTCGCCGACGCGGTGGTCACGATCGAAGCCGAGCCATTGCGCTTCGGCCTGGGGCCCGGGCTGCTCGGGCGCGTCTTCGACAGCGTTGGTCGACCTCTGGATTCCGGCCCGCCGCTGCCTGCGCAGACGTGGCTGCCGATCGACGGCACGCCGGTCAATCCGGCGGCGCGTGAGCTGCCGCGGGACTTCATCGAGACCGGCGTAACCGCGATCGACCTGATGAACTGCCTGGTGCGTGGCCAGAAGCTGCCGGTGTTCTCGGGCAGCGGGCTGCCGCACGACCGGCTTGCCGTGCAGATTGCGCAGCACGCGCGGCTGCGCGGCGTCGCCGCCGATGAGGCGGCCGGCACGGGATTTGCGATCGTGTTCGTCGGCATCGGTGTGTCGCACGATTCGGCCGAGTTCTTCCGTGCAAGCATGGAGGCGAGCGGAGCCCTGGCACACACCGCCATGTTCCTCAACCTCGCCAGCGATCCGTCGACGCAAAGGCTGCTGGTGCCGCGTTTCGCGCTGACCGCGGCGGAGTACCTGGCGTTCACGGAAGGCCGCCACGTGCTGGTGGTCATGACGGACATGACCAACTATTGCGAGGCGCTGCGCGAGGTCTCGTCGAGTCGTGGCGAGATTCCGAGCCGCAAAGGCTACCCGGGCTACATGTACTCGGATCTCGCATCGCTGTTCGAGCGCGCGGGATGCCTGCGCGGCCGGCCCGGTACATTGACACAGCTGCCGCTGCTGTCGATGCCGGGGGACGACATCGGCCATCCCATCCCGGACCTCACGGGCTACATCACCGAAGGGCAGATCGTGCTCGATCGTGAACTCGATCGCCGCGGCATCTATCCGCCCATCAAGGTCCTTCCGAGCCTGTCACGGCTGATGGATGCCGGCATCGGCAAGGGGTCGACGCACGAGGACCACGCGGGGCTCGCGCACCAGCTGTTTGCAGCCTACGCGCGTGCGATGCGAGTGCGATTGCTGGCGAGCGTCATGGGGGAGGAGGGACTTTCGGCTGCAGAGCGCCAGTACCTGGTGTTCGCCGATGCCTTCGAGACGCGCGTGGTCGCGCAGGATTCACCGCGTACGCTGGAACAGAGCATGGCTGCCGGCTGGGAGGGACTGCGGCTGCTGCCGGCTGCCGAGTTGACGCGGCTCAATGCCAGCCAGCGTGCCCGGTACATCGAGCAGCGTCGCGATGCCTGAGCTTGATGCCGGCCTGTCGCCGAATCGCAGCGTCGCGCTGGAATTGCGCGACGAAGGCCGCCTGGTGCGCGAGGGCTACGAACTGCTGGACGAGAAGCGCGTGCTGCTCGCCACCGAGATCCTGCAGCGCCTGGCGCAGCATCGCAGGCTCTCGAGCCAATGGCTGCTGCGCTACCGCGCGGCGCGGGCTGCGCTGGCCGCTGCGCTCGCGGCACTCGGCCTCGAAGCCGTGCAGGTGCACCCGGTGGCGCCGCGCGACCTTGACCTGGCCGTCGCGACGCCGCGTATCGCCGGCATCGTGATTTCCCGGCTCGAAACGGCGACACTGTTGCCTGCCGCAGTGGCGGCGCCCCGGCCCGTCTGGCCGTCGGCGCAGACCGAAGCCGTCACGAAGGCTTTTGCGGCGGTCGTGGAACTCGGCGTGCAGGTCGCGATGGAGGAGCAGAACCTGAGACGACTTGCGCGCGAATACCTGCGCACGGACCGCCGGGCCCGCGCGCTCGAGAACGTGCTGTTGCCTGAGCTGGAGGCATCATTGCGATTCGTCGAGGAACAGCTGGAGTATCTGGATACCGAGGAGGCGGTGCGCGTTCACTGGGCGCACCGTCGTAGCGCCGAAAGAGGGAGCGATTGATGCCACAGCCCGCAGAACCGACACTCGAGACACTGGGCGGCTCGGCGCCGGCGGAAGTATTCCGTCGCTACGGCCAGGCGGTACGGCCGGCGTTCCTGACTGCCGCGATCATGCCGGTGCTTGTCGGAACGGCCTGGGGCCAGGCCGCCGGTGGACGGTTCCACGCCATCCCGGCAATGCTCGCGCTGGCGGCGACGGTGCTGGTGCAGGCTGGCACGAACGTCATCAACGACGTGGGCGACGAACTCGGAGGGAGCGACCGGGCCAACACCGAGCGGATCTTCCCCTACACCGGCGGCTCGCGCTTCATCCAGAACGGCGTCATGAGCCTGTCGCAGATGCGCCGCTGGGGCATCGCGCTGGTTGCGCTCGCGATGGCGCTCGGCGCGCTGCTCGCCTGGATCTCGGGCCCGGTGGTTCTTCTGCTGGGAGTCGCTGGCATCGCCCTCGGGGTGGCCTACTCGCTGCCGCCGCTGCAGCTGGCAGCGCGCGGCGTCGGGGAGGTCGCCATCGCACTGGGCTTCGGCCTGCTGCCCGTGATGGGGGCTGCGTGGTTGCAGTCAGGTCAATTCGACGCTGCAGCGCTGCTGATCGCGATCCCGACCGCCCTCTGGGTCACTGCCATCCTGCTGATCAACGAAGTGCCGGACCTGCGTGCCGATGCGATCGCCGGCAAGCGCACGCTGCCGGTGCGGGTCGGTATCGGCGGCACGCGGGCTGTCTACGTTGCGCTGCATGCGGGCGCTCTTGCAGCCGTGATTGCGATGGTGCTGGTCGGCCAGCTGCATTGGGCGGTGCTCGTGCTGCCGCTGTTGCTGTTCGGGCTTGCGGTCACGGCCGCAGGCGGCATCGGGCCCGCGACGGGACCGGAGCGCGACCGACTACGGGCGAGCATCGAGAAGACCCTAGCGATCCACGCAATCGGCAGCCTGTGGATCGCGGGCTGGGCCTGGTTTGCCTGATGAAGGGCAGGCGAACGGGCGGGCTGGGTAGCGCTACTCGTCGTCCCACCAACCCCTGAACTCCGGCAGCGAAATGTAGCCGTCCGCATCGAGGTCGATGCTGGCGAAGCCCCCGACATGAGGCGGGTCCGTCGGTTCGGGGGAAAGCGACTCAAGCAGCTCGCTGAACTCGACAGGGTTGATGCGACCGTCATGGTCGCGGTCGCAGAGCGCGAACAACTGGTCGAGTTCATTGACCCGCGTTGGCCTCGCAGGTGAAGGGTTAGTCATGAGTGCTGGTGCTCCTCGCCGGCCTGCTTGGGCTTCTTGCACGCCATCGCATCGTCAGCCTTCTTGCCGGCCATCATGTCGCATCCAGCAGCTCCGTCATGCTTCGCGCGATGAGTCTGCAGCCGGCTTGGACTGAGGACCTGGCGGTTCGGCGGCTGTTCCGACGG
>JANPDV010000579.1:0-20897 GCA_031431655.1 Gammaproteobacteria bacterium | reverse complement strand
GTCGAAACGACACCGGGCGTGCGCTGCGAGCGAATCGTAAGACCTATCGACGCCGTCGGACTTTACATTCCCGCCGGCACTGCCCCGCTGCCCTCGGCAGTGGTGATGCTCGCCGTGCCGGCGGCGATTGCCGGCTGTCCGCGCCGCGTAATCTGTTCGCCGCCGGATGCGGACGGCAACGTCAATTCAGCGATCCTGGCCGCTGCGGCGCTGTGCGGCATCGACGAGGTGTATCGAATCGGCGGCGCGCAGGCGATTGCGGCGATGGCCTACGGCACGGAGTCGGTACCGGCGGTCGACAAGATCTTCGGCCCGGGCTCGTCCTGGGTCACTGCAGCCAAGCAGCTGGTAGCGGCGGATCCTGATGGCGCGGCGCTGGATCTTCCCGCAGGCCCGTCCGAGGTCATGGTCATCGCCGACGACCAGGCCAGTCCCGCTTTCGTCGCGGCGGATCTGCTCGCCCAGGCGGAGCATGACGAATCCGCGCAGGCTATCCTGCTGACGCCCTCGCCCCGGTTGGCGGCTGAGGTCGCTGCTGCGGTCACCCAGCAGCGCCGCGGGCTGACGCGCGGCGGCATTCTCGACCGCTCGCTCGCGCAGAGCCGCATCCTGGTGGTTCGTGATCTGTCGCAGGCCATCGACGTGTCGAACCGCTATGCACCCGAACACCTGCTCCTGGAGATTGAGTCGCCGCGCTCCTGGCTGGCGCAGATCCGCAACGCCGGGTCGGTGTTCCTCGGCGCGTGGACGCCTGAATCGATGGGCGATTACTGTTCCGGTACCAATCACGTGCTGCCGACATACGGCTATGCGCGAGCCTACAGCGGTCTTTCGCTGCACGATTTCGTCAAGCGCATCACCGTCCAGGAACTGACACCCGCCGGGCTGCAGGAGCTTGGGCCCACGGCCGTGACGCTGGCGGGGATGGAAGGACTGGACGCCCACGCGGCTGCCGTAACCCTGCGCCTGGCGCGCTTGGGCGCTGGAGGTGCCGCATGAGCTTCGACCCCACCACCCTGGCGCGCGCCGAGATTCGTTCGCTCAAGCCCTATGAACATGCCTTGTGGGACCCTGCGCTGATTCGGCTGCATGCCAACGAAGCCCCGTGGCGGCCGCTCGCCGATGTTTCGGTGGTCGGCCTGAATCGCTACCCGGAGCCCCAGCCGCGAGCCTTATGCGCGCGCCTCGCGGAGGTCTATGGAACAACGCCTGATCGACTGCTGGTGGGCCGCGGCAGCGACGAGGCGATCGATCTTCTGACCCGGGCATTCTGTCGCGCCGGCGAGGATGCGGTGCTGGTATGCCCGCCCACCTTCGGCATGTATGCGGTGGCGGCGCGAATCCAGGGAGCCCGGGTTCTTGAGGTGCCGCTGCTTCCCGACCGCGGTTTCGCGCTGGACATGCCCCGGATCGAAGCGGCACTGGATGCTTCGGTCAAGCTCATCTGGCTGTGCTCGCCGAACAATCCGACCGGCAACCTGCTGGACCGAGGCCAGGTGCAGCAGGTCATCGCGGCCGCAACCGGTCGCGCCCTCGTTGCGATCGACGAGGCCTACATCGAGTTCGCGCCCGGCCACAGTTGTATCGAGGCGCTGCCGACCGCTCCGCACGTCGCGGTGCTGCGCACGCTGTCGAAGGCCTATGGGCTGGCCGGAGCGCGCGTCGGCGCCCTGGTCGCAGATCCGCGGATCGTCGCACTGCTGCGGCGGATAATCCCGCCGTATGCCATGCCGCAGCTGAGCGTGGAGGCTGCGCTGGCCGTGCTCGACCCCGCGCTGCGCAGCGCGGCCGAGGCGCGCCAGGCGGATCTGGTTCGCGCGCGCGACGCCCTGGCTCAGTCCCTTGCCGCGCTGCCCACGGTAGTGCGGGTGTGGCCGAGCGCAGCGAACTTCCTGCTGGTGGAGTTCAACGATGCCGACGTCGCGTTCAGGTCCCTGCTGGGCGCGGGCCTGCTGGTGCGCGATGTGCGCAGCCATGTGCAGCTCGGTCGCGCGCTGCGAATAACGGTTGGCAGCGCCGACCAGAACCAGCGAGTGGTAGCGAGCCTCGCATGAGGCGTGAATCACCATGAAAGTCCTGTTCGTTGACCGCGATGGCACGCTGATCGAAGAGCCGCCCGACGAGCAGGTGGACGCGCTGGCGAAGCTGCGCTTCATGCCCGGAGTCTTCGCGGCACTGCGCAGCCTGCGTGATGCCGGCTATGCCCTGGTGATCGTGACCAACCAGGACGGGCTTGGGTCCACCGGGTTTCCGCAGTCCGTCTTCGACCTAGCGCACTCGTTCATGATCGATAGCTTTGCGAGTCAGGGCATCGAGTTCGCTGCCGTATTCGTTTGTCCCCACCCTCGGGATGCGGGCTGCGCGTGCCGCAAGCCGGGCACGGGTCTGGTGGATGACTGGGTGCGGACCAAGGGCGTCACCCTGCAGGCCAGCGCCATGGTGGGCGATCGGGACACCGACATGCAGTTCGGCGAGAAGCTCGGTGTCCGCGCGCTGCGCGTGCGGCGCCACGGTACCGAGGCCGAGTCGTGGCCGGCGATCGCGCGCGAACTGCTGGCCCGCCGTGCGCAGGTGGTTCGCGAAACCCGGGAAACAAGGATCGACGTCCGTGTCGACCTGGACTCCGTCGAGCCGCTGGTGGCGCGCACCGGGATCGGGTTCTTCGATCACATGCTGGAACAGCTTGGCAAACACGGTGGCTTCTCGCTGCAGCTGCAATGCGATGGTGATCTCGTCGTCGACGAGCACCACACGGTCGAAGACTGCGCGCTGGCCCTGGGCGAGGCCATGCGCCGGGCACTGGGTGACAAGCGCGGCATCGGCAGGTACGGGTTCGTGCTGCCGATGGACGAGTCGCGAGCGCAGGTGGCCATAGACCTTTCCGGCCGCGCGTTCGCCGTGTTCGAGGGGCGATTCGGTCGCGATCAGGTGGGTGGCCTGCCAACCGAGCTGGTACCGCACTTCTTCCGTTCGCTGGGCGAATCGCTGGGTGCGGCGATCCACGTGTCCGTCACTGGCGAGAACTCCCATCACATGGTCGAGGCCTGCTTCAAGGCGACCGGCCGGGCACTGCGCCAGGCGTTGCGTCGGGACGGTTCCGACCTGCCGACGACCAAGGGAGTGCTGTGACTCGCATGGCTGAGTCATGACCACCGCTCCGGCGGCAGTCGTCGTCATCGACTCTGGCGGCGCTAACCTCGCCTCCCTGGTGCTCGCTCTGCAGCGCCTGGGTGCCCAGGTGGCGGTGACGTGCGACGCCGACACGATCCGCGCAGCGCCGCGCGTTCTCCTGCCTGGCGTCGGCTCGGCGGCCAATGCAATGCAGCGTCTCAGGGCAGCAGGACTCGATGCGCTGGTGCCGCGCCTGAGACAGCCGGTGCTCGGCATCTGCCTCGGCATGCAGCTGCTGTTCGAGCGATCCGCCGAGGGCGACACAGCGTGCCTGGGGATCCTGCCCGGCTCGGTCGATCGGCTGACTGCGGCTCCGGGCCGCCCGGTGCCACACATGGGCTGGAATACGCTCGAGCGTTGCCGCCCGCATCCGCTGCTCCGCGGTCTGCAGGCCAGTCCCTACTTCTATTTCGTGCACAGCTTTGCGGTCCAGGCGACGCATACGCCCGCAACGCTGGCAGAGGCGGACTATGGCGCCGCGTTCGCCGCGGTCGTCGCCACCCGCAATTTCCACGGCGTGCAGTTTCACCCGGAGCGCTCGGCCGCTGCCGGCGCGCGCCTGCTTGCCAATTTCCTGGGGATGAATGCATGCGACTGATTCCATCGATCGACCTGCGCGGCGGTCACTGCGTGCGCCTGTTGCGCGGCGATTTCAAGCAGGAGACGCGCTATGAGCTCGAACCGCACGAATTGCTGGCGCGCTACCGGTCTCTCGGTGCTGACTGGCTGCACATCGTCGACCTGGACGGCGCACGCGACGGCCAGATTGCGAACCGCTCGCTGATCCTGGCGCTGGCCAGCCAGAGGGCGGTGAAACTGCAGGTTGGCGGGGGCCTGCGCGCACTGGAGGTGGTCGACGATCTGCTGCGTCAGGGAGTAGACCGGGCGGTGATCGGCAGTGCCGCTATCGAGCAGACGGACACGGTGCGCAGCTGGTTTCCGCGCTTCGGCACCGAGAAGCTGTGCCTGGCGTTCGACGTGCGCGTGGATCACGACGGCGTGCCGCGCGTACAGGTCCGGGGATGGCAGCAGGCCACCCAGGTTTCGCTATGGGATGCGCTCGACGGCTACATGACTGTCGGCGTGCTGCACGTCCTGTGCACCGACGTGCAGCGCGACGGCGCGATGCAGGGTCCGAACCTGGACCTGTATCGCGAGTGCCTGCATCGCTATCCGACGATAGCCTGGCAGGCTTCCGGTGGCGTGCGCGACGCGGCGGATCTCGCCGCACTGGCGCAGCTGGGCGTGGCTGCTGCGATCAGCGGCAAGGCCCTGCTCGAGGAAAGGATCGCCGCCGAGGATCTCGCGCCCTATCTCGGCGGGCGTCGCTAGGGCCATGCTGGCTCGCCGCATCATTCCCTGCCTGGACGTACGCAATGGCCAGGTCGTCAAAGGCGTGCGCTTCCGCGAGCATCGCGTCGTCGGCGATATCCTCGAGCTGGCGCAGCGCTATCGCGACGAGGGCGCCGACGAGTTGGTGTTCTACGACATCACCGCGAGCCCGGAGGCACGCTCGGTCGATCGCAGCTGGGTGAGACGGATCGCGCAGGTGCTGGATATCCCGTTCTGCGTGGCGGGGGGTATCCGGTCGGTCGAAGATGCCGAGGCGATACTCAACGAGGGCGCGGAGAAGGTATCGGTGAATTCACCGGCGCTGCAGGATCCGGGGCTGATCGATCGCCTGGCGGCGCGCTTCGGCTCGCAGTGCATAGTCGTCGGCATCGACAGCGAAACCACGCCCGCCGGCTACCGGGTCTATCAGTTCACGGGCGACCCCAATCGTTCGCGGGATTCCGGCCGCGATACACTTGAGTGGGCGCGCGAAGTGCAGCAGCGCGGTGCCGGCGAGATCGTGCTCAACTGCATGGCCAGCGACGGCGTGCGGCACGGTTACGATCTGGTGCAGCTGCGCGCGCTGCGCCCGCTCTGCGACGTGCCATTGGTCGCGTCGGGCGGTGCCGGCGCAATCGAGCACTTCGCCGCGGTCTTCAGCGGTGCCGGAGTCGACGCCGCGCTGGCGGCCAGCGTGTTTCACAGTGGCAGCATCGCGATCCCTGACCTCAAGCGCGCCCTGCTGCAGCAGGGCATCGCGGTGCGCCCATGAACCCGGCTAGATGCGTTCGCGGCGTTTCGATCGGAGGAGCAGCAGCATGACCGTCCCAGGCGAACTCCCGGTGCTCTCGGTCCGATTCGACGCCCAGGGCCTGGTGCCCGCGATCGTGCAGCACGCGACCACCGGCGCGGTATTGATGCTGGGATACATGACGGCGGAGTCGCTGGCGCTGACGCGCATCGGCGGCGAAGCGGTGTTCTGGAGTCGCAGTCGCGGCAAGCTCTGGCGCAAAGGGGAGACCTCCGGGAACGTACTGCGCGTGGTCGACATCCGCGTCGACTGCGACAGCGATGCCCTGCTGGTGCTGGCCGAGCCACACGGGCCGACGTGCCACACAGGGACACGCACCTGCTGGGGCGATGCCCAGGCGGCGGCGGCCGAGTCATTTGCCTTCCTCGGCACACTGGAACAGGTGATCGCTGCACGCATTGCGGGCGGTGGCGACACGAGCTATACGGCCCGGCTATTCGCCGAAGGCACCCGCCGGATGGCCCAGAAGGTCGGCGAAGAGGGTGTGGAGGTAGCGCTGGCGGCCACGGGCGATGACCCAGGCATCCTGGCAGGCGAAGCGGCGGACCTTGTGTTCCACCTGGCGCTGCTGCTCAAGGCGCGCGGCAGCAGTCTGGCTGCGGTCGTCGCGGAACTGCAGTCGCGGCACACGACGCGCAGCGCAACCCGGGAGTAGCGCCTATACTCCGCGCCCCCTTCTGGCGCCAGGCGGCTGCCGTGTCCACTGCCGAGACCGAATCTCCCCCTGCGGCTGGCTTTGCCGACCTCGGACTTGCTCCCGCGGTCCTGGCGGCCCTTGCCGATGTGGGCTATGAGGCCGCCACGCCCATCCAGGCGCAGACGATCCCGTGCATGCTTGCGGCCCATGACCTGGTCGGGCAGGCCCAGACCGGTACCGGCAAGACGGCTGCCTTTGCGCTGCCGATACTCTCCATGCTCGACCTGGCGCAACGCAGCCCCCAGGCACTGGTGCTGGTCCCCACGCGCGAGCTCGCGATCCAGGTCGCCGAGGCGTTCCAGAAGTACGCGACTCATCTGCCGGGTTTTCACGTGCTGCCGATCTACGGCGGACAGAGCTACACGCCGCAGCTCAACGCCCTGAAGCGCGGCACTCACGTGATCGTCGGCACCCCGGGCCGCATCATCGATCACCTGGAGCGCGAAACACTGCGGCTCGATACGCTGCGCTTCGTCGTGCTCGACGAAGCGGACGAGATGCTGCAAATGGGCTTTGTCGACGCGATCGACACCATCCTGGCGCGCGCGCCGGTGGAGAAGCAGGTTGCGCTGTTCTCCGCGACGATGCCCGCGCAGATCCGGCGGATTGCCCAGAAGCATCTGCGCCAGCCGCGCGAGATCACGATCCGCAGCCGCACCACCACCGCCGCGAGGATCCGCCAGCGCTATTGGCTGGTGGCCGGAATGCACAAGCTGGATGCCCTTACCCGCATCCTGGAAGTTGAGCCTTTCGACGCGATGCTGGTGTTCGCGCGCACCAAGCAGGCCACAGTCGAACTCGCCGAGCGGCTCGAAGCGCGCGGCTTTGCTGCTGCGGCACTGAACGGCGACATCCTGCAGGCGCAGCGCGAACGCACGGTAGCAGCGCTGAAGTCCGGGCGCATCGACATCCTCGTGGCTACCGATGTCGCAGCGCGCGGCCTCGACGTCGAACGAATCGGTCATGTTGTCAACTTTGACGTGCCCTACGACAGCGAGTCTTACATTCATCGCATCGGTCGAACCGGGCGTGCGGGTCGCAGTGGCGAGGCCATTCTTTTCATCGCCCCACGCGAGCGCAACATGCTGCGCGTGATCGAACGGGCGACCCGGCAGACGATCGAACAAATGAACCTGCCGACCACGCACGACGTGAATCGTCGTCGCGTCGAGAAGTTCAAGGAACGTATCACCAAGGCACTGGCCGAACCGAGCCGCGAAGCCTACCGGCCGGTCATCGAGGAATTTGTTCGGGAATCGGGCGCAGATCTTGCCGACGTCGCGGCAGCACTGGCGAGCCTGGCCCAGGGTGAGCAGTCGCTGCTGCTTGCCGAACGCCGCCAGCCGACGGCGGGGCCGGAGGAGTTCCCGAACGCGGCTGGCCCGCATGCGGCAGGACCAGCCGAAGCACGGGCGCCAGCACGCCGCGGCGCTGCGGACCGTCACGATTCCAAGCGGGACGAGCCGCGGGTTCGGCGCGGGCCTGGCGAGATTCAGGCCAGCTTTCGAGTCGAGGTAGGTCGTCGCCATGGCGCCCAGCCCGGAAACATCGTCGGCGCGCTGGCCCACGAGGCCGACCTGCATGGTTCGCAGATCAACGGCATCGATATTCGCGAGGATCACACCTTCGTCCGGCTGCCGGCGGACCTGTCGGTCGATGTGATCAAGAAGCTGCGTGACATCCGCGTGTTCGGCCAGCCGTTGCTGATAAGCCGAGTGCGGGGCAAGGCTCGCTAGCGCGCGCTCAGAGGATCAGTTCTTCGGCCGGCTCGCGCAGGTTGTAGTGCGACGCCATCACGGCGCCGTAGGCACCCGCAGTGGCGATCAGCAGAATGTCGCCCTCGCCCGCAGGTTGCAGCAACCGGTCGCGGCCCAGGAAATCCGCGCTCTCGCAGATCGGACCGACCACGCTGACCAGTTCCGTCGCGGGCTGGTCCAGCCGGCTCAGGTTGACGATGTCGTGATGGGCGCCGTAGAGCGCAGGACGTATCAGCGAGTTCATCCCGGTGGCTATGCCGACGTAACTCGACGCGCCCTTCTGCTTGGTCTGCGTGACGCGCGCGAGCAGCACACCGGCCTCCGCCACCAGGAATCGGCCGGGCTCCAGCCACAGCTCGACACCCCCGAGGGCAGCCCGCACGGGCTGAAGCTGGCGATCGAGTGCCGCGAGATCGAACCCCACGGCGCCAGCGCGATCCGGTACGCCGAGTCCGCCGCCGACGTCGATCGCACGAACCGACGGGAAGTGCGCCAGCAGCAGCGCGAGACTCCGTCCGACCTCACTCCAGCTGGCGACTTCGAACACGCCGCTGCCGACGTGCGCGTGCAGGCCCACGACACGCGCGCCTGCGGCCTCCGCCAGTTGCGCGGCTTCCGCGGCCTCTTCGACCCGGATGCCGAACTTGGAGTGCGCGCCGCCAGTCACGACATGGTGGTGATGGCCACGGCCGACACCCGGGTCCATCCGCAGGAAGATCTCGTGGCCGCGAAACAGCTCAGGCCACGACTTGAGGACGGCCAGGTTGTCGACGGTGACCTGTACGCCTCGCCGCAGTGCCCAGGCGTATTCCGCGCGCGGCGCGAAATTGGGCGTAAACAGGACCTGCGAGGCCTGCAGCCCCGGTACGACGTCGAACACCCGCTCCAGCTCGCCCTGCGACACGCACTCCAGGCAAAGTCCGCCGGCGTGCACTGCGCGCAGGATGTCGGGGTGGGTATTGGCCTTGATTGCATAGTAGACACGCGACACCGCTTGCAGCGCGCGCAGCTGCGCGCAGCGCTCGCGCACTGTAGCGATGTCGTAGACATAGGCGGAATCACGCTTCGCCATCAGCGCAAGCAGCTCTGCACGTCGTTCATGCCACCACGCACGGGCGCCGCTCTCAGGGCCGGAGGTCGCAGCCTTGACGGCGCCTGCCCCTGCGCCGAACAACTGCTCCCAGGTGGGCCCGAGCGCTGCGTCGTTGGCGACGGGGCGCACCAGCATGTCGTGCAACTCGTCAACCAGCCGATCGCCCTGCGACTCGTCGACGACAAAAGTGAGGTTCAGGTCATTGGCCGCCTGGCTCACCAGGTAGATTCGCTGCTCTTCGAACAGGGCAAGCGCGTCGCCCAGTCGATGCAGGATGCCACGGATGTTGCGGCCGACCAGGCTCACCGAGGCGCAGGGTCCGAGTATTTCCGCCCGGCACAACTTCTCCAGATCAGCGAGCAGCGCATCCAGCACCGCGGCATCGAGCGAGTTGGCTTGTGGATCGAGCGTCACGGTGACGTTGGTCTCGGATGTGGACACCAGGTCCACCGACATGCCGTGGCTCTTGAACACCTGGAATGCGTCGGCCAGGAAGCCGACCTGGTGCCACATTCCCGGGCTTTCCATCGAGACCAGCGTGACGCCTTTCTTGATGCACACCGCCTTCACCAGGGAAGCATCGCTATCCGAAGCCGTGGTCAGCAGCGTGCCGCCGAGTTCCGGTGCCTGCGTAGCAAGCACGTGCAATGGAATCCGGTACTGGCGCGCTGGCAGGATGCAGCGTGGGTGCAGCACCTTGGCGCCCGCGGTCGCGATCTCCTGCGCTTCCTCGTAGCTGAGCACGCGCAGCTGCCGTGCGCTGGGCAGCGAGCGCGGGTTGGCACTGAACATGCCGGGCACGTCGGTCCAGATCTCCAGCCTCGCCGCCGACAGCTTGGCAGCGAAGTAGGCGGCGGATGTGTCGGAGCCGCCGCGACCCAGCAGCACCGTATCGCCATGCGCATCCGCGGCAATGAACCCCTGCGTGACCACGACCGGTCCGAGGGCTGCCACTATCGAGCTTGCCGCGGCATCGGGCGCGAAGTTACAGGTTGCGGAAAGATAGCCTGCGCGCGCGGTCGCGGCCTCACGATCCTCGGCGCGCAGCACCCGGCGCGCGTCCAGCCACTGCGCCCCGAGGCCTTGCGCGGCGAGGAAACGCGCGCCGATCTCGGTGCTCATGAGCTCGCCCATGCCCATGACACGAGCCCGCGTCCGGTCGCTGATTTCGCCCATCAGGGCAACGCCGGCGGCAACCTGCTGCAGCGTGGCGAAGTGCCCCAGCAAGGCTGCCGAGACATCGACGCCAAGTTCCGCACACAGCGCACGATGCCGGGCTTCGATGGCTCCCAGTGCGGCCGGATGCGTGTCGGCCAAAGCGGCCGCGAGGAGCTTTTCCAGCTGGTCAGTGATGCCGGAAACTGCAGAGTGCACCAGCAGCACCGACGATCCGGATTGCCGGTGCGCGGCGACTATGCGCCCGATGTTCTGCCAGTTGCGCAGCGAAGAGACACTGGTGCCGCCGAACTTGACGACCACCCAGGACGGCGACGGGGACGGCGCGGCCACGACGGGTCTCATCCCTCGTCGTCGTCGTATACCTCGCGGAGGTCCTTCTCGAGCTGCTTGTCGGCGAGTACTTCCTCGACCTTGCTCCAGGCCGCTCGGCCGCGCTTGCCCGGCGTCGGGCGGGCACGCCGATCTACCCGGTCGAGGAACCGGTCGTAGTCGCTGCCCTCGTCCGGGGCGGCACCCTCGCCGAGGAATTCGTCGTCGAGGTCGAAACTATCAGCGTCGCGTTCAGACATTTTTGAAGTCTAAAATCTATATTAATCAGTGGTTTACAGGCTAAGGGCCCAGCTAGCGAGGGCGGAACTATAACCAAAACGGCCCGCTTGGCAAGCTCAACGATGCCGGACCGCATCGCGGACCACAATTGGCGCCCCGCGTGACAACCCCAGCGTCCGGTCGGCGCGCTCCTGGGCTACCGCTACCTCCACTACACCGAAGGAGTTGATCAGCGCCAGGAATTCGCCCGGACGCGCCTCCCCATAGGTGCGCCGCAGCGCCAGAACCTCTGTGCCGGCATACACGTGCGGTTCGACAAAACCCGCGACCAGCGCCGCGTCGATGTTGGTGATCAGGTTGCCGAAGTGGTCGACGGTGATCACACGTCCGCTGACGGCGTCGCTGCTCGCACTCGGCGGCTCTGCCCATGACGGCACCCAGTCGGCGACCAGCGGCCCGAGCGAATCGATCCGGATGCGGCCAGCCGCCAGCTCCGCCGCCAGTGGTGCGAACAGATCGCGACCGTGAAACGTGGCGCTGGCGGCATGCAGGCCCAGGTCCGCGAGCGCCGTCGTGCTGACGGCACGCACCTGGCATCCGGGAGAGCGCTCCAGCACGTCGCCGATCAGTCCATTGTCAGGCGCCAGAAACTCATGCCCCTCGGCAGTCGCAGCCAGCAGGCGTCGCGAGGTACCGACCCCCGGATCAACCACCGCTACGTGCACTGTACCGGCCGGAAAATAGCGAAACGAACGTGCCAGCCAGAACCCGGCCTCCGCCGGCCAATGCGCCAGAATCTGGTGCGTCAGGTCGACGATGCGAGCGCCGGGAAAGCGCGCGTACAGCACGCCCTTCATTACGCCCACGAATGGATCCTGCAGGCCGAAATCCGTTGTCAGCGTGATGACACCGGGCCGCGCGGGTGAGCTCATGCAGTCACGTTCAAGGTTGTTTGACTTTCATCGGTGGGGCAGGCACAAAGCGCGACCATGTCCGCAACACGACCCTCTGTCAATTCAATTGCCCCGACACCCTCCTCGGAGTTCGTCGCGCTGCTGCTGCTCGGTCTTTGCTTCGTTCTGAGCGGCTTTGCTGCTTTGGTCTACCAGACCGCGTGGGCCCGGCAGTTCGCCCTGGTCTTCGGTACTTCCGAACTGGCAGTGGCGACCGTGCTCGCCGCCTATATGGCTGGCCTGGCGCTCGGCGCCTGGCTGGTCGAGAGCTGGTTGCCGCGCGTCCGGCGTCCGGTGCTGGTTTACGCGGTGCTCGAGCTCGGCATCGCGATCAGCGCGCTGGCCGTGGTCCCGGCGCTGTTGTACGCAAGTCGTTGGCTGCTGGCCGCCTGGTTTGGCGGGCAGGACGCACCCCCCTCCAGCGAACAGGTGGGCACGTCGACGTTCTACCTGGCCAGCGCGTTCGTGGCTCTGGCTCTGCCTACCACGCTGATGGGGGCAACGCTGCCGCTGCTGGCTCGTCATGCCGTGCGCACGCGCGAACAGATCGGTCGACGCATCGGCATGCTGTACGCCAGCAATACGTTCGGCGCCGTGCTCGGAGCATTGGCGACCGCTTTCCTGCTGCTGCCCAACCTGGGCCTGTCGCGCAGCATCTGGGTTGCCGCGGCCGTGAACGTGCTGGTGTTCCTGCTCGCTGCCGTGCTGGTGCAGCGTGAGAACGTGCCGTCCGGCACTGGCCGCATCGCGGCGACGCCCGTCGCCGCGGCGTCGGCCCCGCCACGAACGCGGTTCGCGCTGGGACTGCCGCCCGCACCTTCCTGGGTCCTGCTTCTGATGCTGTTGTCGGGCGTCGTGTCCTTCACTCACGAAGTGTTGTGGGCGCGGATGCTCTCGCAGGTCGTGGGCAGCAGCATCTATGCCTTCGGCGTGATGCTGGGCAGCTTCCTGACGGGCATCGCGCTCGGCGGTGCGGCCGGCGCTTGGCTGGCGCGGGACCGAGAGCGCTCGGTCAACGCACTGTTCGCGGCGCAGGTCGTCTGTGCTGTTGCCGCCGCCGGTGCCTACCTGCTGCTGGATCGCGTCGTGCCCGTCCAGGCGGGACTGCTCAAGAACGTCTTCTTTGCGCTTGGTCTGTTGCTACCGCTGACGTTTGCGATCGGCCTCACCTATCCGCTGGCAGTGCGCATCCTGGCAGATCGTCCGGAGGACGCGGCGGCCGCCAGCGCGCGGGTGTACGCGTGGAACACCGTTGGCGGCATCATCGGCGCAGTCTCAGCGGGATTCTTCGTGATTCCGGCACTGCGCTATGAGGGCACGATCCACTTTGCCGTCGGGGCCAGTGCCCTGCTCGCCGTATTGACCCTGGTGGTTCTGTCGAGGCGGCCCCTGCCCTGGGTGGCAGCCGGCACCATTGCGGCGATCGCTGGCGTGCTCGCGTTCCGTCCGGCATTGCCCGAGCGTCTGCTGCTGACCTCGCCGCTCAACGTCGGCAGCACCGGCAAGGTGCTCTATTACGACGTCGGACGCAGCGCGAGCGTCCTGGTGCTGCAGCAGGAAGGCGGACTGGCGCTGCGTACCAACGGTCTGCCCGAGGCACTGATGGACTCGCCAGGCACCCCGCCGCGCTTCAGTGGCGAGTTCTGGATGTCCTCGCTCGCGGTGATCGCCCAGCCGGCCGCCCGCGACGTCCTGATCGTGGGCCTGGGGGGCGGCGTCGTGGTGGAGGGCGTGCCACCGTCCGTGCGTCGCATCGACGTGATCGAACTGGAGCCCAAGGTCATCGAGGCGAACCGCGCAACGAGCGCGCGTCGCAAGCTGGATCCACTTGGCGACCCGCGCGTCAACCTGATAACCAACGATGCCCGAGGTTCGCTGTCGCTGACCGAACGCAGGTACGACGCCATCATCTCGCAGCCCTCGCATCCGTGGACCGCAGGCGCCTCGCATCTCTACACGCGCGAGTTCATGGCCCTGGCGCGCGACCACCTGAATACCGAAGGTGTATTCGTTCAATGGATGAACGTTGCCTTCCTCGACGAGCAGCTGTTGCGCTCGCTCACTGCGACGCTGCTCGACGTCTTCGGCCACACCCGCATATACCGACCGGACCCGAACACGCTGGTCTTCCTCGCGTCGCGCCAACCGCTGGACATCGAACGCCGGCTGCAGCGCGACGGCGGGGCGCCGATCTCGGTTACACCGGTGCACTACGCGCGCTTCGGCATCAACAGCAACGAGGACCTCGTCGCCGCGCTGGCCGTCGATGACGAAGGCGCAGTGCGGCTTGCGGCGGGCGCGCCGCTGATCTCGGACGATTCGAACCGGATGGCAACGTCGAGTGTGTTCGAACTGGGCCGCGGACTCACCGCCGATTCGACCGGACGCGCGCTGGCAGCTTACGATCCGCTGCAGAACGGCGCAGCCTGGTTGTACGGGGACCTGCGCGGTACGCTGAATTTCCCCTACCTGATTCGCCGGGTCGCGTTCTTCCGCGGCCTGGATGCAAGCGTCGTCGACCGTGTGACGCGCATGGCCGGGCAGCTCGGCGACACTCCAGCCGGCCGCTACGCGCAGCTGGTGCTTCTGGCCGTACAGGGTCGTAACGATGCCGCACGACAGCTAGCGCGCGAGAGCCTGGCGCAGTTCCCGGACGATGTCGCCCTGCGTTATGCGTTCATCCAACCGTCGCTTGGGGCGTTGGCGCGCGGCGCGGCGCCACCGGAGATGGTCCTGGCAGCGAATGCCCTGCCCGCCAACGCACAGGCCACGCTGCAGGGCTCGCGCGACCTTTCCCAGGCGCGCTTCGGCGAGCTGGCGTCACTGGATTCAGTGCTGGCCGAGGCACGCTGGACCGACCCCTGGTTCGTGGAGGCCCAGCAGCTGCGCGCCGAGTGGCGTTCGCGAGTGTCGAACCCCGACCTGACCCGCACGCTCGGCGACCAGGCGATCGCGATGGTGGACCGACTCGTGGTTGTCCAGCCTACCGTCTCGATGTTCGCGGTTCGTGCCCGCGCTGCGCTGAATGCCGGGCGCGGCGATGTGCTGCTGGAATCCATCGCGGCCGTCGCCCAGTTCACCGTTGCGCAGACCGGTGCCGACAGCGCCGCGCGCGGCAGGGCGCGCGAGCAACTGGCGGAACTGCTGAAGCTGCTGGAAGGACGCGACCAGCAGGCTGGCATCGACCAGACTCGCCTGGTGGAGGTTCGCAAGCGCATCACCGACTCAATCCAGCAACTCGGCTGAGGCTGTATCCCGTGCCGCACTCACGCCCAGTCCTGGTGAGCGCCGCCGCAGCAATCCTCGCTGGTTGCGGCGGTGGCGGCATCGAGTCCGGCGGCGGCAGCACCGGCAGCACGATACCTGCGGTCAGCTCGGGCGGGTCCGACTGCAGCGCCACGCGCTTGAAACAGACGGTGCTGGATACAGCGCGCGAGTGGTACCTGTTCCCGGAACTGCTGCCAGCCAACGTGGATCTCTCGCAGTTCGCCACGCCAGACGCGCTCCTGGAGTCGATCACCGGCACCGCGCGGGCCCAGTCGCGCGACCGTTTCTTCAGCTACCTCACGGGCATCGCTGCCGAGAACGCACTGCTGCAGGGCACGACCGCCGGCTTCGGGCTGACACTTCTGGAGCGCCGTGCGCCAAGTCGACTGCTGGTCGGCCAGGTCTTCGAGGGCTCGGTGGCCGCGGAGAATGGGTTCGCGCGCGGCGACGAGATCCTCGCCATCGGCACCGCGGCCGGTTCATTGCAGAGCATCGAGCAATTGGCGATGAGCAGTGACGGCGTGACACAGGCGCTGGGGCCCTCCACTGCCGGCACGGCGCGTGTGCTGCGCTGGCGCAGCGCCGCAACGGGCGCCATCGTGGAGCGCAGCGTCACCAAGCGCGCATTCGAGCTGAACGCCGTGCCGGCATCGTCGGTACGCGTATTCACCACTGCCGGCGGCACGCGCGTCGGACACCTGACACTTCGCTCGTTCGTCGCAGACCCGTCCACATCGGGCGGCGCGGATCTGGCGGCCCTGCGCAGCGCATTCGCGTCCTTTGCCAGTCAGAACATCACTCACCTGATCATCGACCTGCGGTACAACGGCGGCGGACTCGTGTCGATCGCAGAGCTGCTGCTGAATCTGCTCGCTGGCGACCAGGCAGGCCAGGTTTCCTACGCGACGCGCCTCAATTCGCGACAGGCCGCGCAGCAGGAAACGCGGCGTTTCACGCGTCAACCGCAGACGCTGCCGACCGTGCGAGTGGCGTTCCTCACGACCGACCGCAGCGCCTCTGCCAGCGAACTGGTGATCAACTCCGCCGCGCCCTACGTGCGCACGGCGATCATCGGCAGCCGCACTTTCGGCAAACCCGTTGGCCAGTACGCGTTCGATGTGACGACTTGTGACTTCCGGCTGCGGCTGGTTGCGTTCAAGTCCGTCAATCGCAACGAGGATGGCGATTACTTCAGCGGACTGCCCGACACCGGGCTGGCGCGCACCGGCGCTTCCGCCTGTGTCGCCGAGGACGACGTCTCGCGCCCGCTGGCCGATCCCCAGGAGCGCATGACCGCGGAGGCCCTGGCATGGCTCGCCTCGCCAACCGGCGCGTGCAGTGTCGGCGCAATAGCGGACACCCCGGCCACGGCGGGTGTCGCGGAGAGTTCGGGCAAGGTCGCGACTCCGCGCCCTGGCCTTGGAGAGTCCGGCGACCTTCCGGGAGTTCACCCGTGGCTGCCCGGCACGTATTGAAGTGAGATTCCCATGAACCAGTCCGACCCAACCCGCGCTTTTCGACTCGATGGCCGGGTCGCCCTGATAACCGGGGCGTCCAGCGGCGTCGGCGCTACGCTCGCGACCGCCTTTGCAGCGGCCGGAGCCCACGTCATTCTTGCGGCTCGCCGCCTGGAACGCATCGAAGAGCGCGCTGCTGCCATTCGCGCCGCGGGACATCTTGCCTCTGCGGTCAGCCTGGATGTGACCGATCGGGCCGCAATTGACAGCGTATTCGATGGCGTGGGCCGTGCCTCCGGACTCATCGACATCGTCGTTAACAACGCAGGCTTCGCCGAACCCCGCACCGTTCTGAAGACGTCGCACGAGGTTCTGCAGCGGACGCTGGACACCAACTTCCTGGGAGCCTGGGACATATCGCGCGCCGCTGCGCAGAGGTTGATCGCGGCCGGCAAGCCGGGTTCGATCATCAATGTCGCCTCGGTCCTGGCAAGTGGTTCAGCGGTGGGCTACGGCGCCTATTCGGCCTCCAAGGCCGCTCTCCTGCAGTTGACCACCACGCTGGGGCTGGAACTCTTCCGGCACCATATCCGCGTAAACGCGCTCGCGCCGGGCTGGTTCGTCTCGGAGATGAACGAGGCGTTCTTCGCCTCGCCCGCTGGCCAGGCATACCGCGAGCGTATTCCGCCCGGGCGCACCGGCGAAATGCAGGAGCTGGTGGGCCCGGCCCTGCTGCTGGCAAGCGACGCCGGGTCCTACATCAACGCGACGGTGCTGGCGGTCGATGGCGGGCATCACGCGGCGCTGGTCTAGGGCGAATGGCGCTCACTTTGGTGTCGTGGAAAATCGGCGAGCGAGGCGGGGCGCCTGCACAGGTTGCGGCGCGATCAGTTATCGACCATCTCCAGTGCGACGGCGCGTGCCGGGCTGAACCGGCCTTGGCGGGGACGCCGGTTGCAAAGGCGCTGAACGCTTCCGCAGCTCGCGCGCGTCAGGTCTTGCGTCCACGCTCAGCCTTCGGCTGGCGTTGATGGCGGGGCTGCAACCGGCGACGCGACCGGCTCCGGCGCAGCGGCCTCTTCCGGCGGCAACTCGAGTCCGATTACCTCGGGAATACCTGAAGCCTCGCGCAGAATCTCCAGTGCGCGATCCCAGTGGATTGCGGCCTGTGATTCGCCAAGGAGTTGGTCGAGACGCGCCTCGAAGGCCGGCAGATCCGGCTCGGTGCGCTGACCTTGCGCATCGACCGGCGGATGCACTTCAAGCCACACCTCGCCGTCGACTCGCGTGATCTTGATAGGTTCGTTGATCAACACAACCCGCGTCCCCACCGGAGTCGCATCGAAAAGGGCCTCCACGTCCTCGGGGTACATGCGCAGGCAACCGTGGGTCACCGCCATGCCAACGGCATCAGGATTATTGGTGCCATGGATCAGGTAGGAACCGCCCGGAATGCCCAGGCGCATCGATCGGGTACCCAGCGGGTTGTCCGGGCCCGGGCCCACCACCGTCGGCAGTGGCGGGTCGCCGCGCTCAAGGTGTTCCTTGCGCACCGATTCTGGCGGGTACCAGCTTGGGTTCCTGGTCTTTGCCACGACCTTGGTAACGCCCAGGGGCGTGCGCCAGTCCATCTTGCCGACGCTGACCGGGAACGTCATCACGCGCGGCTTTTCGCCGCGCTTGGGCTTCGGGAAATAATAGAGCCGGTGCTCCGGAAGATTGACCACGATGCCGCTACGCTCGGTGGCCGGCAGAACTCGCTGCCCGGGAATGATGACTTCCGACCCGTCGCGCGGCAGCCACGGGTCAACCGCCGGGTTGACTCGGGTGAGCTCTTCATATCCGAGACTGAAGCGCCGGGCGACTTCGATCAGGGTGTCTTCGCGATTGACGGTAACCCGCTCGACGCTGCCAAAGACGCCGCCGCCGTCCTCGCGCAATTCATAAACGCTGGCCCGTGACGCCGTGATGAAGGTCGCTGCGGCCATGACCAGCAGGCAAGCAGCCCGCCGGGGTGAAACGCGGTTGATCGGCATGCCGGCATTCTAGCCAAAGGCTGCTTGCGGTGGGGGCAGTCGGTCGCGCGCAGCCCCTCTCCCGCAGCGTGGTCGCAGCGTCAGAGTCCGAGGGTCTCGCGCATCGCCAGCGACTCTTCCCCGCACTCGGTGCACAGCATCTGGATGGTATTGCTGTCGAGTCCCATCCGCTCCGCAGACGGTAGGCCGGCTATGCTCGCCTCGAACGCCGCGAGATCCTTGTGGTTCGCGGCCAGCCGCGAGCCGATCGCCAGCACGTCGGTGAGGTCGGGCATGCCTTCATGCTCGCGGTCCGGGTCCTCGTGCTGCTCGATAGCCGTGATGATCTCTTCCGGAATCGCCCAGCTCTCCAGCAGCGATCGCGTGATGCTCAAGTGCCAGTTCGCCTCGATCTCGCGATAGGTGGCCTGGTCGGCAAACAGCTCACGATGCTTGATGGCCCGCGTCAGGATATAAAGCCGGCCGACACTGTGCAGCAGGCCTGCCAGCAGCGCCATGTCGCTGTTGACACGGCTGATGCGGCGCGCGACCAGGTGACAGCACGAGGCCACCATCGAGCTGCGCTCCCAGTGCGCCTGGAGCTCCGGGCCGAGCGGCTTGAACTTCTCCGTCTGGCGCAGCTGGCTCATCGCAAAGCTGATGGCCGCGCTGCGCACCAGGTTGAAGCCGATTCGCGTGATGGCCGTGCGCAGGTCGGAGATGGGTCGTCCGATGTGCCCCAGGGCAGCCGAGTTCGCCATCTGCATGATGCGGGCCGCCAGCGTTGGCTCGGTACCCACCACGCGCACGACATCCTTGGAACTGACGTTATCGTCAGACAGCACCCGACGAACCCGGATCGCCACCTCCGGGAAACTGGGCAGTTCTATGTCGCGCCGCGAGAGCCCCTGTGCCAGTTCCTCGACGAACGCGAATGCGCGCGCGTTCTCTTTGCGGATGGCGGTGGCGGAAGCAGCGGGTTGGGCAGTCATGACGGAGGTCATCGGTTCCGGGTCAGTCGCTGAGAGCTGCACGCAGGGCCGCCATCTCCGCGGCCGAGTCTTCGAACAGCGCTGTGAGTGCGGTGCGGTCCGCGGCGATCCGGGCCGCAGGCTTGTTCTCCGCCAGTTTCAACTCGATCATTTCGGGCTGGTCCTTGAAGGAGGCCATCAGGTTGGCCACAGCCAGCACGTCGGTCAGCGAAATCTGCCCGCGTGCGTCGCGCTCTGGATCCTCGAAACTCGCGACCGCTTCGGTCACGTCCTCGCTCATGCCCCAGTTCTCGAGCACGGCTCGGGCAATGCTCGAATGCCAGTCCATCACGATGCTGTTATAGGCCGCTGGATCGGCAAACAGGGCCGGGTGTTTCGACGCGCGCGTCAGGATGTACAGTCGGCCAACGCCATGCAGCAGCCCGGCCAGCATTGCGGAATCCGGCTGCAGGCGTGTCAGGCGCTTGGCAATCGCAAAGCAGAGCGCCGCCACGTTGACACTGCGATGCCATAACAGGTTCATCGGGCGCTCCAGGCTCTTGAACTCCTCGGCCTTGCGCAGTTGCGCCAGCGAGAATGACATCGCCGCCGAGCGCACCATGTCAAAGCCCATCCGTGCCACCGCGGTGCGCAGCTCGCTGATGACGCGGCCGGTGGTGTTGACCGCGGCGGAGTTCGCGATGCCGATCAGTCGTGCCGCGAGCGCCGGTTCGGAGCCTACGACGCGGACGATGCGATCCGAATTGACGTTCTCATCGGCCAGCACGCGCTGCACCCGCATGGCGACATCGGGAAAGCTCGGCAGTTCGATCTTGCCTTTGGAGAGCTCCTGGGCCAGCGCCTTGACGAACTCGAACGCTTCCCGTGCCGAATCCGCGTTCGCCCCCGCCTCGTTCGTCTCGGACATGCCAGCGGCAGCGCTCATGGACTCTCGCTCCTGAATTGAACTCAACTCTATATCGGTACCGGCGTATCAGGCTTTAGCCGATGGCGTCACGCGGCACGCGAATGCAGCCGCAACAGCAACTCGGCCTCCTCGGGACGCATTCCACAGGCCGACACCAGGTCTTCGGTCCGCGCGCCGGCCCTTGCAAGTCGCACGCCGAGCTCGTAGCCGGCGTCCTTGCCGGGGGTGGCACCGGCGGGTCCGCGCATACGGCCATCTATTGCCAGGGTGGCCTCCAGACGGTCGAAGCGCGCCCCCATGGCTACCAGAGTCGCCCCAAGGGCACGCACTTCATGGCACAGGTCGGCGGCTGCCGCATTCGACGTCCTGGAAGTCCTCACGCGGCTGCGGCGTCGGAGCGCGACGCCGACCAGCAAAGCGACCAGCAGTCCGCCGATCGAGGCGACCAGCGCAGCCTCGATCGGGCCACCGGGAATCAAGGGCAGGTTCATCTCGAAGTCTCCATGTGATCGGCGTCACAGCTTGCCCGCCGGAATCCCGACGGGTGTGCACTGGAGTAAACAGCAAGCAGCTTTCGTGCCAGATCAACCTGGTGCTGGAACTGCTCCCGATCGTCGCCGCCGTCCGGGGACTCGACAACCCGCTAATGGGGCGAACCGCGAACACTTCTTCTCTTCAATCCAATTCAGGGGCGGGAGGCAGGCGCGGAAGGCGCGC
>JANPDV010000578.1:0-2214 GCA_031431655.1 Gammaproteobacteria bacterium | reverse complement strand
CAACAGAGGTCGGCGGCGCGGTGTCTGCGGCCCGGGATGCGCGCCGGTTGGCGCATCCGGTGACCATCAGCACGGCGCAAACCAGCATCAGCGCGCGAGCGGCATTATTCATTTTCGAACTCCTGCAAGGATTGGAACTTGTATCACAGCGCGGTCATCGCGAGAACGGGCCCCACGAAGGCTCGCGTACCTCGCCGCGGTCGGCCTTCAGACGCTGCGCGACCAACCCGTCGGCCGACACCGTCGCGAGCACGCCCTGGCCGCGCTCGCGTCCGGCGTAGATCAGCATATCGCCGTTCGGCGCGAATGCCGGCGACTCGTCGTTGCGTCCGTTCGACAGCACGCGCACCGCGCCGGACTCGAGTTCCTGCAGTGCCACCCGATAGCCGCCATCGTCGCGGGTGACGAAAGCGAGCCTCCTGCCGTCGGCCGAGATTCGTGGCCGGGCATTGTAGGCACCGCTGAAGGTGACGCGCTTCGGACGCTCGCCAGGGGCCAGTTCGAGCCGATAGACCTGGGGCGCGCCCGAGCGGTCCGAAGTGAAGAAGAGTGCACGGCCATCGGGCGTAAACACTGCCTCTGTATCGATACCCGCATCGTCGGTTATGCGCTGCAGGGCCTGGGTCGCCAGGTCCAGCAGGTAGATGTCGAGGTTGCCGGTGCGGCCCGACAGCGTGAGCGCGAGGCGCTTGCCGTCAGGCGACCAGCCCGGTGCGCCGTTGATGCCGATGCGCGCCGAGACCCGCGATCGTTCGCCCGTTCGCAGCCGCTGCACGTACACCGAAGCGACGCGGCCTTCGAACGAAACATAGGCCAGCAGATCGCCATCCGGCGACCATGCAGGCGACATGATGGGCTGCCGCGACTCGAGGATCACGCGCGCGGCCTCGCCATCGGAATCGGCGACGACCAGCTGGAACCGCTGGTTGGGCGCAGCGCCATCTACCGACACATAGGCGATACGGGTCGAGAACGCGCCGCGAACGCCGAGGATGGCCTGGTGGACCCGATCAGCGATGCGATGCGCGGCAGCGCGCGGCGCATTCGCCGTGACGACGGTACGCTCGGCGAGCACGCGCTGTCCGTTGAGCACGTTGAGCAACTCGAAATCAATGGCGCTGGTGCCGCCAGGCTCCGCCGTAACCCTGGCGACCAGCACGTAGTCCGAGCCGCGCGCACGCCACTGTGCCGCCTGCAGGTCGGCAACCCGGGCCGCAATCGCGGGCTGCTGCGCGCGTTCGAGCAGCCGGAAACGGCCACTGCGATTGAGGTCCGCCTCCACGACGGCAGCGAAGTCGAATGCAACGGGCCCGATCGCGCCATCCGACCCCTGGAACGGCACCACGGCGACGGGCACAGGATCTGCGACCCCGGAGGTGATGTCGACTCGCAGCTGCGAGTGGGCGAGCGGCACCCAGGACAGCAGCAGTGACAGTAGAAGCAGCAGCGGAGGCATCGACGCGCGACGCCTGAAGGCCAGTTCAGTCATTCGGTCTGAATCGCAGTTCCAGGTTACGTTCGAACAGCGCCGAGTCCGGAGGCTGCGGCAATGGGGACGCACGATACACCGCGTCCTCGATCGATTGGCGCGTCGTTGCGTCGCCGTTGCACGACAGCACCCGCACCGAGACCACCTCGCCGCCCGGCACCTGGGTGACGGCGACCGTGCAGTCGAGCCCGGGACGTGCCGACGGCGGCCGGATCCACGCTCGCTGTATGCGCGCCTGGATCGCTGCCGCCCACTGCGTCGCCAGGCCACTGGCGCGGGCGTCCATGGCACGCTGCTCCTGGGCCAGCCGACGCTGAAGTTCGCCCTCGCGCTCGGCACGCAGCCGTTCGTCTTCGGCGCGCGCACGCGCTTCTGCGACGAGCCGGTCCGCGGCCGCCTTGGCCGCAACTGCTTTCTCGGTCGCAGCCTTCACGGCCATCGCGTTGTCTGCCGCGGCCTTGGCCGCCGCAGTGCTGGCCGCGTTCGCGCTGGCAGCCTTGGCAGCGCGCTCATCGGCGGCGGCGGACGCGGCCGTTCGCGCAGCTTCGGGCCTGGACTGCGGCCTCGGCTGCGGCTCCGGCTTGGGCTTGGGCTTGGGCTTGGCCTTTGGCTCGGGTTCAGGCTCGGATTTTGGCTCGGGCTTTGCGTTGGGTTGCAGCGCGGGCTCAGGCTCCCTCACGACGGGCACTGCGGCCGGCTCCGGCGATGGCGGAGTTCGCGGTGCA
>JANPDV010000577.1:0-1674 GCA_031431655.1 Gammaproteobacteria bacterium | reverse complement strand
AGATAGGCGGTCTGGAACGACAGCAGTGCATACGCCGCCGAATGCGACTTGTTGAAGCCGTAGCCCGCGAACTTCTCCATCAGGTCGAAGATGTGCGCGGCCTGCGCCTCCGGCACGCCGCGCGCCTTGGAGCCATCGACGAAGAAGCTGCGCTGCTTCGCCATCTCCTCGGCCTTCTTCTTGCCCATCGCGCGGCGCAGCAGGTCGGCGCTCCCGAGCGTATAGCCGGCGAGAACCTGAGCAATCTGCATCACCTGTTCCTGGTAGAGGATTACCCCGTAGGTGGGCTTGAGGACCGCCTCCAGCGACGGGTGCAGGTAGTCCACCGGACCGGCGATGCGGCCATGCTTGCGGTCGATGAAGTCGTCGACCATGCCTGACTGCAGCGGCCCGGGCCGGAACAGGGCAACGAGCGCAATGATGTCTTCGAAGCAGTCCGGCTGCAGGCGCCGGATCAGGTCCTTCATGCCACGGGATTCGAGCTGGAACACGGCCGTCGTCGCGCAGCGCTTCAGCAGCGCGAATGTGGCCGGGTCGTCCATCGGCAGCGCCGCCATGTCGAGCCGCGGCTCGCCGCGCGCCGCACGCAGCGCGTCGATGCGCCGCACCGCCCGCTCGATGATCGTCAGCGTGCGCAGACCGAGGAAGTCGAACTTCACCAGGCCGGCGGCTTCCACGTCATCCTTGTCGAACTGCGTAACGACGCTCTGCGCGCCCTCCTCGCAGTACAACGGAGCGAAGTCCGTCAGCACCGACGGCGCGATGACGACACCGCCGGCGTGCTTGCCCGCGTTGCGCGTCAGCCCCTCGAGCGAGCGAGCAAGGTCGATCAGGTTGTGGACTTCGTCGTCGTTGTCGTAGAGCTTGCGGAGCTCGGGTTCCTTGACCAGCGCCGCGTCCAGAGTGATATCCAGCTCGAATGGCACGAGCTTTGCGATGCGATCCACGTATCCGTACGGCAGGCCCAGCACCCTGCCCACGTCGCGCACCACGGCCTTCGCCGCCATCGTGCCGTAGGTGATGATCTGCGAAACACGGTCCCGACCATAGCGGTCCGCAACGTAATCGATGACGCGGTCGCGGCCTTCCATGCAGAAGTCGACGTCGAAGTCCGGCATCGAGACGCGTTCAGGATTCAGGAACCGTTCGAACAGCAGGTCGAACTGCAGCGGATCGATGTCCGTGATCTGCAGTGCATACGCGACGAGAGATCCGGCACCGGAGCCGCGTCCTGGTCCCACCGGCACGCCGTTGCTGCGCGCCCAGCGGATGAAGTCCGCGACGATCAGGAAGTATCCCGCGAATCCCATCGTGCAGATGACACCGAGCTCGCGCTCGAGGCGGTCCGCGTACAACGTCGGATCCAGCCCGGCACGACCCGCCATCCGGGCGACCAGCCCGCGACGCGCCTCGGCGGCCAGGAAATCCTCGGCACTGGCACCATCGGGCAGCGGAAACTGTGGCAGCCGCGGCTCCCCGAGCCGCAGCGGCATGCTGCAGCGACGCGCTATCTCGACGCTGTTCTCCAGCGCCTCGGGAATGTCGGCGAACAACGCGGCCATCTCATCGGCACTGCGCAGGAACTGCTGCGCGGTGTAACGCCGCGGCCGCGATGGGTCCGCGAGCAGCGCGCCGTCGTGGATACAGACTCGTGCCTCGTGAGTTTCAAACTCC
>JANPDV010000576.1:0-4169 GCA_031431655.1 Gammaproteobacteria bacterium | reverse complement strand
CGTTCCTCGCGGCGCGCGAAGGACGCACGCGCCGTCACAAGCTCTATTGGGGGATCGGCCTGGCGATCGTGGCGGCGGTCATGCTCGCCGTGCTGAAGCTCGTCGTGATGAAGATGCTGCCGTTCGACAACAAGTCGGAATTCCAGGTCGTGCTGAACATGCCCGAGGGCACGACCGTGGAAACCACCGCGAGCGTGCTGGACGAGCTTTCGTCGGTGGTGCGCCAGCTGCCCGAAGTGACGGACTTCCAGGCGTACGCCGGCACCTCGGCGCCGATCAACTTCAACGGGCTGGTGCGCCAGTACAACTTGCGGCAGAAGCCTGAACTCGGCGACCTGCAGGTCAACCTGGTCGACAAGCACGAGCGGGATCGCAAGAGCCATGAGATCGCGCTGGCGGTGCGACCGTCGCTGGCGGCGATCGGCCGGCGCTACGGCGCTTCGGTGCAGGTCGTCGAGGTGCCGCCGGGTCCACCGGTCATGGCACCGCTGGTCGCCGAGGTCTACGGGCCGTCCTACGCCGAGCAACGGCGCGTCGCCGGCGAGTTGCGCAAGCTGTTCGATGCCACGCCCGACATCGTCGATACGGACGACAGCCTGGAAGCGCCAAGCCGTCGTGTGACGCTCGCGGTCGACCGCGAGAAGGCGGCGCGACTCGGCGTTTCGCAGCAGCAGGTGTCGGACGTTGTGGCCGCCGCGCTGGGCGGCCTGGATGCCACGTACGCGCACCCGGGCCGGGAACGCCAGCCCGTGGCGGTACGCCTGCAGCTGCCCGCCGAGGACCAGGCCGACGTGCAGTCCCTGCTCGAACTGGAAGTGCGCGGCGCTGGCGGCGCGCTGGTGCCGCTGTCGGAGATCGTGCAGGTTCGCGAGGCCAGCTGGGACGGAGCCATACACCACAAGGACCTGCTGCCGGTGGCCTATGTCACCGGCGACATGGCCGGGCGGCTCGACAGTCCGCTCTATGGAATGTTCTCGATCGTCGGCAAGGCTGGCGCCGCGCCGCCCGGGGGCCTCGGACTCGAGCAACGATTCGTATCGCCGCCCGAGGATCCGAATGAACTGGCCGTCAAGTGGGACGGCGAGTGGCAGATCACCTACGAGACTTTCCGCGACATGGGCCTCGCCTATGCGGTTGGCCTGGTGCTGATCTACCTGCTCGTCGTCGCGCAATTCGGCTCGTACGCGGTACCGCTGATCATCATGGCGCCGATCCCGCTGACGATCATCGGCGTGATGCCCGGCCACGCGCTGCTGGGTGCCCAGTTCACGGCGACGTCGATGATCGGCATGATCGCGCTCGCTGGCATCATCGTCCGCAACTCGATATTGCTGGTCGATTTCATCAATGCCGAGATCGGCGCGGGCCGCAGCGTCGAGGATGCGGTGGTGCGTGCCGGCGTCATCCGCGCCAAGCCGATCGCGCTGACGGCCTTCGCCGCGATGATCGGCGCGTTCTTCATCGTCGACGACCCGATCTTCAACGGACTCGCCGTGGCGCTGATCTTTGGCATCCTGATTTCGACGGTGCTCACGCTGGTCGTGATTCCGGTGCTGTATTTCGCCTACCTGCAGCGTGTCGCCGCACGTCCGGGCGCATCGCCGGCGCCGGCTCCCGACCTCAAAGCGGTTTCTGACGGAGGAGAATGAAGATGGCACATATCGTGATTGTCGGCGCCGGGGTCGGGGGCGTCCCTTGCGCCTATGAACTGCGGAAGCTGCTCGGCAAGGACCACCGCGTGACGCTGGTAGGCTCGTCGCCGTTCTTCGAGTTCACTCCATCCAACCCGTGGATCGCCGTGGGCTGGCGCACGCCGGCGCAGACACGTGTCGAGATGCATGATCCCCTGGGGTCCAAGGGAGTCCAGTGGCTGCCGCAGCCGGTGACGGTCATCGACGCCCCCGGCAATGCGGTGACGCTGGCCAACGGCCAGCATCTCCGGTACGACTACCTCGTGATCGCGACCGGTCCGAGGCTGGCCTTCGAGGAAGTCCCGGGGCTCGGCCCTGCTGGTTTCACGCATTCCATCTGCACGCACGCGCACGCGACCGCGGCCTGGGATGCCTACCAGGAGTTCCTGAAGAATCCCGGCCCTGTCGTGGTCGGGGCGGTACAGGGCGCGAGCTGCTTCGGTCCGGCCTACGAGTTCGCAATGATCCTCGACGCAGACCTGCGCAAGCGCAAGCTGCGTGACCGGGTGTCGATGACCTTCGTCACCAGCGAACCCTATATCGGCCACATGGGCCTCGGTGGCGTCGGCGACAGCAAGACACTGATGGAGAGCGAGCTGCGTCAGCGTCACATCAAATGGATCACAAATGCCCGCGTGGAGCAGGTCTCGGCCGGCGAGATGCGGGTCAACGAGTGCGACGACGACGGCAAGCCGCGCAAGCCGCACACGCTGCCGTTCCGGTATTCGATGATGCTGCCGGCCTTCAAGGGTGTCGATGCAGTCGCTGCCGTACCGGAGCTGTGTAATCCCCGGGGATTCGTGCTCATCGATGCGCACCAGCGCTCGAAGAAGTATCCCAACGTGTTCTCGGCCGGAGTCTGCGTAGCGATCCCGCCGGTCGAGGCCACTCCGGTTCCGGTGGGTGCGCCGAAGACGGGGTACATGATCGAGTCCATGGTCAGCGCGATCTGCGCCAACATCGCCGCCCAGATCAAGGGGCAGCCAGCGGACGCCGAGGCAACCTGGAACGCGATCTGCCTCGCCGATTTCGGCGATTCGGGCGCGGCATTCGTTGCTTTGCCGCAGATCCCGCCACGCAATGTCACCTGGGCTCGCGAGGGCAAGTGGGTTCATCTTGCCAAGATCGCGTTCGAGAAGTACTTCCTGCGCAAAGTGAGGTCGGGCTCCATTGCGCCGGTTTACGAGAAGTACGTGCTCAAGGCGCTCGGAATCGTCTCGCTGAAGCAGGTCCACAAGTGAAGCCGACGCGCGGTCGTGGCATGCGGGCCGCCGCACTTGCTCCGGCGGCGCTGTGCCTGTTCGGCGCGTGGCCTGCGGCCGCTGCAGAGTCGCTGCAGCAGGCCTGGACGATGGCGCTGGGTCGGGATCCGGGCGTCGCCGCGGCAGCGGCCGAAGCGGAATCCGCCGCCGCGCAGCTGGGTGTCGCGCGTGCGGCGCGGGGTCCTTCAGTCGAAGCCAGCGCCGACTACACCCGGTATGACGTGGCACCAGCACTCGACGTGAAGACCTCCACGTTCACGTTCCGCTCGCCGCGGATATTCGATGACGACGATGCCGTGATGGCTGGCGCGCGCATCTCCCTGCCGCTCTATACCGGCGGCTCATTGACTGCGGGGGTGGTCGCGGCGACCCAGTCGGAGCGCGCCGCGCAGGCCGCGGCGCGGCAGGCCGAGGCGGACCTGAAGCTCGATATAGCCACCCGTTACATTGCCGTGCTCCGGGCGCGCCGGGCGCTGGCCGCAGCGGAGGCGAGCGTCGCGGCGCTCGCGGCGCACGTCGCAGACGTCACCGTAATGGTGGAGCGGGAGACCGTCGCGACCAACGATCTGCTGGCGGCGCGGGTCGCGCTGGCAAACGCGCAACAGCAGCGCCTGCGTGCGGCGAATCGCATCGAGCTGGCGCACGCCAGCTACAACCGTCGGCTTGGTCAGCCCCTTGGCCGCGTGCCCGAGCTCGAGGAGCGGATTCCCTCTGCGGCGTTCGACACCGGCCAGCGCAGCTTCGACGAGCTCGTCCAGGCAGCGCTGACGGCTCGCGAAGAACTGGGTGCGCTGGACGCCCGGGCCGCGGCCTTCGATGCGCAGGCGCGGGCCGAGAGCGGCCGGCTCCTGCCGCAGGTCGCGCTGGCGGCCAGCTACAGTCACCTCGAGACAACCATCCTGGATCGCGAGGATTTCGCGACCGTCGGCATCGGCTTCCGCTGGACGCTGTTCGACGGCGGCCAGGCGCGCCAGCGCGCGGCGTCGTTGCGGCGGCTCGGGGCCGCGGCCCGCTTCCGGCGCGAAGACCTGCGCACGCTGCTGGAACTGCAGGTGCGTGAGAGCTGGCTGGGGGTCGGCGAAGCCGACGCCCGACGGGCGGCCCTGCGCGAGGCGGTAGCCCAGGCCGACGAGAACCTGCGCATCACCCGGGAGTTGTATGGTGCTGGGCTGGCCACCAACACCCAGGTCCTGGAAGCGATCTCGCTGCGGATCGG
>JANPDV010000575.1:0-3949 GCA_031431655.1 Gammaproteobacteria bacterium | reverse complement strand
CTCCGAGAACAGGATCGACGGCGCCTTGCCGAGCACGTTGACCAGCACGTTGAGGCGCCCGCGATGCGCCATGCCGATGACGAATTCCTCGACGCCTGCTGCGCCACCCTGTTGAATCACGTCGTCCAGCAGCGGGATCAGCACATCGCCGCCCTCCAGCGAGAAGCGCTTCTGGCCGACGTACTTGGTGTGCAGGTAACGCTCGAGGCCTTCGGCCGCGGTGAGCTGCCACAGGATGTTGCGCTGCTCGTCGACGCCGAAGCTCTGCAGCAAACGCCCCGACTGGTACTTGTCCTGCAGCCAGAGGCGCTCTTCGGTGTCCGACACATGCGCGAACTCGGCGCCGATCGTGCTGCAATAGATCTGGCGCAGCTGGCCGATGATGTCGCGCAGCTTCATCCGGGCCGGCACCGTGGCGGTGCGACTGCCGGTAAAGAAGTCGGTATCCAGGTCCTGCTCCGACAAACCGAAGTACTGCAGGTCGAGCACGCGCGGGCGCTCGCGATGCATCAGGCCCAGCGGATCGAGATTTGCGACCAGGTGGCCGCGGTTCGCGTAGATCTGGATGAGCCTGGAGACGGCGCCCTGCCGGGCGGCCGCCGCTGCCTCGACCTGCGACTCTGGCGCCAGGGCCGGCGCGCGCCCGAGCCGCGCACGCTCCGCGATGGCGTGCTGCACCGCGCGGTGCGATGCGGTTGCGGCGGTCGTCGGCAACTGCGCGGCGAAATAATCACGCCAGGGCGCGGCGACGCTGGCCGGATCCTGCTGATACCGCTCGAACTGCAGCTCCACATACTCGGCGGTGCCGCTGGCGAGCGGCGCAGACTCGAGCAGTTCCTTGCGCGACACAGACATGAGCCTCCAAGCATCCAGTAAATACAACAGTTTACCGTAACGGGCTCAGGCCACCCAAGCATCGCAGCACGTTTTTGACTCAACCGGGATCGTAGGCGGACATGCTGAGGTGCTCGAGCAGCCACAGTTCGTATCCGACCAGCGCGACGTAGACTGCCAGCACCGTGTAGAGGATGCCGGCAACCGGAATACGGCCGAACGCGCTCATTCTCGCCAGCATTGTGAGCAGGATCACGCCACCAGCCGTGAGACCCAGCTTCCACAGCGCGAAGCCGCGACCGGATCCGGTGACCAGAGGCTCCATTACCGGATTGATCTCTTCCGCGCCCAGGCTGATCAAGGTGAGCGTCAGGATCGCATCGGCGACCGACAGCAGCATGATTGTCACTGAAACGCCCAGCCACTGCGCAGGGTGCCAGTCGAGCGCCGCAATGCCGCGCTCGCCGTCGCGGCGGGGATTGCGGCGTCGGGGCGTGACGCCGCCGACCAACAGCGCCTTGAGGGTCTGTCGTCGCCGGTCAGGGCCGCCGCGCCGTTCCCCGTCAGGGTCCTGCGGAACCGCCTCGGAAGGGTCGTGGTCAGTCACCCGAGGAGTCTACGGAGACGGCAGCGGCAAGTCGGCCACGCACCCGTGACGAGCTTCGCAGTTCAACGGAACTCGCGACGCAGATACAGCGAAAGCTCGACGCGGTCGAACCCGAACAGGGCCAGGTTCGACGGGTTGTCGGTCCAGCGCAGCTGCGGCGCCACGCTCCAGCCGCGCGCCGGCAGATCGCGCCACTCCAGTCCCACCAGCGCGACGACCTGGCGGTCGAGCCGGTCGATGCCGAAGAAACCGCGCGCCCCGAAGTAGTCCGACGTCAGCCACGAGGCCTCACCATACAGACTGCCTTGCGCGCCGAACTGCCACGCCCCGAACAGCCGCGCGCCATAACGATCGTTTGACCATGGCGATCCACGCCGTTGGACCTCGTCGCGGCCGCCGAGCAGCGCGACTCCGACGCGCGCGCGACCTGCCAGCAGATCCAGACGCTGCAGGGCCGCACCCCACAGGTAGCGACGGGCGTCCAGTTCCTCGAATAACGGCTGCCGGTAGTCGACGACTCCGGCGCGCGCGAGGCCGGCGAGTTCCCACGAACCGGCGATCCGCCGGGACACGGACACTTCCGCGTTGACGGTCGCCAGGTGGGCCCGGCCATCGAGCCAGCCGAACGAACCGCCGATGCCCGCGGCGGCCACCCAGCCGTGCAACGGCCAGGTTAACGCGGCCGCACCGAGCACGCTGCTCTGGTCCACGAAGTGTGCGGAGGGGTAGCTGCGATGGCCAGCGCGCAGCTGGACGCTTGCCAGGCCTGGCGCGATCTGCCGCTCTCCCAGCAGTGACGCGCCGGCATCGATGAAGGCCGACTCGCGCTCCACAGCCTGCGGCGTGAGAGAGAAACCAAAGAACTCGCGGTCTGAAGTCGAAGCATTGGCGTTCGAGTCATGCCCGGCGCCGAGTGTCAGGGCAGGCACCCAGCGCCAGCGCTGGCGCTGGCGCGATGAGCTGGGAGCGGTCGCGCTCCCGGCGTCCGCCGAAGCCACCGAGAGCCGCTCCAGCGCAGCGCGCGCGGCTTCGCGCGACATCGCAGCCGGTGAGTTGCTGATGACGGCACGCAACTCGGCGGCCGCGCCATCGCGGTCACCCTGCGCCGCCAGCGCACGCGCCAGGTCGAGCCGCGCGCCATCGAAGCGCGGCTCGACCGCGAGCACCCTGCGCAGCGCACGTTCAGCTATCGCAGGCTCGCCGGCATCCATCGCCGCGAGCGCCAGCGTGTAGTTGAATCGCGTGTCGACCTCAGCAGGGTTCTCGTACGGGCGCAGCAAATCAAGTGCATCGCGCGGTCGACCCTCAGCCAAGGCCTGTTCCGCCCGATCCAGCGGCGGCCCGCTCGCGTCGACAGCGAGCGCCGGCACAACGGTGAACAGGGACAGCAGCGCCAGAGAGCCCAATGCGAATCGCCACGACGAGAATCGCTCAATCACTTCACAACTGTAAATCAAACCTCATGTGATTGGCGTGATTGTGCATGCAAGTCCCTGAGTCGCCACCGTGTCGCCAAACGGGCGCTTCTGGACCCTATACTTCTCGGCATTCGGTGCGCCAACGCGGTCGCTTTCGCAGTCGCGCGCCGTGCTGACGCCAGTTCGTTTGAGCCAACCCATCGCCTGTAATCGAGGTCCGCGATGCACGCGACCGCACGTGTCGAGAACGCGCCGTACAGTGACGACTCCGCTGCGCCGCCATCAAGCCCTGCACCGGCCGGCCATCACGCAGTCCGCGTCGAACGTCGCACCGGACTGAGCGCGGCTGAGTTCCAGCGCGCCTACGTAGACCTGAGTCGTCCGGTAGTCGTCACCGATGCCGCGGCGGACTGGCCCGCGATGGCGCGATTCTCCTGGGATTTCTTTCGCGACCGCTACGGGCACCTGCGAAAGGAGGTTCATGGCCACAGCTACTCGTTGGCTGAGGTCATCGACTGGATTCACGATGCGGAAGAATCCCGGCCTGCGCCCTACCCGTTCAACCTGAACGTCGAGGACTACTTCCCTGAACTGCGGCGTGACATGCGCCCCGAGCTGTCCTACGGGCCGCTCGACCGCATCAATCATCCCCTCCTGCCGCGCCTGCTGGTGCGCGGCACGGAACCGTACGAGTTGTTCTTCGGCGGCGCCGGCGCCTGCTTCCCGCGCGTGCATTTCGATGCCCTGTGGCTGCACACCCAGTTCACCCAGATCCGCGGCAGCAAGGAGTTCTTCCTGTTTCCGCCTGACCAGGGGCGCTACATGTACCCGCACCCCGACAACGCGAAGATGTCGCAAGTCGACTTCGCCGCCCCCGATCCCGAACTGTTCCCGCTGTTCTTCTCGGCACGGGCAATCGTCGAGACACTGCACGAAGGCGAAACGCTGTTCCTGCCGGCAGGCTGGTGGCATGCGACGCGCATCCACGAGCCCAGCATTTCGCTCGGCAAGGTGCAGCTGAACCGGCAGAACTGGCCGCTCTTTGCAACCGACGTGTGCGCCTTCTGGCAGCGGCACCATCGGGCTGTAG
>JANPDV010000574.1:0-5521 GCA_031431655.1 Gammaproteobacteria bacterium | reverse complement strand
GGCCGAGCGCACGATGATGGCGTCCGGCTTGGCCAGTTCGGAAGCCACTTCATAGCGCTCCCGCGGCAGGCGCTCGAGGCCACGCACGCTGATGCTGTTCAGGGTCTGGATACGGAAGTTCATCTCTGCACCTGCAGCCATCAGCCGTTGCGCCGCTGGAAATCCTGCATGAAGGACACCAGGGCCTTGACGCCGTCCAGCGACATCGCGTTGTAGATCGAAGCGCGCATGCCGCCGACGGATCGATGCCCTTCGAGGTTGGCAAGCCCCGCCCTGGCCGCCTCGCTGACGAACGTCTTCTCGAGGTCCGGGTTGGGGATGGTGAATGGCACGTTCATCCATGAGCGGCAATTGCGCGCCACGGGATTGCGGTAGTACCCGGACTCGTCGATGGCGCGGTAAAGCGTTTCGGCCTTGATCCGATTGCGTTCACCAACGGCGGCGAGGCCACCCTGCTTGAGCAGCCACTTGAACACCAGGCCGGCGAAGTAGATGCCGAAGGTCGGTGGAGTGTTGAGCATCGACGACTCCTTGGCCATTGCCGCAAAGTCCCAGACGGCAGGTGTGCCAGGGCGTGCCTTGCCGATCAGGTCGTCGCGCACGATGACCACGCAGATGCCCGCGGGCCCGATGTTCTTCTGCGCGCCGGCGTAGATGACACCGAAACGCGCAACATCGATCGGGCGCGACAGGATAGTCGACGACATGTCCGCAACCAGCGGCGCGCTGGGATGCACCGGTACATACGGAAACTCCACGCCGCCGATCGTCTCGTTGGGCGTGTAGTGCAGGTACGACGCGTTGGCACTGAGCTTCAATCGGTCTTGTTCCGGCACGGTTGAGTACTTGGACGCAGCTTCGTCCGCCGCAATGCTGACGCGGCAATAGCGCTGCGCCTCCGCAATGCCCTTCTGCGACCAGTTGCCGGTGTTGATGAAGTCGACGGTGGTATCGGTCGAAGGCGTCAGGTTCATCGGCACTGCAGAGAACATGCCGGTGGCGCCCCCCTGCAGAAACAGTACTTTGTAGTTCGCGGGAATGGCGAGCAGGGTGCGCAGGTCGGCCTCGGCCGCCTGTGCGACGGCGACGAACGCCTTGCCGCGATGACTCACCTCCATGACCGACATGCCGCTGCCCTGCCAGTCGAGCATTTCGTCGCGGGCCTGCTCGAGAACTTCCAGCGGGAGGGTGGCCGGACCGGCCGCAAAATTGAATACGCGCACGAGAGATAACCTGCCTTGGTGATGTGTCTTGCCAGCGGCGCGCTGCGTTCACGACCGCACGTCGCTCGTTATTACTGTGGTGAACCGGGCTCGGGTGCCGCAGGGGCTTCCGGCGCATCGAGCAGCGGTTCGTCGCCCGCCACGTCGTCGACGCCCGCCAGCACGTCGATGCGCTCTACGCCTGCAAGGCGCTCGCCGTCGCCGAGTCGAATGAGCCTGACGCCCTGGGTATTGCGCCCTACCACGGTGATGTCGGCCACAGGGGTACGCACCAGTGTGCCGGTGGAGCTGATCAGCATGAGCTCGCTGTCCGGACCGACCTGCAGTGCGGCGACCGTGCGGCCGTTGCGTTCGGTGGTCTGCAGCGCGATGACGCCCTGCCCACCGCGCCCATGCAGCGGAAAGTCCGCAAGCTCGGTGAGCTTGCCGTAACCGTTCTCGGATGCCGTGAGGATGAGGCCCTCACCGACCACGACCAGCGAGATGACTTCCTGTCCGTCGCCGAGGCGGATGCCACGCACGCCGGTTGCGTCGCGGCCCATCGGGCGCACCTCGTCCTCGCGGAACCGGATGGCCTTGCCGCCACTGGAACACAGCAGCACATCCGCCGAGCCGTCCGTCAGGGCAACGCCGACCAGGCGATCGCCGTCGCGCAGATCGACTGCGATGATGCCGGAGGGTCGCGGCCGCGAGTATGCCGACAGCGGCGTCTTCTTTACCGTGCCGTGGCCGGTGGCCATGAATACGAAGTGATCGTCATCGAACTGCTTGATCGGCAGCACGGCGTTGATGCGTTCGCCTTCCTCCAGCGGCATCAGGTTGACCAGCGGCTTGCCGCGCGCATTGCGCCCGGCCTGCGGCAGCTCGAAGACCCGCAACCAGTAGACCTTGCCGCGGTTCGAGAAGCAGAGGAGCGTGTCGTGCGTGTGGGCGACGAACAGCTTCTCGATGAAGTCCTCGTCCTTGACCGCGGTGGCAGCCTTGCCGCGACCTCCCCTGCGCTGCGTCTGGTACTCGGTCAGCGGCTGTGATTTCGCATAGCCTGCATGCGACAGCGTGACCACGACGTCCTGCGGCTCGATCAGATCCTCGGTGGCAAGATTGATGTGGTCGCGGTTGATCTCGGTGCGGCGCTTGTCACCGAACTGGTCGCGCACCCCGATCAGCTCGTCGCGGACAACCTGCGTCAGGCGCTCCGGCCGCGTCAGGATGTCGGACAGATCCACGATCTGCGACAGCAGTTCGCCGAACTCGGTGATGATCTTGTCCTGCTCGAGGCCGGTCAGGCGGTTCAGGCGCATCTCGAGGATGGCCGCGGCCTGGGTTTCACTCAGGCGATAGCCGCCGGCTGCGTCCTGCAGCATGCCGAACCCGGCCGGCAGATCCTTCGGGCGGGTGGAGATCTCGCCGGCACGCGCGATCATCGCCGGCACGGCACCGGCAGCCCAGACGCGCTGCATCAGCGCGGTCTTGGCCTCCGCCGGCGCAGGCGAGGCCTTGATCAGGGCAATCACTTCGTCGATGTTCGCCAGCGCCACCGCCAGACCTTCGAGAATGTGGGCGCGAGCTCGCGCCTTCTCGAGCTCGAACAGAGTGCGCCGCATCACCACTTCGCGGCGATGCCGGACGAACGCATCCAGCATTTCCTTGAGCGACAGCAGCCGTGGCTGGCCATCGACCAGGGCCACCATGTTGATGCCGAACACGGTCTCCAGCGGCGTCTGGGCGAACAGGTTGTTGAGCACCACCTCGGCGTTCTCGCCGCGGCGCAGCTCGATGACCACGCGCATCCCGTCCTTGTCGGACTCGTCGCGCAGCCCGTCGGAGGCGATGCCGTCGATCAGCTTCTCGCGCACCAGATCGGCGATGCGCTCGATCAGGCGCGCCTTGTTGACCTGGTACGGCAACTCGGTGACGACGATGGCCTGCCGCTCGCCGCGCCCGCCGACTTCCTCGAAATGAGTCCGGGCCCGGATCGACAGCCGACCCCGCCCGCCTTTGTAGGCGGCCGCGATCTCCGAAGCACCGTTGATGATGCCGGCGGTCGGGAAGTCAGGCCCGGGCACGATCTGCATCAGATCAGCGAGGCCAATGTCGGGATTGTCGATGACCGCGATGCAGGCGTTGATGATCTCCGTGAGGTTGTGCGGCGGGATGTTGGTGGCCATCCCCACCGCAATACCCGAAGAGCCGTTGACCAGCAGGTTCGGGATGCGTGCCGGCAGTACCGACGGCTCGGTCTCCTGGCCGTCGTAGTTGGGGACGAAGTCGACCGTCGCCTTGTCAATGTCGCCAAGCAGCTCCGCGGCGATCTTCGCCAGGCGGCACTCGGTGTAGCGCATTGCCGCCGGCGGGTCGCCGTCGATCGAGCCGAAATTGCCCTGCCCGTCGATCAGCGTGTAGCGCAGTGAGAACCCCTGCGCCATGCGAACCAGCGTGTCGTAGATCGCAGAATCGCCGTGCGGGTGGTACTTGCCAATCACCTCGCCAACCACACGGGCACTCTAGACGTAGCCGCGATTCCAGACGTTGTTCGACTCGTGCATCGCGTACAGGACGCGTCTGTGGACCGGTTTGAGCCCGTCGCGGACGTCGGGCAGGGCCCGGCCTACGATCACGCTCATGGCGTAATCGAGGTAGGACTGGCGCATCTCGTCTTCGAGATTTACGGGCTGGATTTCACGGGCGAATTCAGGCATGCGACGGATGCAACTCAACGCAAAAACAAGCTGAAATCATAGCACAAGCCGGCACGCGCCGGCCGCTTCGTCGGCGACCCGGGGGGCCGCCGCCAGGGTCTGATGCAATCGTGTCTGGCAACGCCCGCCGATATACTGCTCAGCCTTCTGTTTGCAAGCCAAGCCATGCCTGAACACGACGCTGCAGTCACGCCGGCCGAACGGGTCATTCATGCACGGTGGGTGCTTTCCCTCGACCCGGCAACCAGCGTGCAGCACGCTTCAGGCGTGGCACTGCTCGGCGGGCGCATCGTCGAGATTGCCGCGTCCCGCAAGCTTCGAGTGCGTTATCCGGGCGCCGAGCACGTGAACCTGCCGCAGCATGTGCTGCTGCCGGCGTTCGTCAACGCCTACACCCAGTCGCCCCTGGTCCTGTTGCAGGGCCTGCGCCCCCGGGCGCCCGTGGCAGCATGGTGGCGGGAGTGCGTCGCCGGCATCGAGCAACGCTGGCTCGGCCCGGATTTCGTGCGCGCGGGTGCGCTTCGCGGGCTGGCCGAACAGCTGCGCCGCGGCACCGCCTGCGCCTCCGAGACCTACGATTTCCCCGAAGAACTCGTGCGACTCGCCAGCGAGCTGCACTTCCACCTCAGCGTCGGCGTACCGATCCGGGAAGCCGCGGGTCCATGGTCGAGCGATGCCCGTGACGCCATGGAGAGGGCTGCGGCGCTATGGGATCAGTGCAGGTCAGATCCCTGGGCGCGGATCCACTTTGCGCCGGACCCGGCACACCGCCTGACGCGCGACACGCTGGCCCGGCTGCGACGCGTGGTCGACCAGCTGGACGCCCCCGTGCACATGCGCGTGCACGACACCGTGGGCGGCATCGCGGAACACGTGGCGCGGGATGGCGAGCGCCCGCTCGCAACGCTCGCGCGTCACGGACTGCTGCGTCCCGGCTTTGTCGCCATCAACCCGATTCATGTGGAGCCAGCGGAGCTCGACCTGCTCGCGCGTTCAGGCGCAACCGCTGTGTTCTGCCCTACGGCAAGCCTGCGGCTGGGGTCCGGGGTCGCCTCCGTCGCTGCGGCCCGCAGCCACGGTGTCAGCGTCGCGCTGGGATCGGGTGTGCCGTTCTGCGCCGTACCCGACATGCGCGAAGAAGCGCGACAGGCGTCGCTGCTGGCAAGCGGCGCGAGCGGCAGCGCCGGCGAGCTTGCGTCGCTCGACGCGTTGCAGCTGATTACCCGCGGCGGCGGCACGGCTCTCGGGCGTGGCGCCGAGGCTGGCTGCCTCGCGCCGGACCGGTCCGCCGATATCTGCGCGGTCGAACTGGTCAGCCCCCCGCCCACGGCGTCCACATGGGATGCGGAGCGCATCGCCGACGCGATCCTGTTCGAGCCGAATGGCGTGCGGGTTACCGATCTCTGGATCGCGGGTCGCGCCCAACTGCGTAACGGAGCGCTCTGCGCCACAGACACGGGTGCGATCGCGGCTGCGGCCTCGCAGTGGGACGCTCGACTGGCCGAGACCGAGGCCCCCCGAAGCCGCGATCATGGGGGCGGTTACGCGTCGCGGGACGAAGTGGCATGACGGACCCGCAAGTGACGCCGGACGCGCGCG
>JANPDV010000573.1:0-14657 GCA_031431655.1 Gammaproteobacteria bacterium | reverse complement strand
GCAAGACCCGTCAATGCCGTGCGCGGGTCCGCGAGGCGACGCGCCGAGTAGAGGAAGTCTGCCGACGTGATCGCGCGGCCGTCGGACCAGACCAGTCCCGGTCGCAGCGTGAACGTGTACGTCAGCGCATCCGGCGATATCGAGTATCGCTCGGCTGCGCCCAGCGCCGGCCGGCCACGCGGGTCGAGCGTCATCAGGCTCTCGAACAGATCGTTGATGACGACCAGTGCCGGTGCGGCAACGGCCAGATGCGGATCGAGGGAGTCCGGCTCACCGGAGTGCCCACTTCGCAGCAGCCCCTTCGGCGCATCCGCTGCCTGCGACGCGCCGCTTCCTGCGCCGACTGCGCAGGCGAGCAGGCTGGCGAGCGCCTGGCGGCGGTCGAACGTTCCGACGCGGTGGGCGCTCATTCCCGTTGCCTCCAGTGCGTGTCGAGCGCCTGCGCCCAGTCACCGTAGCGATTGGGCAGTGTCAGCATGCGAGCTTGCGGCGCGCGGTGCTGGGCGGGTTCCAGGCGGCCCCGCATTGCCTCCCACGAGGCGCTGGCGAAAGTGAGCCGGGCTGGACAGGATTCGAGTCGATCTGCCAGCGGGTAGCTGAACTCGGCCGCGTAGGCATGGCGGTACCGATCCCCCATCTTCATCACCTCGACGACGCGGCGATGAATGAACTGCGGATCGAGATTCGGATCCCCGCCGAGGATCCCGCCGCGATCCGTGCGGTAGTAGGGGAACCACAACGCCTGGTCGCGCATCATGTACCAGGCTGCCAGGAGGTGCGTGCCGTCGGGTCGCGGCGCGATGCTTGGGCAGTAGCGCGCCAGCAGCTCGTCGCGCTCGGTCGTGGAGAACAGGGGGACACCCAGAAAGGCCAGTTCGCGCACCCTGCCGGCGCGCTGCCGGCTCATCTCGAGGCCGACGTTGCCGCCCATGTAGCGTCCGGCGACGTCCACCTCGTCGATGCCCGCAGCGTCCAGCGCTTCGTTGACGACGCGCGCATAGCTTTCCATAGCGAGGTCGGAGTCCGCGAGCACCGGGTCTGATTCGCCGTTGCCTGGCAGGTCCAGCGCGAGCACCGGACGTTTGCCGACCCAGGAGGCGGCGATCGGCTCCATCAGGGCGGCAGACGCTGCGGGACTGTGCAGCAGCAGCACGGGCCGGCCTGGACCTGACAGGTTGGCGCGAGCGTGCAGCTGCCCGCCGGCAACTGGCAGGTACATGGAACTGAGGCGCCCCGGAGGCGCGGCGTTCGCAGGCACAGCCTGGCCCGGGGCAGCCTGGTAGCGCCGCTGCACGGCGGCCAGGATGCCCTGTGCACGCTCGGCGATCGTTGGCCCAAGTGGCAGGACGCTGTAGTTGGAAGGCAGCCCATCTTCGATCAGCGCGTCCGTGATCCGCAGCGCGATCGAGCCTTCCCAGCGTGTCAGCAGGGCCGGCACGCCGACGGCGCGCGCGCGTTCGGCGCGTTCGTTGTAGAACGCCGGCCGGTACGCCCAGTCGTAGCGTTCGCCGGCACGCAGGTAGTCCAGCAGCATCGACTGCATGACCGCGGGCGGCGGCAGGTCGCGTGGCACTCGGCTCGCGCCGCGCGTGTCGCACCACGGGAAGAACACGAACAACTCCCGGACCATGTGCCAGAGCGTGGCCAGGTGTCGTCCGTCCTTCTCGGGGCGGACTGCCGGGAAGTAATCGCGCACGATGCGCTCGCATTCGTCGGCTGGAATGTGCCCGGCTGTATCGAGCACCAGCAGTGCGACACGATCGGGCCGGTACTTCGCATACTCGATCGCCAGTTGTGCCCCTGTGGCGCAGCCATAGAGACAGAACTTCTTCAGTCCCAGCGCATCGATCGCCTGGTCGAGCAGCGGCAGATAGTCCTGCAGCGAGTCCGGCCGGTGGGCTGGGGCATCCGACAGCCCGTACCCGGGTGTGTCGAGAGCATAAACGCGGAACGCGCGCGCCAGCTCATGCGCAATCGGCAGGATGGCCTGGGACGAAAGCGGCGAGGGGTGCAGCATCACTACGGGCGCACCGTCGCCTGCCGTACGAAGGTGAAGCTGCCGGTCGCCGAGGTTGAGGAACGCGCGCTGCAAGGGAGTAACCCGCATCTTGGTTATGATGCTGGCAGTCTACTGCCGAGGCACCTGCCCATGTCGCTCGTCACCCCACTCAAGCGCACCGCGATCATCGTGCGGGACATGGCGCGCTCGCTCCAGTTCTACCGCGATCTGCTGCAGCTGAATGTCTGGATCGAGGGACGGGCCGGCGCCGAGCTGCCGGCGCTGTACCAGCTGCTGGGCCTGCCGGAGAGCACGACGCACTGGATCATCCTGCAGTGCGACGACGTGGACTGGGGGATGGTCGGGCTGTTCGAGATCACCGATCCGGCGCCGAGCGACGAGACCCACCCGCACATCGAGCGGGCGAATCGTGGCGAGGCCTGCCTGGTGTTTCACAGTCACGACGTGCGGGCGATCCACCGCGGCGCGCTGCGCATGGGCCTGACGGTGCTGTGTCCGCCGACGCGGCTCGAACTGAAGCAGCACGGCGTGGCCTCGCTCGAGATGACGCTGCGCGATCCCAACGGCGTACTGGTCAACCTGATCCAGAACCTGAAGGGCGGCAGCGTCGGCCTGTCCAACCGCTTCCCCGGGCTGGCTGGCAAACGCGCGTCGCGAGCCAGGACCAGTACCAACGCAAAGGGGAAGGCCAAGGCCAAGGGGAAGGCCAAGGCCAGGCGGAAGGCCAACGGCGCGCCGAAGCCGGGCGCCCGCAAGGCTGCCGTCAGGTTGCGCCGAAGCGCGGCATCGAAACGGGGTCGATAGGGATGATGGTCGCCTTGAGTTCGGTGAAGAAATCCACGCTCGAGTACGGACCATCGCGGCCGATGCCGGATTCCTTGTAGCCGCCGAACGGTGCGCGCAGTTCCCGCATCAGCGGTGTGTTGATCCACACCGTGCCGGCGCGGATCTCACGCGAGCAGCGCATGGCGGCATTCAGGTCCTCCGACCACACGTAGCTGACCAGGCCGAAGTTTGACGCGTTGGCGATGCGGATGGCGTCGTCCAGGGTGTCGAAGGTCAGGAAGGTCGCGAACGGTCCGAAGATCTCCTCCTGGCAGACGCGCGCGTCGTTGTCGGGCGCCATGACTGCGGTCGGCTCGATGAACCAGCCGCGGCTGAAGCCCTGCGCCCGCCGGCCGCCCGTGAGCACCGTGGCGCCGTCAGCCTTGGCAACGTCGACGTACGACAGCACCCGTTCCATGTGGGCCTTGAATGCCAGCGGGCCCACCTCGGTCGTTGCGAGCAGCGGATCGCCGATGCGGATGCGACGCGTACGCTCCACGAAGGCCTCGACGAAGCGCTTGGCGATGCCGCGCTGTACCAGGATGCGCGAACCGGCAAGGCACGCCTGGCCGTTGTTGCCGAAGATGCCGGCAAGAGCGCCGTCGAGCGCCTGCTCGAAGTTGGCGCTGTCTAGAATGATGTTGGCTGACTTGCCGCCCAGTTCCAGCGCGACCGGCTTCAGGTTCCTGCCGGCCGTGGCTGCGATCGCGCGGCCCGTCGTCGTGCCGCCGGTGAAGCCAACCATATCGATCCCCGGATGGTTCACGAGCGCGTTCCCGGTGACGGCGCCACGGCCGTTGACGAGGTTCACGACGCCGGGCGGCAGCCCGGCCTCGTGGAAGATCTCCACCATGCGCCGCATCGACAGGGGCGTGTATTCCGAGGGCTTGAGCACGCAGGTGTTGCCCCACGGAATGCAGGTCGCTACGCGCATCGAGGCCAGCGCCAGCGGCGCATTCCAGGGCGCGATGCAGCCGGCCACGCCCTTGGGTTCGCGCGTCACATAGGTGAGGAAGCCCTTGGTCTGGGTGTAGGTCTCGCCGTGCAGCGTGCTGGCGACTTCCGCAAAGAACTCGAAATTGCGTGCCATGCGCGCCACGTGAACGCGGACGCTGTGCAGTGGCAGGCCCACGTTTACACACTCGAGGTAGGCCAGTTCTTCGGCGTTGCGCCGCAGATGGTCGCGGATCGAGTAGAGGATGTCCTTGCGGTCGTTGATGTCCATCTTCGGCCACGGACCGCTGTCGAAAGCGCGGCGGGCCGAAAGCACGGCTGCATCGACCTCGCTGGCATCGGCTTCGCGGAGTCGGCTGATGGTCTCCTCGGTCGTCGGGTTCACGACCGGGATGTCTTCGCCGCCAGCCCTGGGAGCGACGGGCTTGCCGTCGATGAAGCTGGTGACGTGCGGATTGACCGCGAACTGACCGGGTAGGGGTGTGACAGCGTTCATCGGGCTTCCTTCCAGCATGCGGCGACGAACCAGGGCAGGGAGCCCTGGGCCTGCGGCAGGCTGCCAACATGGGTGAACTGGGCGGGCACGCCCGCGGCGGCGAAATCGCGTACCAGGTCGGCGTTGGCGTAAACCTCCCAGAACGGCTCGTTGTTGTTGCGCGTGTCCCAGGACATCTCGAACTTCTGGAATTCGCTGAGACCTGCAAAGCGCAGCGGCACGTCCTGGTGCACCGAGACGCCGCCCGGGGCCAGCAGCCGCCAGGTCTCTCGCAGCATGCCGAGGCGCGTGGCATCGGAGATCTCGTGCATCAGGTTGTGCGAGACCACGAGATCGAAATATCCGTCCGGAAAAGTCGTGGCCGCGGCATCCATCTGATGAAAATGCACGGCGGCGCCGAGCGCTTCGGCCCGCGCATGCGCGTAGCGCAGCATGCCGGCGCCGATGTCGATCGCATGCACTTCAGCATCCGGAAAGGCTTCCGCATAGGGCACGCTGGCTGAACCGGCCGAGCATCCCATGTCGAGCACGCGCCGCGGCTTCAGGCCGGGGAACCGTTCGCGCACGAAGCGCTGCACATGCGCCGCCTTGCTGTCGGTGCGGCTGATGCCGTTGCCGAACGCGTACAGGTTGCCACCGCATTCGTACAGCGAACCCGCGAGGACGTCGCCGTCACCAAGATCCATTGCGTAACCGCCCGTCTGCAAGTGGACGTCGACTGCCGTCATGCCCCGCGGCGGCACCAGGGACGGGTCCAGGGTCAGGGAGCCACGGCGTCGCGCCGGCGCCGTCAGTTCCCGGGCCGTGGCGGCGAGCCGCTCTCGTTCGCGAAAAATCGAGTCGCCGATAGAGACCCACATCTGCTCCTGCGCGGCACGTGCGAAGGCCGACCAGGATCGATACGAGGTATTCGCGTACATCGAGTCGCTGATGTCCCGCCGCGTTTGCGGCGCGTGGCCATGGTGGCGCTGGAACTCGGGCGCCGCGACGGCCTCGAACAGGCGCTTCTGGGTGGGCCGGAACGACCTGGAGAGGGTCTGCTTGAAGGTAACGACGAAGGCCTGGCGCGATGCTTCATCCGCGGTGGGCTGCGGGAGCATCGCATGCTGGACGCTTCTGACCATGGTGATGTCCTCGTCGCGGCAGGCCCGCGCGGGGCCCAGGTAGACCCAGAGGCTAGTTCAAGGACGCCCAAAAGCGAAGCGGGCCGATTGGCCCGCTCCGTGGTGTGGCGCAACGTTACCAGCCGCCCGTTCGCCGGAGCGACCGGGCCGCCCCGCGTCAGAACCGATAAGTGGCCGTGATGCCGACCTGCCGGCCGCGCGGCGGCGTGATCACGAACCCGCGGGGGCTCAGGGTGGGCGACCATGCCGATGCGCCGGCGACGTTGGCCGGCAGCGGGGACCGCGAGTCGATGTAGCGCAGGATATCGATCCCCGTGTCGTCGTCGGCGAGGTTCTTGCCCCAGAGCTGCACCGACCAACTCTCACCTTCCAGGCCGACACGCGCGTTGACGTAGGAATGAGCGCCAGTCTCTGCCAGGTTATGGATCTGGTCGAACTTGGACGATTCGTAGGTCACGTCGCCGCCGATGGAAAGCTTGAGGCTGTCCGAGAGGGGCCTGCGCCAGGTAGTGCTCACATAGCCCTGGTGACGCGGCGCGCGAGGCGCAACGTTGCCAGCGACGTCGCCATAGATGGCGTTATCGAGATTGCGCGCCTCCTGGCAAGTGATCCGGCCGGCCGGCGGGTTCGCATTGAAGCAGCCGACCCCGTTGGTGAACGTGCTGGCCGGCAGTGGGCTGTAGAGATCCGCCTGATCCGAACTGAAGAACTCCACCAGCTCTGCATCCGTGAACGCGTAGCCAAGGCTCACGTCCCACGACTCGGTGAGCCGGGCGAGCAGTTCGACTTCCGCGCCGCGGATCTGGGTCTCACCGATGTTTGCGGTGTAGGAACCCACCACGGCCGTGGCGCCAAACTGGCCCTGGATGTTGTTGGTGAGCTGCTGGTTGAACAGGTCGTTGTAGAACGCGGCGACGCTCAACTGCATGCGGCCGTCCAGCAGCCGGAACTTGCCGCCCACCTCGGTGCTCTTCACGAGTTCTTCATCGAAGGTGTCGGACAGTCCTTGCTGGAGCAGCAGCGGAACTACGTTGCCGGAATTGAAGCCGCCCGGCTTGTTGCCACGGGCCCAGGTCAGATAGAAGGTCGCATCGTCACTGGGTTCGTAGCTGAGGCTGACACGCGGCGTCGTGCTGTTGAACGTTCCCGACGGGGTCGAGCCCACCACGTATCCTACCGACGTCGGCAGCGCTGCGGACATGCCCGCAACGGTCTGCACCCACTGTCCACCGACCACGGCCAGCGCGACGGTGGGGTAGGCGAGGTTGACGGCCGAGATGACGTCCTTGCCGCGGCGAACTTCCGCCGTCAGCGACCAGCGTTCGTTGAAGCGATAGTCCGCGCTGGCGAAAAACGCGGTGTTCTTCGTCTCCTCCAGCGTCAGCGAGGCCGTGCCGTTCGGTACGATGGTGCCGTCGAGCGTGGCCTTCAGCGACGCGGTCTGGTCGTCCTGGGCGTTGAAGTAGTAGACACCCGCCGACCAGCTCAGCTTGCGATCCTCGCCGACCGGCGAATTGATGCGCAGTTCGTGGGAGAAATCGTTGCGGTCTTCCCAGTTGTCGCGCCAGAAAGATCCTGAGTTCAGGTATTGCCGCACGATCAGGCCCGCGCCGCCAGCCGGCAGGGCAGGCTGCACCAGCGGATCGAGCCCGGCGAAGGCGTCGTACGCATTCCAGCTCTGGTCGGTGGCGTTCTTGTACTCCTCGTGGTTGTAGGAGGTGTTGGAGACCAGCTCATAGCCGTCACCGAAGTCCCACTTGAGGCTCAGCGCGGTGCGAATGCGATCTCGCGCCAGGCCGCCGCCGCGCGGCAGCTGGAAATTGCGCTGCCGGAACGAAAGCTGGTCCGTCGCGATGACTTCGCCGCAGTAGTAACCGCGTGAGCGCGGCAATGAAGCCGAGCGCAGCTGGCAATTGTTGAATTCGCGGCCCTGGAATCCCAGCGCCAGCGCACTGTCCCGGTCCTCGGCGTAGGTCAGCAGCCAGTTGGCCTCGAAGGTTTCGCCTGGCGTCCAGCGCAGCTTGAGCGTCGCGCCGTCGCTTTGCTCGTCGCCGAGTCGCGAGCCGTCGAACGAGTTCGTGTACTCGCCCTCCTGCTCGTAGTGACGCGCGGCAAGATAGAAGTACAGCCGGTCATCGACAATCGGGCCGCTGAGCGACAGCGAGCCTTCGATGTTCTTATGCTGTCCATAGGTCAGGGACGCCTTGCCTTCGAACTCCTCGCTCGGCGCCCGAGTCACGTAGTTGATCGCACCGGAGAAGGTGGAGCGCCCGTACTGTGCGGCCTGGGGTCCCTTGATGATCTCGATGCGTTCGAGGTTCGCCACTTCGGTCGAAACCGCGGCGCCGCTGAGATAGATGCCGTCGACGAAGAACGAGGCGTTCGGCTTGCCGATGATGTTGGACTGGCCGCGTATCACGGGGCGCTCGAGAGCCGTGCGCCCGAACGAAGCGGAATAGGACAGGCCCGGCGTGAACTGCGCGAGGTCGCGCACGTCGCGAATCGTGCGCTCCTGCAGCACTTCGGCCGAGACCGCGGTGACGGACAAGGGCACGTCCTGCAGCGACTCCGCTCGCTTGCGCGCCGTGACGATTACCTCCTCCAGCGCGAGACTGTCCGGCTGGGCAGCAGCGGCGGGTGTCTGCGCACCGACCGCGCCGTTAGCGAGCACGGTGGCGACAGCAGCGGTGACCAAATGGAGGTTGCGAACAAGCAACAGTCGGTTCATCCAGTTCCCCAGTAAAGACTTCCTGCGCCGGTACGGTCCGACACATCTGTGGGCCGCATCCTGCGCACTCGCGGCCCGGCAGTCAACGGTGGGCACGGTGCTGGAACATATGTCGTGCCACCGCAACGTGCGATTTTATTGAGGCCAGGCCAATCATCATGAGACTATGACCACAGGATGGGGTTCGGCTGCGGTAAGTGATGCGCGATCTGCGGGCCTTTCTCGAGGAGCAGGCAGGGGCCATCTGGGATGTGCCCGGTCCTCTGGCGTTGCGCCACGAACTGACCGCCTTGCAGCATCTGCTGGACTCGCAGGGCGCCTTTCCGATCCTGCGCGCGTCGGGCCTGCAGGCGCTGTCCGGTGCCGCCACGACAATATCCGTCGTCACGAATCTCACGGCCAGTCGCGAGCTGACGGCCCGGTCGCTCGGCATCCAGGACCACCGCGACACGGCGCGCTGGTTCGCCGCCCGCACGGCTGCCGGGATCGATCCGGTGGTGGTGGAGCGCCGCGACGCCCCGGTGCAGCAGGTAATCTGGGAGGGCGACGCGGCCGACCTGACCCGGCTGCCGATCCTGACGCAGCACGAGCTGGAGCCCGGTCCGTACCTCACGGCCGCGCATGCGACGACCTTCGATCCGGACACGGGCGTGGACAACACGGCGATTCAGCGCAGCTGGGTCAAGGGCCCGCGGCGCATGACGTGGTTCCCGTATCCCACCACGCACAACGCCCGCAACCTGCGCAAGTTCTGGGACGCGGGCGAGCCCTGTCCGGTCGCTTTCTGGCTTGGGCATCATCCGGCCGTGCTGCTCGGCACCCAGGCCAAGCTCAAATATCCGGAGAGTCACTGGCGCGCGGCCGGTGGCGTGCTCGGCGAACCGCTGCGGCTGGTGCCCTCCGTATTGCACGGCGAGCGGATCATGGTGCCCGCGGATGCCGAGATCGTGATCGAAGGTTTCTCGCCGCCCAATCAGTACTCGGCCGACGGTCCTTTCGGCGAATACACCGGCTATCTCGGCCACCAGGTGCAGGCGCCGATCTGTGAAGTCAGCTGCATCACGATGCGTCGCGACGCGATCTATCACGATTACGCGTCCGGGCTCACTGACATGCTGGTGCCGGACAACATGGCGATGGAAGGCAAGTTGTTCCAGATGGTGCGCGCGGTAGCGCCCTCGTTGGTCAACGTCCATGTGCCAACGGAAGGGCGCCGGTTCCACGCCTACCTGCAGTTGCGCAACCCCGGCCGCGGTGAAGCCCGCGATGCGCTGATGGCCGCGCTGGCCTATCGCAGGGTGAAGACGGTGATCGCGCTGGACGAGGACGTCGACATCTTCGCGCCGCAGTCGGTGCTGTGGGCGTTGTCGACCCGCGTGCAGTGGTCGCGCGATGCGATCACGGTCGACGGCCTTTCGGGCTCGTCGCTGGATCCGTCGATGCCTGCCGGGGCGGGGACCGCTTCGAAGATGGGCATCGATGCCACCCTGCCACCCGCGCCGCGCGCCGGCGCGCCCAAACCGGTGGCGCCGGTCGCGACGGTTCCCCGCGGCGTCGCCGACCGGGTCGCCACACTCATTCCCGCGACGTTGCCGGCCGGGTGGCCGAGGATCTGATCGCATGGCCCAGTTCATTCAGGACACTGTGGGCGCCCCCTGGGAGAAGCGCGGCAACTCAGTCTGGGTGAAGTGCGACGCCTGCCCGACGTGGTTCCCGGCGAGCCCGGCGCTGCTGGGCCCGGAGGCCGTGCCGGCCTGCTGTCCCGCCTGTCATCACGAATTCAAGCTTGTGGCGCCAGGTGTGCCGGCAAGCGCGCCCCAACAGACTGCATCGCCGCCATCGTCATTAGGAGGATCAAAATGAGCAAGTTATTGAACCAGACGGATTTCTTCGCGGCCCTCGAGGCTGCACGCCAGCCCAAGCACGGCGGCGGCCACGCCTTCAGCCGGGCCTGGGGCAACGGCGAACTGTCCCGCAAGCAGCTTGGCGAGTGGGCGATCCAGCACTTCTACTACATCGATCCGATTCCGCAGCAGTTCGCGGCGCTGTTCGCGCGCCTGCCGGACCTGGATGCACGCCAGCACCTGCTCGAGAACCTGCTCGGCGAGGAGATGCCGAACGCGCCGGGCAAGCGGCACCCCGACCTGCTGCGCAAGTTCGCGCGCGCCTGCGGCGTCAGCGATGAACGCATGCATCGGGCCGAAGAGAATGGCGAGGTGCTGCCGACGACGCGCGCGATGCGCGCCTGGATCTGGGAGCTGTCAAGCATCCGCCATCTCGCGGAGTCCTGTGCCGGCATCATGGTGGCGCTGGAAGGGCAGTTGCCGACGCTGTATCCGAAGTACGTCGAGGCGATGCGCAAGATGGGCTTCAGCGACGATGACATGGAGTTCTTCCATGTGCATATCGAGGGCGACACCGAGCACGCCCACGTCGGCCTCGAGCTGACGACGCGCTATGCCACGACGGCCGAAATCCAGCAGCGTGCGATCGCCTGCGTGCGGGCTTCCGCCGAGATGCGCTTCTCGATGCTCGATGGCATCCACTCCGGCTTCGTGCTGAAGCGGGCGGCCTGAAGTGTCCGCCGCGCCGGTCGCGTTTGTAACCGGTGCGGCGGGCGGCATCGGCCTGGCCGTGGTCGCGATGCTGCGGCGGCGCGGCATGCGGGTGTTCGCCACCGATCGTGCGCTGGCAGCGATTCCCTGCGGTGAGCCTGGCTTCATCGCCGAGAGTCTCGACGTCACCGACGACTCGGCGGTGCGCGCGCGCGTCGAGCAGGCCGTGCATGAGTTCGGCAGGCTCGATCACGTGGTGCACCTCGCCGGTCGCGCCGGGCGCGGTCCGCTGGGCGCCGTGCCGGTCGCAGAGTGGCGCGGGCTGCTCGAGGTTAACCTGACTTCGGCCTTCGTGCTGGCGCAGGCGATCGAGTCGACCCTGGCCGCGTCGCGCGGTTCGTTCACGCTGATGTCATCCACCAACGGCGTCAACGGCGGCAGCAGCCTGTCCGGTCCGGCCTATGCAGTCGCCAAGGCCGGGCTGATCAACCTGACGCGCTACCTCGCGAAGGAATGGGCCGGGTCCGGAGTGCGCGTCAACTGCATCGCGCCGGGACCAATCGACACGCCGATGGTCACCGGTCGTTTCTCTGCCGAGGTGCTCGCGAGCCTGCGCGAGGCGGTCCCGCTGCACCGCATCGGGCGGCCGGAGGACGTGGCGCACGCGATCGAGTACCTGGTGGCGGCTGACGCCGGGTTCATCACCGGCACGGTGATGAACGTCTCCGGCGGGCTGATGCTGGACTGATGGGCCGCGTTCCACCGCGCAAGCTGCGACGGGCATCGCGTCGGGTCGCGCACGCTGCCACACGGGCCGCCGCGCGCGGGCGTTCGGTGCGCGATCTGCCTTCGCCGCGCTATCACCAGGTCTATGTGGCGTTGCGTACCTGGGTGCGTGACGGCACCTACAAGCCCGGCGACCAGCTGCCGACGGAGCCTGCGCTGTGCACCCTGTTCGGCGTGTCGCGGATCACCGTGCGCAAGGCCATCGAGGACCTGGCGCGCGAGGGCTGGCTGGTGCGTCGCCAGGGGCGCGGCACGTTCGTCCAGCTCGGCTCCGGTCGCACGGCGGCGCGGCTCGATCTCGACGAAGCACGCGGCCAGGTGGCCGACCTCGCCGATGCCACCGAAGTGCGCGACCTGAAGGTGGCCGAGGTGGCGCCGGACGAAGAGACGCGCGCGGCGCTCGATCTTCCGAGCGGCGCGCTGGTGCAGCGTGCCACGCATGTGCGGCTGCTGGCGGGGGTGCCACTCGGCCTGATCACGACATACCTGCCGCTGGATGTCGCACATCGGGTGAACGCCACCGACATGGCGCAGCGGCCGTTGTTCGAACTGCTTGGCAAGGCTGGAATCGAAGTCGGCGAAGCTGATCAGCTGATCGGCGCAACACTCGCCGGCGTGCAGGCCGCGCCGGCGCTGCAGGTCGACGTCGGCGCGCCGTTGCTGCGCGTCACCCGGGTCGTCTACGACCGCGCCGGCAAGCCGGTGGAACGGGTCGTCGCGCTGTATCGGGCCGATGCCTATCAGTACCGCATGCAACTGCGCGCGCGCCCGGGCGCGGCCTCGTGACGGGGCGCTGGTGGACGCAAAAGCGCTGGCAGATCGGCGTACTGCTGCTGCTGGTCACCGCAGTGGGCAGTCTCGACCGCCAGACCATGTCGGTAACCGCAGGAACGATCAAGGCCGAGTACGGGCTGAGCAACACCGACTACGGCGCTCTCGGGTTCGCGTTCCTGCTGGCCTACGCAGTGGGCCAGTTGCTGTCCGGCCTGATCGTCGATCGCCTGGGCACGAAGCGCGCGCTCTCGATCGCCGTCATCTGGTGGAGCCTGGCGGTGATGGCGCACGCGCTTGCCAGCGGATTCTGGAGTTTCTTCATCGCGCGTGCCTGCCTGGGTCTCACCGAAGGGCCGAATCTGCCCGCTGCGTTCAAGGCGATAGCCGAGTGGTTTCCGAAGCACGAGCGCAGCATGGCTACGGGCATGGTCACGGCGGGGACCGGGCTTGGCCTGATCCTGGCGCCGCCGGTCGCCGGGGTGTTGACGGCCGCGTTCAGCTGGCACGCCGCGTTCATCGTGCCAGGCGTTGCAGGGTTGCTGTGGGTGTGGCTGTGGCGGCGCAGTTTCTTCCTGCCGGAACAGCACCCGACGATCTCGGCCGGCGAGCGGCAACTGGCGCTGGCAGACCGTATCGGTCCGGCGTCGGGCGGCGAGACGCTGCGACAGCGTGCCGCGTTGTGGGCCCATTACCTGCGGTACCGCGAAACCTGGGGCCTGATGCTGGCGCGGTTCGTCGGCGATGGCGCGTTCTATTTCTTCGCCTTCTGGTTGCCGCTGTACCTGCAGAGCGAGCGGGGCTTCTCGGTGCTCAAGGTGGCGTTCGTGGCCATCATCCCGTTCGTCTTCGCCGACATCGGTTCATTGACCGGCGGCTGGATGGGCCAGCGGCTGATCCAGCGCGGCTGGTCCGTCGACCGATCGCGCAAGACGATGATCTGGTTTGGCGCAGTGGGCTCGCTGGTCGCGTGGCCGGTGGCTGCGTTTGATTCCTGGGTGCCGTCCCTGGCGCTGTGCTCGATCGCGATCATGATGCTGCAGATGAAGACGGCGTCGCTGTTTCCGATTCCCGGCGACCTGTTCCCGGCGCGCGACGTGGCCACGGTCTGGGGCATGACAGGTGCAGCGGGCTCCTTCGGCGCCGCGCTGTTCCAGTGGGGCGTCGGCTACATCGTCGACGGCTACGGCTACAACACGGCGTTCGCAATCGCCTCGTCGATCTGCATCGGCCAGGCACTGCTGATCTCGGTGTTCATCCGCCGCATCGAACCGCAAACTGCACTGTCAACAAGGAGCATGACTCAACATGGCTGAATTCCTCCGTGCCTGCGTGGCGCTGATCGCGTTGTCTGTGGCTGGGGCAGCGACTGCTGCGGCCGCCACGGCGCCGAAAGTCGACCTCAATGATCCCGTGCAGCGCCTGGAGACCTACATCCGGGTCGTCGGCGACACCAGCGGCAAACCGGTGGCGGAGTATGCGCAGTCAACGATCTATGGCTACGTACCCGGCGAGAAGCCGCGCGCGTTGTTCCGGCTCGAGGTCGTCGGCGTGGGGCGGTACGAAAAGGTCGACGGCGGCTATCAGCGCCTGCACCGCGAGATCGGCTTCTATACCGACCTGAAGACGGGCGCCGTGCTGCGTCGCTGGTTCAACCCCTGGCTGCAGCGTGAAGTCGACGTGATCCCGATCCAGAACGATCCGGTGAACCGGCGTTTCACGACGCAAAACATGACTTTCCAGATACTGGAGGACGGCGACGACGTGATCTTCTACCGTGAAGTGCCGTTGCGCTATCCCAACGTCCTGGACCGCGCCAACTATCCGCTGTACTCCAGCGGCGACTTCTACGAAGCGATGGAGATGTTCAACAGTTTTGCGCGTCGCCATGACATCGAGAACCGCAGGCTCACCTCCATCCCCGCCACGGGATCATGGACACGCTTCGGTCCCTGGCTGCCATGGATGGAGATGGGCGTGCACCAGGGGCAGCTGATCTATCACAGCCGCAGCATCAAGCCGGCGAACGGCGTTGAGGGGATTCCGCAGCGCCTGCGTGACCTGGTCTCGGCCGAGAACCCCAAGTTTCTCGTGCCTCCGGACAAGCTGACCTCGCCCGACGAGACCAGCTGGACCTACTTCAAGAAGGTGATCGACGCGCGCAAGGCTGCGAAGCCGTGAGCCGGGCCATGTCGCCAGCGCGGCGCCGGGCGTCGTGGTCGCTCTGGTGGATCCTGCTCGCCGCGCTGGCGTTGCCGGTGTCGGCGAAAGACGAGCCGGGCAAGAGCCTGCAGGACTGCCCGCAATGTCCGCGGTTGGTCGTCGTGCCCGCCGGCCGCTTCCAGATGGGTTCGGAAGACGGCGAGAAGGGCCGCTCCGAGGGGCCGGTACACCAGGT
>JANPDV010000572.1:0-3482 GCA_031431655.1 Gammaproteobacteria bacterium | reverse complement strand
AGCACCAGCGGATGCACGGCTCCCGGTCCCGGCGGCGCGGCGGCGATCTCGTCGAGGAACTTCAGGCGATCTTCGATCGCGGCGCGAACCCAGCCGGCGCGCGCGCCCCGGCCGCCAGCCGTCGCCCCCGATGTGCGCGTTCCGCCTGCCCGCAACGCCTCCAGCAACTGCGCGCAGGCCAGCCCCGAATCGGCCGCGATCGGTACGTCGATCCGCCGGTTGCGCGACAGCTCTTCGGCTTCGACGTCGATCTGGATGAACTTCGCCGTGGGTGCGAACCGAGGCGAGAGTCCGTAGCCCAGCCGCTGCTTCAGCCGCGCACCGACCACGCAGACCACGTCCGCGTGCTTCGCCGCGATCTGCATGATCGGCCAGTTGAACGAGCGCAGGTTATCCTCCGGCACGACACCGCGACCGAGGCCGTTGCCCGCAATCGGCATGTCTGCGTCCTCGACCAGCGCGCGCAATGCCGCCCCCGCCTGCCCCTGCGCAGCGCCGGCGCCGGCGATCAGCATCGGCCGCTGCGCCTCGCGCAGCAGCACTGCAGCCTGCGCGATCGCAGCCGGATCCGCGGCCGCTCGTGCCATCCCGGGCGCCGGCGCGCTCGCGGCGCCATAGCCCGACAGCGTTGCGGACAGGAACTCCTGCGGGATCTGCAGCACCACGGGCCCGCGCCGCCCAGACAGGGCGCGCTTGGCGCCCACGTCGATGAACTCCGCGAGCCGCTCCGCGGCCGGCACCGATCGCGCCCACTTGGTGATCGAGGTGACCAGCGGGTGCTTGGCGTTGTCGTACTCCGCTTCCGCCTCGGTCCACGAGTTCGGCAGCCGCGCGATCAGCACCAGCACCGGCGAGCAGGCGTGGAAGGCCGTGGCGATGCCGGTGATGGCATTCGGTGTTCCCTGGTCCGCGATGATCAGCGCCACGCCGAGCTTGCCCGTGATGCGCGCGTAACCGTCGGCGGCGCCGACACAGCCCGACTCGTGACGATTGGAGATGATGTGGAAGCCATCGCGATCCAGCGCGTCAAGCAGGAAGGTATGCGACGCGCCGGCCACCGAGAACACGGTACGAATGCCATAGCGCGACAGGGCACGGCTGACCACCATGCCCCCGGTCAGAGTTGCGGACATTTCGAAGGACCCCCGTCCGTTTGTCCTGTTCTAACGGATTCCCCTGCAACTTGCACGCTTCGCGCGCCGGGCTAGAGTGCAGTCGTGCGCGTCAGCCATCATCCGGACTACGTCCTGCCACTGCCCGAGGGCCATCCTTTTCCGATGAGCAAGTACGGGCTCGTGTTCGAGTTGCTGCGCGCTCGCGGCCTGATTTCCCCTGCCGACATCATGACGCCGCAGGAGGCAGTTGAGGGCGATCTTGCCCGAGTACATACCCCCGAGTACCTCGCACGCCTGTTCAACGACGGACTGAGCGTGGCCGAGCAACGCCGGATCGGCGTGCCGTGGTCAGCGCGACTGCTGCGCCGCTCACGACTCGCCGTGCAGGGCACGATCGAAGCCGCGCGCGCCGCGCTCGAGGACGGCCGCGCCGCGAATCTCGCCGGCGGCACCCATCACGCGTTCGCCGATCACGGCGAAGGATTCTGCGTGCTCAACGACGTGGCGATCGCGATCCGCCTGCTGCAGAGCGAAGGACGTATCGAGCGAGCGCTGATCGTCGACCTGGATGTTCACCAGGGCAACGGCACCGCCGCGCTGTTCGAACACGACGAGCGCGTGTTCACCCTTTCGATGCACGGCGAACGCAACTACCCACTACAGAAGATGCGCTCGTCGCTTGACGTCGCACTGCCGCAAGGCACGGGCGACACTGAATATCTCGACGCCCTCGACCGCAGCCTGACGGACGCGATCGCGCGGGCCGGCGCGGACATCGTCTTCTACCTCGCCGGAGTCGACGTCGCGGCCGGCGATCGATATGGCCGCTTCCTGCTCAGTGACGCAGGAATCCTCGCGCGGGAGCGCCGCGTCCTTAGTGCGCTGCGCGCTGCCGGACTGCCCGTTGCCATCACCCTGGCAGGTGGCTACGCTCAAACGCCCTTGCGCACCGCAGAACTGCACACGCTGGTGTTCGAGGCGTCCAACTCGATGGCAGCCGCATGATCCGACCTTGCTTCCCGTCCGACGCGCCCGCGATCTGCGCGATCTACAACCACTACGTGCGCGACACCGTCGTGACATTCGAAGAAGAGTCCGTTGCCGATGCCGACATGGAGCAGCGCATCCGCACCGTCACGTCACGGCTCCTGTGGCTCGCCTATGAAAGGGACGGCGCCATCGTCGGTTATGCCTATGCCGCGCCATGGCATGCGCGTTCCGCCTACCGGCTCTCCGCCGAGAGCACTGTGTACCTATCGCCCGCTTGTACCCACCAGGGAGTGGGCACGCAGCTGTATCAGGCGCTGATCGGCGAACTGCGGGCGCGCCGCCTGCACTGCGTCGTCGGTACCATCTCGCTACCCAACGCCGCCAGCGTCGCGCTGCACGAGAAGTTCGGGTTCACCAAGGCCGGGCATCTAAGCCAGCTCGGTTGGAAGTTCTCGCGCTGGGTCGATGTGGGCCATTGGCAGTTGATGCTCTGAGGCGGCGAGGCCCTGGAACATCGATACGCCGCTCGTCTAGCCCGGCGTACGCGCGTACCGCAGGCCCGCGTACCGATAGACCGCCGCCAGCAGCCACAGCGGCCCGATCAACAGGAACTGAACGTCCTTGAAGAACGAAGGCCGCTTGCCCTCGATGGCGTGCCCGATGAACTGGCCGATCCACGCCACTACGAAGATGACGCCACAGGTGAGCCAGAGCGGCCAGGCCAGCGTGGCCAGCCAGGACACGATTGCGAGCAGCGCGGCCAGCACCGGCAGCAGTCCTAAGGCAAGCGCCGGAGAGAGCGTAGCGTAGTAGAGGATGGCCAGCCCCGTCGCCAGCGTGGCCCAGTTCAGCCAGGGAGAAACCGCCGCGAACACGCCGGGGACGGGCAGCGCCCACAGGAACCCCAACACCGACAGCACGATCGGCGGCACGCAGATCCAGTGCAGGGTCTTGTTGGTCGGGTTGCGGTGGCTATCCGCGTACTCGTCCAGCCACTGATCGACGCTGCGCATGGTGGTGTACCCTCGATGCCGATACGGACGAGTACAGCAGACAGAGGCGGTGCGTTCAAGGTGGGACTGTTCCAGCGATTCATGCAGGGCATGGTGCAACGCCGCCCGGTCTCGGACGCGCGGATGCTCGAGTGGTACCCCCCGTTCCTGTGGATGCGGATCAAGGTGCTGGACATGTCCCCGGACTGGCGCACCGTTCGCATCCGCTTGCCCCTGAACCTCATCTCCCGCAACCCTGGCGGCGTGATGTTCGGCGGCTTCCAGGCCGCCCTGGCGGACCCGATCGCCGCGCTGGCCTGCGCGCGCGTGTTCCCCGGCTACGCCGCATGGACCCGCAGCATGTCGGTTGAGTTCGATGCTGGCG
>JANPDV010000571.1:0-26319 GCA_031431655.1 Gammaproteobacteria bacterium | reverse complement strand
CGGCCTCGGGCGCGGCCATCCCTGGCCGCGCACGCCCGGCGCAAGCCAGCACGGCGCGCGGCGCCAGCCCGTCCCACCTCGCGGCCAGAAACAACAGGGCGCACGAATCGCGCTTCCTGAGTTGCGTCCGGACTTGCCGTGGTGGTGACGTCGCGCTGGTCTCGCCTGGAAACTCCCGTCATCACTCGCGGCGCTCGCATGCGAGGCCCCGCAGTCTTGTACAGCCTCAAGGCACGCGCAGCCGCACAACACTGCATGGCCTCGACGCCACCACCGCGCACGCATTAGGTAACCCGTCACGTCTGCGCCTGGCGACGCTGGCGGCTGCCGTCGCGTTCGTAGGATCATGGCGCTGCTTGCCCAGGAGTACCGCATGATCCACCGTGCCATGGCCTTCCGTTCGGCGCTGCTGACCGCCATTGCAATCGCGCCCCGGCGTTTACGCTGCGGCGGCCACGCGCTCCTGTGGCTCGCTGCGCTGGCGGTCGCGCCTGGGGCGGTCGTCGCGCAGTCGGCCGCCGCGGCGGTCGTGCCCAAGGCGGCGCGGCCGGCGCCGCCGCCCCCTTCCAGTCCGCTGACGGACCACTTCTCGATGCGCGGCATCTATTACCAGCCTTCCCTCGGCACGGACGGGCGGTTCGACAGCGACGCCGGCACTCTCGGCACGCCATTCAGCGGTGAGGCCGATCTCGGGCTGGACGATCAGGCGACTCAGGGCCGCCTGGAGCTGACTTTCCGCATTCGCGACCGGCACCGTCTGCGCGCCGACTACCTCAAGCTCGATCGCCTCGGGGATCGGACGCTGACGCGCACGGTCGCGTTTCGCAACCGCATCTTCAACGTCGGCGATCGCGTCGAGTCGGAGTTCAACTTCCGGGTGCTCGGCCTCACCTATGGGTGGTCGTTCTTCAAGCGAGAGCAGTTCGAGATCGGCGCCGGTGTCGGCTTCCACCTGCTGGAAACCGAGTCGCGTGCCATCGTGCGCGCGCGCGGCATACGCGAGGAGGGCCGTGGCGTCGGCGTGCTGCCCACGCTCGCGCTGGACGGCACCTGGCGTTTCGCGAGGCGCTGGTCGGTGACCGGGCGCTTCCAGTACCTGTCGGTTGGCGCCAACGATATCGAAGGCTCGTTCGCCGACCATCATCTCGATGTGCAGTACCGCTGGAAGCCGAATGTCGCTTTCGGCCTTGGCTACTCACAGCTGAAGCTGGATGTGCAGATCGATGATGCGGACCTGCCCGGGAAGATTGCGCTTGATGCCAAGGGCCCCGAGTTGTTCTTCCGCGTGAGCTTCTGACGGGGCCCGCTGCGGAGGCGCCGCGCGCATGACCGCCGTAAGCGCGCTGATCTTCGCCACCGTCGGCGTGCGCGACCTGGCGGCGGCGCTGCGCCTGTTCCACGAGACGATGCGTCTGCGGATCGACGCCCGCTACCGCGCCTCGCGCGCCCTGCTGGATGCGTGGGGCGTTGCACCCGGCGTGCAGGCCGAGGTGGCCGAACTGTCCTGCAACGGCTACGCGGTCGGCCGGCTGCGGCTGGTGCAATACTCGCCGGAGCCGGCGATCTGCGTGCGCGTCGATGAAGCAGCCGGGCCTGACCAGCCCACCGATGTCGGACCGAAGGCGCTGGATTTCTATGTGCGGCCGCCGATCCAGGCCACGCTCGATGCGCTCGCGCCGCTTGGCTACCGGGCGCGGTCGGCGGCGGTGTATCACCAGATCGGGCGCACCGTCAGCGAAGAAGTGGTGGTGTCCGGGCCGGACGGGCTGCCGCTGCTGTTCATGATCGGCCACGTCCACGCGGCCACGTCGCTGCGGCCGGGCTCGCCGGACGGGCCGTTCAGCGAGATACCGACCGTGTCGGTCATCGCAGGCGACCTGCAGCGCAGCCGGCTGTTCTATCGCGACCTGCTCGGGCTGGCGGCGGTCAACGACGCCGAGACCGCGGCGCAGTACCGTGACCTGGTCGATGATCTCACCGGCGTGCCGCGAGGCACGCGCGTGCACTTCCTGAACTTTGCCGCGCCGGGCGAGGCCAGCGGCAAGGTGCTGCTGCTGCATTTCTTCGAGCGCACCGGCCGGCGGCTGGCGGGCCGGATGCGGCCGGGCCACCTTGGTTTCAGCCTGCTGACGCATCGCAGCCCCGATCTCGCCGAACTGCAGCGCCGCCTGCTGCAGCACGGTTTCGAGATTCCGCAACCACCGGTCTCGGTCGACACCGGCCATGTCCGCCAGCGTCTGATGCGGGTCTGCGGCCCCAACGAAGAGATGTTCGAGTTCGTCGAAGATCGCTGATACTGGGCGCCGCGGCGGCGGATGGCAGCGTTGCCTGGGACGGCCGCAGCCGGGGTACAGCAGATGGGTGACGGCTCGCTCGCGCACAAGGTCCTCGTCGTCTTCGGCGCCTCCACCGGCATCGGCCAGGCGACGGCCGCGGCGGCGGCGCGCGCCGGTGCGGCGGTGGTGCTGGCCGCGCGCCGCAGCGAGCTCTGCGAGCAGACGGCCGCGTCGATCCGTGCGCAGGACGGGCGGGCGGTCGCGGTGCGCGCCGACGTCACGCGCGCTGCAGACCTCGCACACACGGTGGAGGTCGCGCGCGCCGAGTTCGGCGGTGTCGATCTCGGCTTCATCAACGCCGGTGCCATCGTCGGTGTGTCGAGCGTCGCGGACACTGCGGTGGAGCAGTTTCGCGCGCAACTCGAGATCAACCTGCTGGCGGTGCAGCAGTCACTCGCCATGTTGCTGCCTGCGTTGCGCCAACGCGGCGGCGGCGCGATCGTCGTCAACACGGCGCGCGGCGGACTGCGTGGGGCGCCCGGGCTCGGAACCTATGCGGCCGCCAAGGCGGGCGCGATCATGCTGTCGCTGGTGGCCGCGCACGAGGCAGCGCGCGATGCGGTGCGGATCAATGTCATTGCGCCGGGCTACATCGGTACCGAATCCTGGTGGCGCATGATGGGCGAGGGCGGTCAGGCACTCGCAAGCCGCGTGCCGCTCGGCCGCATCGGCACGGCGGCCGAGGTCGCCGACGTGGTGGTCTGGCTGTTGTCGGACTCGGCCCGCTATCTGGCAGGCACGGTCATTCCCGTCGATGGCGGGATGACGGCCGGTTGATGCAGAGCACGGCGCGCAGCGAGATTCGCGCGCAGCTGGGCCCGCTCGTGGCCTCGATGCTGGGCCTGGCCCTTGGCATCGCGACGCTGGGTCTGCCGTATTCCATTGGCGTGTTCATCAAGCCGCTGCAGGCTGAATTCGGCTGGACACTGACGCAGATTTTCGTCGTGCAGCCGATCGTCACGGTGGCGGTCGTGCTGATGTCCGTGTGGCTTGGCCGGGTCGTCGACCGCGGCGGCGCACGACGCGCGATTGTCGTGTCGCAGCTGGGATTTGGTGTCGGGCTCGCAGCCATCGGGGTCTTCACCAACTCGCTGTGGTCGTTCTACCTGCTCTACGGGCTGATGGCGCTGGCGGCCGGCGGCACACTCGCGATCACCTTCATGAAGCTGCTCGCGTCGCGCTTCGATCGCCAGCGGGGGCTGGCCCTGGGACTCGCGCTGTGCGGCAGCGGCTTCACCAGCCTGGTGGTGCAGCCGCTGTATCTCGCGCCGATCGTCGCTGCGTACGGCTGGCGCTGGGGATACGTTGCCATCGGAGTGCTGCCCATCGTGCTGGCGCTGCCGGCAACACTGCTGTGGTTGCGTGACGCGCCGGTGGTCGTCCCGTCCGGCGGGCCGGCGGCCGTCGCCGCGCTGCCAGTGGCCGGCCTTAGGCTGCGGGAGGCGCTGCGCGACTATCGCTTCTGGGCGCTGGTCATGGTGTTCTTCCTGTTCTCCGGCGCCGTGACCGGAGTGCTGAACAACTTCGTGCCGATCCTGACGGAGAAGTCCTATGACGCCGTGACGGCGGCAGAGATCGCCGGCGCTTTCGGTCTTGCGGTGATCGTCGGCCGGATCGGGATCGGCTGGATGCTGGACCGGCTCTGGGCGCCCGCCGTGGGCTGCGCCTTCTTCGCAGCGTCGGCCGCTGGAATGGCGCTGCTCGCCGGGCCCGGACAGGGCACCCCTGCGACGCTGCTGTTCGTGGCGCTGGCGGGTCTCGCGGCTGGCGCCGAGGTCGACCTGATGGCGTATCTCGTTTCGCGTTACTTCGGCCTGCTGGATTTCGGCAAGATCTACGCGGGGATGTACGTTGGCTTTGCGGTGGGGCCGGGGTTCCTGGTGCCGGCATTCGCCCGCATGCACGACCTGTACGACGGCTACGAGATGGGGTTGTACGCCGTGGCGGCGGCGATGCTGCTGTCCGGCTGCATGCTGTTGACGCTCGGTCGCTATCCGCCGCGCTTCGCGCCGTCCTGAGCCGCGATGAACTCGACGATCCGTGCGATCGTCGCCTGGTCGCGCAGCGCGCCGCTGTGTTGCAGCCCGCGCGTCGCATGCACCTTTCCATGGGCCAGCCGTTCGGCGAATCCGAGCGCGTGATCGAACGGCGCCACGTCGTCGTCTTCGTCGTGCACGACCAGTACCGGCAGGTTCAGGCGGCTGGCGAGTTCATGCGCCGAGAAGCGGCTTGCTGCGACGCCAAACCGCGCGATGAACGCACGTCGCAGGTGCGCGCGGACATCGGCGCGCAGGCCCAGCAGCAGCTCGAACGACTCCATCACGTAGGCGATGTCGCGCGGCATGCCGATCAGCACGATGGATTCGAGCCCCAGGCGGCCGCGTTCGGCGACGGGCCAGACCGTCGCCGAAACACCCGGCGAAATAGCGACGACGCAGCGGATCGGTGGGTACAGCTGCAGCGCGGCGTCCAGCACAAGCCCGAAGCGTGGCAGATCAGAGGTGCGCCCGGGCGACTCGCCGTGTGCCGGCGCATCGAGGCCAATGGCGCGGAAGCCTGCGGCGCGCAGCGGCGCCACGAAGCTGCCGAAACGCGGCGCATGCGATCCCCAGCCGTGCAGCAGCAGGACGCCGGGCGCTGGTTGCGGCGCGCTGCCGGCCTGCCATTCGAACGCGCGGGCCTTGAGGTCATCGTTACGCAGCGGGCGGCGCAAGGCTTGTGCAAGCGTGGCGATGTCCTGGCGCTCGATCCGCCGCCGCGGCGGCGTGATGAACAGTTGCAGGGCGAGCCGGCCTGCCAGCGCGGGGGAGACGCGCGTGGCCAGGGCGAAGAACCTCTGCAGCCGTACGCGCAGCTGCGGGGTCAGGCCCGGTACTTTGCGCGGCGGCGCGCGGCCGGTCATGCCGTTACCGTCGTATCCGGCAGTGCCGCCGTTCCCGGCATCACGCCGGCGGCACGGTAGGCGGCCACGAACTGCGGTGGCATGCGTGTCGCGCGGCCGGAATCCAGGTTGGTGCAGACGTAGTCGATCCAGCCGCGCAGCAAAGTCTGCGAATCGCGTGGCCGCCGGATCTGGAACTGGCGCTGCGAGCGCAGGCGACCGTCGGCGCTGACGATCCAGGTGCCGATCTCCAGTTGATCGCCTGCGAAGGCCGGCTTCTCGTACTGCAGGGCCACGCGGTATACCACCATGCCGCGCCGCAACTGCAGGCAGAGGGCAGTCGGTACGCCGAGTGCAGTCGAATGTGACCAGGCCGCGAGGTCGAGCCAGCCGAGGTACACGGCGTTGTTGACGTGCGCATAGGCGTCGGTGTCGTCGATCGTGACGTCGCGCCGCAGGATGTGCGGGTCCGGACGATCCCAGTCGCCACCACCGCGACTGCGGGTGTCGTCGATGCTCACGGCGCTGTGCGCGGACCCGCGCGTTCGCGCTCGATGGCGCGGTGGCCGATGTCGCGGCGCGCGAGCATGCCCGGCCAGGTGATGGCGTCAACCAGGGCATAGGCCTGGCGCTGCGCCGCGCTGACGTTGCTGCCCAGTCCCACCGCGCACAGGACCCGGCCGCCGCTGGTGACGACCGCGTCGCCCTGCTGCGCGGTGCCGGCGTGGAACACCTTGCCGGGAAGGGCGGCTGCGCGCTGCAGGCCCTCGATTCGATCGCCCTTGCGCACAGTCTCCGGATAGCCGGCCGCCGCCATGACGACGCCGAGCGCCGCGCGTGGATCCCACTGCATCGTCACCTGGTCGAGGCGGCCGTCGAGGGCCGCGTCGCACAGCACGGTGAGATCCGAAACGAGGCGCGTCATGATGGGCTGGGTTTCAGGATCGCCGAAGCGGCAGTTGAACTCGAGCACGTTGGGCGTGCCGTCGGGTGCGATCATCAGTCCTGCATAGAGGAAGCCCGTGTAGGGCATGCCATCGGCCGCGAGGCCGCGGATCGTCGGCTCGATCACCTCGCGCATGGCACGCGCGTGCAGCTCCGGCGTGACCACGGGCGCCGGCGAGTACGCGCCCATGCCGCCGGTGTTCGGGCCACGGTCATTGTCCATCAATCGCTTGTGATCCTGCGAAGTAGCGAACGGCAGCACGTTGCGGCCGTCGGCCATCACGATGAAGCTGGCTTCTTCGCCGGGCAGGAACTCTTCGATAACGACTTCGTCGCCGGCGCTGCCGAAGCGCCCAGCGAACATGTCCCGGGCGGCCGCAATGGCGTCGTCCGCATTCTCGGCAATGACGACGCCCTTGCCGGCCGCGAGCCCGCTCGCCTTGACGACGATCGGCGTGCGCTGCCGCCGCACCCAGTCGGCGTCGAAGGAGTCGCGCGTGAATGTGGCGTAGCCTGCGGTGGGAATGCCATGGCGGCGCAGGAATTCCTTGCTGAAGGCCTTGGAGCCTTCGAGCTGCGCCGGGGCGCGATCGGGTCCGAAGCAACGCAGCCCCGCTGCACGGAACAGGTCGACGATGCCTTCGACCAGCGGGCCTTCAGGCCCGACGACGGTGAGGCCGATGGACTCGCGCCGCGCCAGCGCCAGCAGGCCCTGCAGGTCCTCGGCCGCCACCGACGCATTGCGCACGCGCGGCTCCAGGGCGGTGCCCGCGTTGCCGGGGGCCACGATGACCTCGGTGACTCGCGGGGACTGTGCGCATTTCCAGGCGAGCGCGTGTTCGCGACCGCCGCCGCCGACGACCAGTACCTTCATGATGCGCGGCGCAGCGGCATCTCAGTGCCGGAAGTGCCGCATGCGGGTGAAGACCATCGCGATGCCGTGTTCATTGGCGGCGTCGATCACCTCGGCGTCGCGTACGCTGCCTCCCGGCTGGATCACGGCTGCCACGCCGTAGCCCGCCGCCACGTCCAGGCCATCGCGAAACGGGAAGAACGCGTCCGAGGCCATTGCGGCACCGCGCACCTCGAGCCTCTCGTCCGCGGCTTTCATCGCGGCTACCCGGGTGGAGTAGACGCGGCTCATCTGGCCGGCCCCTATGCCCACCGTCATGCCCTGCCGGGTGAATACGATCGAGTTTGACTTGACGAACTTGCAGACGCGCCAGGCAAACAGCATGTCCTCGACTTCGCTCGGTGAAGGCACGCGCTGCGTGACGACTTCGAGCTGCGCGGCCGTGATCCACCCGGTGTCACGGTCCTGCACCAGCAGGCCGCCGGTGACATTGCGCAGCTCGAGCTGCGCCCCGCTGGGCGTGGCGAGGTCGCCGAGCTCGAGCACGCGTACGTTGGCCTTGCGGGCGAGCGCGGTGCGCGCTGCGGGCGCTACGCCCGGAGCCGCGAGTACCTCGACGAACTGGCGGCTGAGGATCGCTTCGGCCGTGGCGCCGTCGAGTTCGCGGTTGAAGGCGATGATGCCGCCGAACGCAGAAGTGGGGTCCGTGCGGTAGGCGCGTTCATAGGCCTCGAGCGCGGTCGAGCCCAGCGCCACGCCGCAGGGGTTCGCATGCTTGACGATCACGCAGGCCGGGCCGTCGAACTGGCGCACGCACTCGATCGCCGTGTCGGCATCGGCGATGTTGTTCAGCGAGAGTTCCTTGCCCTGCAGCATCACGCCGCGCGACACGCACGGGCCGGTGACGTTGGGGTCGAGGTAGAACGCCGCGCGCTGGTGCGGATTCTCGCCGTACCGCAGGTCCTGCTGCTTCTCGAACACCAGTGGCAGCATCGCCGGAAACGCCGCTGCCGGGCCCATCAGGTAGCCCGCCACGCGGCAGTCGTACTGCGCCGTGTGGGCATAGGCCTTGGCGGCGAGATGGGCCCGCAGGGACAGGGTGCTCGCGCCCGCATTCGCCTGCAGCTCCGCCAGCAGCGCGGCATAGTCGGACGGGTCGACTACCACCGCGACCGAGGCGTGATTCTTCGCGGCTGCGCGCAGCAGCGCCGGGCCGCCGATGTCGATGTTCTCGATGGCTTCGTCACGCGTGCAGCCGGGGCGTGCGATCGTGGCCGCGAACGGATAGAGGTTGACGACCAGCAGGTCGATCGGCGCGATGTCATGCTCGCGCATGACGACATCGTCCGTGCCACGACGCCCCAGCAGCCCGCCATGGATCTTCGGATGCAGGGTCTTGACCCGGCCATCCATGATCTCCGGGAAGCCGGTGTGCTGCGAGACTTCGGTGACGGAGACTCCGGCCTGCGCGAGCAGCCGGGCCGTGCCGCCGGTGGACAGCAGCTCGATGCCTCGCGCAGCCAGAGCCTGCGCCAGCTCGACGATGCCCGATTTGTCGGACACCGACAGCAGCGCGCGACGGATCGCAGAGAGGCCCGGGTCCAGACTCATGCGCGCTCAGTCCGACAGGCCGAACTGGCGCAACTTCTTGCGCAGCGTGCCGCGGTTGATGCCGAGGATGACGGCCGCGCGGCTCTGGTTGCCATCGGCGTAGTCGAGCACCACCTTGAAAAGCGGTTCCTCGACTTCGCGAATGACGAGATCGTAGAGATGCGAAGGGCGGGTGCCCTCGAGTGCCGCAAAGTAGTCCGACAGCGCGCGTTCGGCATGGGCACGCAGCGGAACCGCCATGCCGGCGTCATTGGCCGCGTGCGACGCCCCGACGGACTTCGCTGCGATGGCGGTGTTCTTTTTCACGTGCATCCCCGCGCTCTCGACAACCCGCTGGGCGGACAACGGGTTCGGTTACTGAACCGATGTGTGTTGAGCCCAGTGCTCCAGCGACTCCCCGGCCCGCGCGAACTGCGCGGACGTGGATTCGGCTGCCATGAAGCGCTGCCTTGCGTGCGGCGCGTCATCGAGCAGCCGGGAATACCAGCCGAGGTGTTTGCGGGCAATCCGGAGTCCGGCTTCTTCGCCGTAAAAAGCGTAGATGGACACCAGATGTGACAGGACTATATCACGCAGCTCGCCGCGTGAGAGAGGCGCGGGAGTCTCGCCTGCGGTCAGCCAGGCGTTGACATCGCGAAAAATCCAAGGGCGGCCCTGTGCTGCACGACCGAGCATCACGCCTGCCGCGCCGGTGTCGGTCAGCACCCGCTGCGCCTTGACAGCGCCATCGACGTCGCCGTTCGCGAACACCGGAATGTCGACGGCCGCGCGAATCGCCCGGATCGTGTCGTACTCCGCGTCGCCGGTATAGAAATCCGCGCGCGTGCGGCCGTGGATCGCCAGTGCGGCGATGCCGCTCGCCTGGGCCAGCAGTGCGATTCGTACTCCGTTGCGATGCTCGCGATCCCAGCCAGTGCGGGTCTTCAGTGTTACCGGCACGCCGAGCGGCGCGACGGCTTCGACAACCGCCTCGAGGATGCGCGCCACCAGGGTCTCGTCCTGCAGCAGCGCCGATCCGCAGAGCCGGTTGCACACCTTCTTGGCGGGGCAGCCCATGTTGATGTCGATGATCTGTGCACCGAGGTCGACATTGCGACGTGCCGCTTCGGCCAGCGCGGCCGGTTCCGCCCCGGCGAGCTGGACCACGCGCGGCTCAGGCTCGCCGTCGTGGTTCATTCGCAGCTGGCTCTTGCGTGAGTGCCACAGTCGCGTGTCCGAGGTGATCATCTCGGATGCGGCGAGACCGGCGCCAAGCTGCCGGCACAGCACGCGGAACGGTCGGTCCGTAACGCCCGCCATCGGCGCAAGCACCGCCGGAGCCGGAATCCGCCAGCGCCCGACCTGCGTCACGGTGAGTTCGCGCACTCGATGCCGCCACCGGTGCGCGGCAGGCACAGGTCGAGCTCAAAGCCAACGGCCGTGCCGCCGGGATCGGCCAGCGCCACGGACGCGTCGACCCGACGCCCGGGCGCGAGTCGCGCGACGCTGGCGTTCGCGGGGGATGCCGCGAGGTACTCGGCGGGCGAAAGATCGCGCGTGGCGATCCGGTTGGCAAAGCGGTCCTCGAACACCACCCGCAGCAGCGGCAGAGGCAGCGGTTGCGCGCTGCGATTGTGGATGCTGGCGCGCAGCGTCAGCGCGCCCCCTGCCGCGCCATCGGCGAACGCGCCGTTCTGCTGCAGGTCGTAGCCCTGGAGGTCCCATTGCGGCACGACAGGCGAACCCAGCGCCGCATACAGGCCGGTGATGGTGCGCTCGAATGCCGGCTGCGCGGCGAGACTGGCGCGCTGGCGGTGCACAACCTGGATCAGCAACAGCGCGCCCAGCAGCGCCGCCGCCACGGCCCAGCCCGGGTTCCTCGCCTTGGGTTCAGGCGCCTCGCTGGCGGCCACCGCAGCTACGAACTCCTCCGCCTGCGGCGCATCCAACGCGGGCGGGGCAATCCCGGGAAGCTCCTGCATCGGCAGGTCGTGCCAGGGTTCGGGCGTGCTCTCGGGCACCGCGCTGTCCGCGCGCAGCACCGTAAACTCCTCGAGCGGCCCGGTCTCAACGGCGATCGGGTCCGCTTCCATCGCGGCATCCCCGCCATCCTCCGCGGCGACCACGGGATCGGCGCCGCGCGAGATCAGCGACGCAAGGTCGGTGGTCTGCATTTCGTCGCTCAGCTCGAAGTCGTCCGGCGGCAACGGTTCACTCGCGACGTCCGGTGACGCAGACGGCGCAGTGCTCGGGGGTATCTCTGGCGGTGCGGCGGAAGACGCGGTCTCCGCCGGCTCCTCGAAAGGCAGCTCGAGGTCCAGCACCACGCGCTTGTTGCGCACCGACTCGCCGAGCGCGCTGTCGTCGTACAGCGCGGCGAGCGCATTGAACACCGCGGCGCAGCGACCGCAGCGAACATGACCGGCCGCCGTGCGCAGGTCCGCGGCGGTGACCGACAGAGCGAGCTCGCATTTGGGACAGATGGTGATCACGACGCGCTCATTGTCGCCCAGGCGGCTGCGACGCGCGCTCTCCTTCGAGCGCGCACCAGCCATCGAGGCAGCGCCACACGCGCAGCTGCAGGTGCGGCGCATAGGCGGCGCGGACTTCCATCGCCTGTGACTCCAGCAGACCCGACAGCAGCAGCCGCCCGCCCGGGCGTACCAGGCCTGCCAGCCTGCCAGCCAGTTCGCACAGCGGGCCGGAGAGGATGTTCGCCAGCACCAGCTCGGCCGCCGCCGGCAGTGCTTCCGGCGTCGTGCACAGCTTCACGCGATCCAGCACGCCGTTGGCGGCCGCGTTGTCGTGCGTCGCCACCAGCGCCTGAGGGTCGATGTCATAGGCGGCGACCTGGCTCGCGCCGAGGCGGCAGGCCGCGATCGCGAGGATGCCGGAACCGCAGCCGTAGTCGATCGCCGTGCGCCCGTCGCAGTCCAGGGATTCCAGCCATTCCAGGCACAGGCGCGTGGTCGGGTGCGTGCCCGTGCCGAACGCCAGACCCGGGTCCAGCGTGACGACGATCGCGACAGGATCCGGGCAGGTCGCGTGCGTCGGGCACACCCACAGCCGACTGCCGAAGCGCATCGGCTTGAAGTCCCGCAGCCACTCGCGCTCCCAGGCACGATCGCCAATCGCCGCGAGGTCGAGTCGATCCAGCGGCAGTTCGAGGCGCGCGGCCAGCTCAACGGCGAGGGCGCCCAGCCGGACCGCATCGAGTCCGGCGGCGTCGAACAAGGCTTCAAGGCGCGTGGCGGGCCACAGCCGGAACTCGCCCGGCGCCGGCTCGAGGATCGCGTCGTCGCCCTGGTCGGTGTAGGTCACCGAAGCGGCGCCAGCGGCGAATGCCGCGGACTCCGCGGCTTCGGCGTCGAGCCCGCGCAGGTCGATGCGGACAGCGAGAAACGGCACGTCAAGCTGCCTATTTCAGGCCGAGTCGGCGCTCCAGATAGTGGATGTCCAGGCCGCCCTGCGCGAAGGCGGCGTGATTGAACACTTCCTGGTGCAGCGCGGTATTGGTCTTGATGCCTTCGATCACCATTTCGCCGAGCGCATTCTTCATGCGGGCGATGGCCGTTTCGCGAGTGTCGCCGTTGGTGATGATCTTGGCGATCAACGAGTCGTAGTTCGGCGGCACGTTGTAGCCGGAGTAGATGTGGCTGTCGACGCGCACGCCGGGGCCGCCCGGCGCATGCCAGAGCTTTATCGGCCCAGGCGAAGGCATGAAGGTCTTGGCATCCTCGGCGTTGATGCGGCACTCGATCGCATGGCCGCGCAGCACGATGTCCTTCTGCATGTAGGGCAGCTTCTCGCCCGAGGCGATCATCAGCTGGGCTTTCACCAGGTCGATGCCAGTGACGAGCTCCGTGACCGGGTGCTCCACCTGGATGCGGGTATTCATTTCAATGAAGTAGAACTCGCCGTCCTGGTAGAGGAACTCGAGCGTTCCGGCGCTGCGATAGCCGACGGCCTTGCATGCGTCCACCACCACCTTGCCCATGCGTTCCCGCTGCAGTTCGCTGAGTCCTGGCGCCGGCGATTCTTCCACGACCTTCTGGTGCCGACGCTGCATCGAGCAGTCACGTTCACCCAGGTGAATGACGTTGCCGTGGTGGTCCGCGAGCACCTGGAATTCGATGTGGCGCGGCTTCTCGAGGAACTTCTCCATGTAGACCTGGGGGTTGCCGAAAGCGGCCAGCGCCTCGCCCTGGGTCACGTTGATCGCGTTCAGCAGCGCCGCCGGATTGTGCACCACGCGCATGCCGCGGCCGCCGCCGCCGCCGGATGCCTTGATGATGACGGGATAGCCGATGTCCCTGGCGATCCGCAGGTTCTCGTCGTTGTCGTTGCCGAGCGGCGCGCCGGAGCCTGGAACGCAGGGCACGCCGTACAGCTGCATCGTCTTGATGGCCGAGACCTTGTCGCCCATCAGGCGAATGACATCGGCTCGCGGGCCTATGAATACGAAGCCGCTCTTTTCCACCCGCTCTGCGAAATCGGCGTTCTCGGACAGGAAGCCGTAGCCCGGGTGGATCGCCACCGAGTCCGTGACCTCTGCGGCGCTGATGATCGCCGGCATGTTGAGGTAGCTCTTGGCCGACGGCGGCGGACCGATGCACACCGACTCGTCCGCCAGCAGCACGTGCTTCAGGCTGTAGTCCGCCGTGGAATGCACGGCGACGGTCTTGATTCCGAGCTCGCGGCAGGCGCGCAGGATGCGCAGCGCGATCTCGCCACGATTGGCAATGACGACTTTATCGAGCATGACGGCGGCCGGCTTCCGCGGCACTCACTCGATCACGAACAACGGCTGGCCGAACTCGACCGGATCGCCATTGTTGACCATGATCGACGTGACGCGGCCGCCCTTGTCGCACTCGATCTGGTTCATCATCTTCATCGCCTCGATGATGCACAGCACCTGGCCGACCTTCACCTCATCGCCGATCTCGACGAACGGCTTGGCCCCCGGCGAGGATGCGGAATAATAGGTGCCGACCATCGGTGCGGGAACCGTGTGGCCGGGGGACTTGCGCGGCACCGCGGCTTCGGACGCTGCGGCAACCAGGGCGAGCGGCGCCGCCTGCAGCGGCGCGGCCATCATCGGCTGGCCGTAGTGCATCGAGGTGGCGGCGGCACCGGTCGGCATGCGGCTGATCCGCACGGACTCCTCGCCCTCCTTGATCTCGATCTCGGCGATGCCGGACTCCTCGAGCAGCTCGATGAGTTTCTTGACCTTGCGAATATCCATGCGTCCCCCTGAGGTCGCCCGCGGCCCGGTGCGGCGCCGACGTGTTGTCATTTCCCGGTGGTAGAGATGCGGGCCAGCGCAGCGCGCACAGCCAGCTCGTAGCCGATGGGCCCGAGGCCCGTGATGCAGCCGACCGCCAGGTCGGACAGGAACGAGTGGTGACGGAACGGCTCGCGCGCGTGCACGTTCGACAGGTGCAACTCGATGAACGGCAGTGCCACCCCGGCGAGGGCATCGCGCAGTGCGACGCTGGTGTGGGTGAACGCGCCGGGGTTGATGATGATGAAGTCGACGCCGTCACCCCGCGCCGCATGGATGCGGCCGATCAGCTCATGCTCCGCGTTGCTCTGGAAGGCGGTCAGCGTGGCGCCGAGGCTCGCCGCCAGCTGCGTGCTGCGGGTCACGATGTCCTCGAGCGTATCCCGCCCGTAGACCTCCGGTTCCCGCTTGCCGAGCAGGTTGAGGTTCGGCCCATTCAACAGAAGCAGGTGCGCCATCGGCGCGCACTCTACCGGAACATGCGCGCCGGTGGCGCCTTTTACTGGGTGATCGCAGCTAGAACGACTCTTTTAGGCGCTTTTTTCTAAGGGCGTTGTGACGCAACTGGTGCCGCCCGGTCGCGTTCCTCGGCAAACCGCTGCAGCGCCTGGGCAACGCGCTGACGCGCGACCGCCACCGGCAACTCACCGGCGTTGATCTCGGCGACCCGATCGAGCACGAAAGCCGCCTCGTTCGCATGTAGTTCGCCGATTTTGACCGCAATGATGCGTCTTTTCGCGTCCGAGAAAATGGTGAACGGCAGCCCCAGGTCGAGCCCGAAGGCATTGGCGGCATCCAGCCCGTCCTGCTCGCCGATCAGGATCGGATAGGTGAACTTGACCTGCTGCGAGTAGCGCACCACGTCTTCCCGAAAGTCGACCGCGATCCCCACCACTTCGACACCTTTCGACGCTCTTTCGGCCCGTATCTGCTTCAGCAGCGGAATCTCGCGGCGGCAGGGAGCGCACCATGTAGCCCAGAAATTGATCACCAGCGACGGCTGGTCGAAGCTGGAAAGGCGTCGCGCGGGCCCGTCCAGAGTCGCCAGGGAGAAGTCGGGCAGCACCTCGGGAATCGGACGGCGTGGCGGTTCGGCCGGGTGTTGCTGTGGCGCTCCCGCATCGCCGGCTGGGGCCTGCGAAACGACGCTGGCAGCGCCCGCGTCGGTGGGTACGGCGCTGGGCGGTGCCGCAGTGCGCTGGTGCCAGGCCCAGTTGCCGGCTGCGGCAGCGGCAATCGCCGCCAACAGGGCGGCGGCGACGGAACTGCCGCGGCTCACGGCCGCAACGTCGGCGCCGTCGCCTGTACGGCGATCGCAGCGAACGGCTCGGCCTTGAGGAAGCCGACGACCCGGTAATTGCGGCGCTCCACGCCGTCGGGTCCGTAGAACGCGATGGTCGGGGGGCCGAAGATACCGAAGTGGCGCAACAGCGCCTGGTCGTCCGCATCGTTCGCCGTGACGTCGGCCTGCAGCAGAACCACGTCGCGCAAGGCGCCACGTACCGTGGCTTCAGTGAAGGTGTACTTCTCCATTTCCTTGCACGAGACGCACCAGTCCGCATAGAAGTCGAGCATCACGGCGCGCTTCCCCGCCGCGGCCGTCGCTACGGCGCGCTCCAGGTCCGCCAGCGTCTTGACACGCTGGAACTCGAGGCCGGTGTGCCGGGCCGCGAGCTGCGGGATCGGCGCCAGCGGGTCCTTGCCGCCCAGCACCGCGCCGGCAATCAGCGCGACACCCCACAGTGCGGCAAGTACCCCTGCCGCACGCAACGACCAGCCGCGCCACGAGGCCGGCTTGACCTCGGTCCACAGCAGCCAGCCCGCCGCAAGGGCCGGCACGGCCCACAGCAGCAGCGCCCAGCGCTCCGGCACGATGCGCGCGAACATCCACGCGGCCACGCCCAGCATCAGCACGCCGAAGAGCTTCTTCACCGTGTCCATCCACGCGCCGGCGCGCGGCAGCCAGCGGCCTGCCGAAGCACCGAGGATCAGCAGCGGCGCGCCCATGCCGAGCGACATCACGAACAGGGCGCTGCCGCCGCGCACCACGTCGCCGGTCTGGCTCATCACCGTCAGCGTCGCGATCATCGCCGGCGCCACGCAGGCCGTGACGATCAGCGCCGACAGCGCACCCATCATCGCGACACCACCGTAGGTGCCGGCCCGCTGCTGGTTGCTGACGTCGGTCAGACGCGACTGGATCGCGCTCGGCATCTGGATCGTGAACGTGCCGAACATCGACAACGCCAGCACCACGAACAACAGTCCAAACAGCACGATGATCCAGGTCTGCTGGAAGATCGCCTGCACCTGCTGGCCGGCAGCGGCCGCCGCGACGCCCGCGAGCGTGTTGGTGAGTGCCATGCCGAGCACATACGCCAGTGACAGGGCGAACGCGCGCCGGGTCGTGACATTGGCACCCTGGCCCGCGATCAGGCCGGACAGGATCGGCACCATCGGCAGCACGCAGGGCGTGAATGCCAGCAGCAGGCCGATACCGAAGAAAGTCGCCAGCACCAGCCAGATGTTGCCATCGCGAATCAGCAGCGCGAGTCGGTCCTGCTCCGACACGAAGCCACCGGTGCCGGTGGTTGCGGTGCTGCCCGACGCCCCGGCCGCGCTCGCCGTCGTGCTGGCCGGCAGGGTCACAGGCAGCAGGCGCGTCTCGGGCGGGTAGCACAGGCCGGCCTCGGCGCAGCCCTGGTAAGTCACCCGCAGCGGCAGTTCGATTGCCGCACCGGCGGCACGCGACACCGGCAGCAGCGCGATCAGCTCATCGTGGTAGACCTCCTGCGTCCCGAAGTACTCGTCGGTCTTGGTCTCGCCCTTCGGCAGCGTCCACGCCCCGAGCTGCACCTGGTTGCTGTCGGTCGCGACCTTGAGCCGCTCGCGGTACAGGTAATAGTCCGGCGCGATTTCCCAGATGATGCGCACGCGGTCCGGGCCATCGGCCACGGCGTCGAGGCGGAATGCCTGGTCCACCGGCAGGAAGTCGCCGCTGTTCGATGGCACGCTGCTGGCCGGCAGGCTGGCAGCGGCACGCGACGCAAACGCGCTGGTCAGTGCGCTCGGGCTGCTCGTGGTGCTGACGCTCGTCTTCCACCGCAATGGCGGATAGCACAGCCCTGCATCGGCGCAGCCCTGCAGCTTCAGCACCAGGGCAAGTGATTGTGCGGCCGGCGCGCCACTGACCGGCGCGCTGATCTCGAAAGCGCCGCGGTAGATCTCCTGCTCGCCGAAGTACTCGTCGGTGTGGGTCTCGCCCTTCGGGAACTGCACGGCACCAATCGTGGTGGCGGCATCCTCGCTCTCGATGCCCAGCCGCTTGCGGTAGAGGTAGTACCCCGGCGTGACGTTCCAGCGCACGGTGACGCGCGCGCCGTCGTACTCCACCGTGTACTTGAACGCCTGCTCGGGCGGAATGAACTCGTCCTGCGCCGCCGTTGGCGGGGCTGCGAGAGCCGGTGCCGCCAGGTTCGCCAGCAGCAACAGCAGCCAGCCGAGCCAGCGTACTTCAGCGATTCGCACGGGGGCCTTCGTCGAAGTCGCTGCCTTCGACGGTGTCGGCGGGTGCGCCAGACTCACGGCTGAGCCAGCCGAGATAGGGTCCCGAGCCCCCGGCCACGGGCAGCGCCAGGATTTCCGGCAGTTCATATCCATGCAGCGCGCGGATCCGCTGTTCGAGCGCGTCATAGCGCGCACCCAGGGTCTTGATGACCAGCAGCACCTCGGCCTGATCCTCGACTGAGCCCCGCCAGCTGTAGGTAGAGCGCACCGCCGCCACCCGATTTACGCAGGCAGCCAGGCGCTCCGTGACCAGGGCATGCGCAATCCGCGCAGCCGAAGCCTCGTCCGCACAACTGCAGAGCACCACGATATGTTGGGAATTCATGGACTTAGACCGATCCAGCCGCAAGCGGGAACCAGCATACCCGCGCCACCGGAGCGCGTCACGCGCGCTCGGCCCGCCCGCTCGGCCCGCCCGATGCCAGTCTGTGATGTATGACTTGAATTACCGCAAACCGCCGCTATGATTAGCAGCCACTTGGGGGGAGTGCTAACAAGCGCTCCCCGTGAGACCCTCCAACCCCCAACCTGTTCTGATTAAACATAAGGAGCGAAGCCTATGAAGATTCGTCCGCTTCATGACCGCGTGATCGTGAAGCGCCTGGAAGAGGAACGTACCTCTCCCGGCGGAATCGTTATCCCCGACAGCGCCGCCGAGAAGCCCGTGCAGGGCAAGATCGTCGCCGTTGGCAAGGGCAAGATCCTCGAAGACGGCAGTGTCCGTGCGCTGGACGTCAAGGTCGGCGACAAGATCCTGTTCGGCAAGTACTCCGGCACTGAAGTGAAAGTCGATGGCGATGACCTCGTGGTAATGCGCGAGGAAGACGTCATGGCTGTCATCGAAGGCAAGTAAGTCACCAGCAACCACTGAAGGAAATACACAATGGCTGCTAAGGAAGTCCGTTTCGGCGACGACGCACGCTCCAAGATGGTGCGCGGCGTCAACATCCTCGCGAACGCCGTCAAGGCGACGCTGGGCCCCAAGGGTCGCAATGCCGTGCTCGAGAAGAGCTTCGGCGCCCCCACGATCACCAAGGACGGCGTTTCCGTCGCCAAGGAGATCGAGCTCAAGGACAAGTTCGAGAACATGGGCGCGCAGATGGTGAAGGAAGTCGCTTCCAACACCTCTGACGAAGCCGGCGACGGGACCACCACCGCCACCGTGCTCGCGCAGGCGATCATCCGCGAAGGCCTGAAGGCCGTGGCCTCGGGCCGCAACCCGATGGACATCAAGCGCGGCATCGACAAAGGCGTAATCGCTGCGGTCGAAGAGATCCGCAAGCTCTCCAAGCCCTGCAAGGACAGCAAGGCGATCGCCCAGGTCGGCACGATCAGCGCGAACTCCGACGAGTCGATCGGCAAGACCATTGCCGACGCGATGGAAAAGGTCGGCAAGGAAGGCGTGATCACGGTCGAGGAAGGTTCTGGCCTGCAGAACGAGCTCGAAACCGTCGATGGCATGCAGTTCGACCGCGGCTATCTTTCGCCGTACTTCATCAACCAACAGGCCAGCCAGACGTCCGAGTTCGACAAGCCGTACGTGCTGCTGGTCGACAAGAAGATCAGCAACATCCGCGAGATGCTGCCGATCCTCGAGGCCGTTGCGAAGGCCGGTCGTCCGCTGATCGTGGTTGCCGAAGACGTCGAGGGCGAGGCCCTGGCGACTCTGGTCGTCAACAACATCCGCGGCATCCTCAAGGTTGCTGCCGTCAAGGCCCCGGGCTTTGGCGATCGCCGCAAGGCGATGCTGCAGGACATCGCGATCCTGACGGGCGGCACGGTGATCTCCGATGAGGTCGGCCTGCAGCTCGAGAAGGCGACGGTCAACGATCTCGGCGAAGCCAAGAAGATCGTCGTGGAGAAGGAAAACACCACGATCATCGACGGCCACGGCAAGGCGTCCGACATCAAGGCACGGGTCGAGTCGATCCGGGCGCAGATCGAGGAAGCCACCAGCGACTACGACAAGGAAAAACTGCAGGAGCGCGTTGCGAAGCTCTCCGGCGGTGTTGCCGTAATCAAGGTCGGTGCGGCCACCGAGATCGAGATGAAGGAAAAGAAGGCCCGCGTCGAAGACGCCCTGCACGCCACGCGTGCGGCGGTGGAAGAGGGCGTGGTGCCGGGCGGCGGTGTCGCCCTGATCCGCGCGCTGAAGGCGCTGGACAAGCTGGAAGGCGCGAATGAAGACCAGACGGTCGGCATCCGCATCCTGGCTCGTGCGATCGAAGAGCCGCTGCGGCAGATCGTCGAGAATGCCGGCGAAGACGCCGCGGTGGTGTTGAACCAGGTACGCGCCGGCAAGGGCTCGTACGGTTACAACGCCGCCACGGGCGAATACGGCGACATGCTCGATGAGGGTATCCTGGATCCGGCAAAGGTGACGCGCCTGGCGCTGCAGAACGCAGCGTCGGTTGCGGGCCTGCTGCTGACCACGGAAGTCATGATCGCGGAAGCGCCGAAGGACGAGTCCGACCACATGCACCCGAGCCCGGGCGGCATGGGCGGCATGGGCGGGATGGACATGTAACTCGCAAGAGTTACCGGTTCATTGGCGGCGCGCCGCAAGGCGCGCTGGCCTGTCCGAAGAGGCCTGGGGAGAAATCTCCGGGCCTTTTCCTTTTGGGTCAGGCGGCGAGGCCAATGCGCTCTGGACGGGGCAGGTCGTGCGTGCCCGTGAGGCCGACAGGTGGTCTCGCAGTGCGGTCTGCCCGTCATCCGCCTGCCGCCGCTCGCGCTACGGCCGCTATGCTATCGACAGTCAGGGTCCATGAATTGAGAGGGTCGACCATGCGGAGTTCTTTTTCCCGGTCCTGCGCCGCGCTCGTCGCGCTGTCGGCCGGCGTCTCCACGCCGGCCGATGCTCAGGCTCAATCCGGTCTCTCGCTGGAGGAGATCACGGTCACGGCGCGCAAGGTCGAGGAGTCCCTGCAGGACGCGCCGGTCACCGTCACGGCGTTCACCGCGACGGCTCTGGAAGCCGCCGGCCTCAAGAGCATTTCGGACATCTCCAACTTCACGCCGGGCCTGTACTTCCAGAAGGACCAGGGGCGTCGGTTCGACCGTCCAGTGCTGCGCGGAATGTCGAACATTCTCGGCGTCAACAACGTGGCCAATTTCATCGACGGCGCCTATGTCGGCGGTTCGATCCAGTCCACCGAGATCCAGAATCTGGAGCGGGTCGAGGTCATCAAGGGCCCGCAGTCGGCCCTGTTCGGCCGGTCGACCTTCGCGGGAGCGATCAACTACATCAGCCGCCAGCCGACCAACGAACTGAAGGGCAAGCTCGACGCGACGATCGCCGATCACGAGGAATATGAAGTCGGCGGGTTCGTCTCCGGCCCGGTGATCGCCGATAAGTTGCTCTTCTACGCCGCCGCGCGCTACTACGAGAAGGGCGGCGAGTGGCAGAACTACGACGGCAACTCGATCGGAGGCGAACAGTCGCAGGGTGCGTCGCTCGCGCTGACGCTGAATGCGACGGAGTCGCTGCGCGTCCGCGCGCGCGTGACCTACGACAAGGCGGACGACGAATCGCCGCCGAACGCGCTGCAGCCACGATTCCTGAACAACTGCTTTCTGACCACGCCGCCGACCTCCAACACGCCCGCCTTCTGCGGCGAACTGGTGGGCGCTCCGATCGAGCTGGACCTCGACCGCCTGACCGATCCCGGCGTCAACGCCAAGACCCTGCGCGCCAATCTGCAGTTCGACTGGGATCTGCGGGGCTGGGCTCTGGCCGGCGTCGTCGGCTACAGCGATTACGAAGAAGATCGTCAGTTCGACGCCGACTTCCAGCGGTTCCTCGGCGGCACCCCACCGGGCCAGACACACCGGCTGGACGAGGGCGTGTCGAACGAGTACTCGTACGAGCTGCGCCTGTCCTCGCCGCAGGAGAACCGGCTGCGCGGCCTGATCGGGGCGTTCTACCTGGATGCCGAACAGGGCGCAGGTATCGACGATCCGTTCACCTGGCGCCGTTCCTATCCGGTCGAACAGAACTTCCAGGCCGGTCTGCGCACCCCGCAGATTCCGGGCATCCGCAATGTCGACAACCTGGCTGGCTTCGGCAGCGTCGCCTACGACTTCACCGACAGGCTGACCGTGACCGGCGAACTGCGCGTCGCCCGCGACGAGATCGAGCAGGTCAGCGCGACCCGCACTCAGAACGCGGACTTCAGCGCCACGCTGCCGCGCGTCATCGTCGACTTCAAGCTGAGCGACGATGTGCTCTTTTATGCCATCGGAGCGAAGGGCAACAAGCCCGGCGGCTTCAACGGCAACGTCAACCTGCCGGTCGCGTTGCAGAGTTACGACGAAGAATCGGCCTGGAACTACGAGCTCGGCGCAAAGACGACGTGGCTCGACGGTCGCGCCGTGTTCAATGCGGCCGCCTACTTCATCGACTGGGAAGGGCAGCAGCTCACCAACAATTTCCAGCCGCCGGTCGGCACCCCGCTGTCGTTCATCACCAATGTCGGTGACGTCGAGACCATCGGCATCGAGCTCGATGCGAGGATCCAGCTGACCGAGAGGCTGTCCGTCGATGCGCTGTACGCGTACGTGTCCACGGAGTACGTCGATGGCGGCACGCCGGAAGTGACGGCGCTGAACGGCCTCCCGCAGACCAACAACATCGTCGGGAACGAAGTGCCGCGCAGCCCGCGTCACCAGTTCGGCGCCAGCATCAACTGGCGCCAGCCGGCGTTCAACGACCTCGAGTTCGTTGCCCGCCTCGACGCGAACTACCGCAGCAAGTCGTTCGTTCAGGTCGACAACCTGCAGTGGGTCGGCGAACGGACGCTGGCCAACGCTCGCCTCGGGCTCGAGTCCGATCGCTGGACGCTGACCGCCTGGGTCAGGAACCTCTTCGATGACGATACGCCGGTCGGCGGCACCCGCTATGTCGATTTCAAGAACGACAACGTCGCCGGGCCGGGTTTCCCGCGCGGCTATCTCGTGACGCTGGCACCTGGCCGCCAGTTCGGCCTGAGCGCCACCTACAAGTTTGGTGGAGGCAGCTGACCCCCAGCGCGCCGCCGGTCCTGCGGGCCGGGGGTCAATCTAGATCACGGCACGGACTTCTCGACGCGCGTCGACGGCAGGCTTGTGAACATGCCCACGCACGGCCATGGTCAGTGCTGCATGGACGTCGGCTTCGGCGGATAGGTTCCGGCGCCCACTGAGAGCGGCGTCGCCCTGCATCGCGGCGGCGTATGGGTAGTTCAAACGTCCCCCCGGAGCACGGTCGACGAGCGTCAGCGGCCAGCGTCATCATTCCTTCGCATCTCGTCAGTCAGAGCAGACAGGGTTGCGCCGGCGGCGCGCGTGCCGCCAGGCGTGCGATCAGATCCAGCGGCTCCAGCGCTTTGAACCAGGAACGCGCAGGAAAGTGCTCGTACGGCTACAACGCGGCCACGAGCGAATACGGCGACATGCTCGAAGAGGGCATCCTGGATCCGGCGAAGGTGACGCGCCTGGCGCTGCAGAACGCCGCGTCGGTTGCGGGCCTGGCCCAAGACCCGGACTCAGTAAGCGCCCAGCGGCAGGCTCGCGCCTGGACGGAGCATGCGTACTCACAACTGCTGCAGTTTCGTGCGCTGACCTTGCGCGAGAAGATCGAGGCGATCGACGCGATGGCAGAGGTTGCAGCTCGCGTTTCGGGTCGGCGCGGCGGATAGGCAGTTCAAGCCGATAGGCAGTCCAAACGGCCTCGGTGTCGGAACCGGCTTGCCGGATCGAGCGGCGGCCCGAGTTTGAAGTCAGCGTCGGCAAGTCTGACTCCCCCATAGTGGCGGGCACGAGAGCCAGCCGAGCCGCGGGCCGGTCCTGCAACGCCTGCCGATATCCCGCCATCGCCCCTGCGAACCGGCTGCGCGGCATAGCGGCATGCACGGAGCGAAGCCCGCCGCGTCAGCGGCCAGCGCAGTGACCCGTTTCGATGCCGAACACGCGCTTCAATCGTCGTGCCCAGCCCATCGCCACGTGCCGCGTTGGCTCGCGGCGATGTCGAAGCGCTGGTGGCCGTCGATCCAGGCCACAGCTTCGCCAAGCCGGCGGTGCTCGGCTGGGACTGTGTGCGGCTGATCGTGACCCGCGACGGCTGGAAGACCCGGCTGCGCCTGCGCGGCGACCACGCCAGGCGCACGGCGCGCCTCGGGAGGCGCGACGAACCCCTGAAGGACTGAGAAGCACTCCATTCGGGGTGTTGTCCTACACGCAGCCACCGCGTCTCCTGACAGACGCTGGGGGGTCCCCCCGAGCACTCTGTCCACCTGTGATATTCCATTCCAGGAGACTCTTCATGACGACACAACCCAGAACCTTTCATGTGCTCGCGGTCGCAGCCATCGCGATGCTGTCGATGGTGGCCTGCGCCTCGACGCGCACGCAGAAGTCGGCCGGCGAGCAGATCGACGACACCGTGATCACCGCCAAGATCAAGGCTGACCTGATCGGCGACCCGGTCACCAAGGCGCACGAGATCGATGTCGAGGTGTTCAAGGGTCGCGTGCAGTTGAACGGCTTCGTCCGCACCAACGACATGCGCCAGCGCGCCGTGGTGATCGCGAAGCAGGTCCACGGCGTGGTCGCCGTCGACAACAACCTGAAACTCAAGAGCGCGACCACCGCCAGTGCCGGCGATGCGGTCGACGATGGCGCCCTGACGGCCAAGGTGAAGACGGCGCTGGCCGAGGACGAGCGGACCAAGGCCCACCAGATCAACGTCGAGACGCGCGATGCCGTCGTGTTGCTTGCCGGGTTCGTCAACAACTCCGCGGCGCGCAGCGCGGCCGGCGAAGTGGCTCGCAACGTGAATGGTGTATCGCGAGTCGACAACCAGATCGCGATCAAGTGACGCTCGGGCTCGACTGGCCCGGACATTCCATACCTACATCGAGGACAACGCCATGAATAAGGATCAGATCAAGGGCTCCGTCAAGGACGCCGCGGGCCGGCTGCAACGCAAGGCGGGCGCGGCTACGGGCAGCAGCTCGCAGCAGCTGAAGGGACTCGCCACCCAGGCCGAGGGCAAGGCGCAGAAGGCCGTGGGCGACATCAAGCATGCGCTGAAGGACAAGCGCTCCAGGTAAGGCTGATCCTGCTCCATGCTGACGCGCGGCGTCGACCCCAGTCGCCGCGTTCAGTTGAACGGCTTCTCCACCACTCATTCGAGGTTAATGCCGTGAGCGACATCAAGATCCGGAACAAGGATCAGATCGAAGGCTCCATCAAGGACGCTGCCGGCAAGTTGCAGCAGAAGACCGGTCAGGTGATCGGCAGCGACAAGCAGCAACTCAAGGGCATCGACAGGCAGGTGGAAGGCAAGCTGCAGAAGGCGGGCGGCGACGTGAAGGAAGTGCTGAAGGACGACTGAGGCTGGCCGGCCGGCTGGACCTGCTCACGCGGCATTCGGGCCCCAGCTCGGCGGCGAAGTGAAAGGCCGAAGCGTGCGGCGTGTTCGACGATGCGTCCCGCGCACATCACCGCGATCGGGTCGGCCAAGTTCGCCGCCACGCCGATATCGTGCGTGATCCTCGCGGCGCCGGGCCTGGCGCCGTGGCGGATAGGCAGTCCAACCGTCCTCGATGTCGGATCCGGTTCGCCGGATCGACCTGCGGCCCGAGCTCGAAGTCAGCCTTTGCAAGTCTGACTTCCCCATTCTGGCGGCCACGAGAGCCAGCCGAGCCGCGGGCCGGTCCTGCAACCCCTGCCGGCGCCCCGATCAGCCCTGCCGCAATCGGAACAGAAGCAGTCGATCCTTCCGCGGCGAAACGAACTCCCGCCACTGCGGGTCGTGATCGACGACGGGGATGCCGTTGTCGGAGACGAGCAGCAGCTCGCCATCGGGCGAGAACTTCGCGCCGTGCGGGAACAACAGCGATTCGCGGATCTCCTGCACCGGCCGCTCGAATCCGGGATCGCTGCGCATGTCGTACACGCGCACGGTGGCTGCATCGGGATCGGTAACCACGGCGCGATCCCCGTGCACATGGATATTCTCCAGACGGCAGAAGCCATCGCAGACCTTGGTCCACACGGGTTCGCAGGAAAAACGGCCCTGCGCGTCGATGGCGAACTTCACGATCCCGTTGCGGCTCGGCCCTCCGCGCCTGCGACCGGTGAGAGCGTTCTTCAGCCGCCGCACGAAGCGCTCGCGCCGTAACAGCCAGTCCGACTGGAACGTCGCGAACACATGCGCGCCGGATGCGTCGAAGCAGATGCCCTTGCCATCGCCGCGACCCTGGAACCAGCGCTCGTGGATGTCGAGCGGTTCGCCGATCCGGCCTTCCGCGTCGTCGAAATCATGGCTGACAATCGAGCCCTCACGGCCCCAGTCCTCGCAGTACGCGAGCACGAGCCGCCGGCCGTGCAGCGCCATGGAGTGGGGATGGCCTTCCGCCAGGTGCGCGAACGGCGTCGTGAAGGACTGGACGGGATCACCCGAAGCGTCGTCGAGCCGGAAGACCTGGATCCGGCCCGGGCGGTCGCCCTTGTTGGCGACGAGCACGTGCGAGCCGGTGACCAGCACGCCGTGCGGCCGATTCAGGGCCGCGGCCGGATTGCGCAACACGCGGATCGGCTCCAGCGTCTGCGTGTCCAGGATCCGAATCTCGTTGACGTTCTCGAAGCTCGCCGCGAACAGCCGCCCGTCCGGGTGAAAGCTCACCTCGTTGATCAGGCTCGGCGGGCCATCGTTCGGGATCGTGCTGCCGAGTTCGAAGCGCATGTGCATCTGCATCGATTCAAGCAGCATCGGCGCGGCAGCCGCCGTGATCTGCGTCACGCGGGATGCCGCCCCCCGACTGCGGGACGGCGGCCTTGCCAGCCGCGCACGCTGCACGCCGCCAAGACCTTCGAG
>JANPDV010000570.1:0-16855 GCA_031431655.1 Gammaproteobacteria bacterium | reverse complement strand
GCCACGCGCCAGCCCGGCGTCAGACGCGCCAGCAGGGCCGCAATGGCGCCCGACGCGCCACTCAGCGCGGGTGCGCCGCTCAGCCGGACGCCTCGCGCTCTTCGGGCGGCACGATGTCCCGCTGCGCGATCACGCGCAGCGTATCGACGCGGCGCCGGTCGGCACGCGCAATGCGGATCTCCAGGTCGCCGATCTGCAGCGACTCGCCGCGCCGCGGCAGTCGGCCGAGCCGGCGGATCACCAGTCCAGCCACGGTGTCGAAGCCGTCTGCCTCGAACGTGGTGCCGAAGTATTCGTTGAACTCGTCGATCGGAGTGGCGCCGCGCACCGCGAACTGGCGCTCGCCATCCTTGCGGATGTTCTGCTCGTCCTCGACGTCGAACTCGTCGTCGATCTCGCCGACAATCTGCTCGATGGCGTCTTCGATGGTGACCAGGCCGGCGACACCGCCGTACTCGTCGACGACGATTGCCATGTGGTTGCGATTGCGACGGAACTCCTTCAACAGCACGTTGACGCGCTTGGACTCCGGCACCACCACGGCGGCCCGCATGAATTCACGTATGTCGAATCGCGGGTCCGCGTCCCCGCCGATGACGCGCAGCAGGTCCTTGGCCAGCAGGATGCCGACCACGTCGTCGCGATCCTCATCCAGCACCGGGAAACGCGAGTGGCCGGACTCGATGACCACGGGCAGCAGCTGCCCGGGCGCATCCTGCCGCCGCACGCAGACCATCTGCGCTCGCGGCACCATGATGTCGCGCACCTGGATGTCGCTGACGCCGAGCACGCCTTCGAGCATGTTGAGCGCTTCAGCGTCGATCAGCCCGCGCTCGCGGGCGTCGCGCAGCTGCAGGATCAGATCCTCGCGATCCTGCGCTTCGCCGGACAGCAGTTGCGCGAGCTTGCGGATCCAGCCGGCGGTCGCCTTCCCCTTGAGCTTCGGTCTGGGGGTGTTCATCCGCCGCGCTCGGCGAGATAGGGGTCGGGGATGCCGAACTGCGCCAGGATCCGCCGCTCACGCCGCTCCATGCGGCTCGCGTCGACCGCGCGCACGTGGTCGAAGCCGAGAAGGTGCAGGCAGCCGTGCACGATCAGGTGCGCCCAGTGCGCGCGCAGCGGTTTGCCCTGTTGGCGTGCCTCACGGTCCACCACCGGCGCGCTCAGTACGAGATCGCCGAGAAAGCCGCGAGCCGTGCCCGGCGGTGGAGCAAAAGACAGCACGTTGGTAGGCCGATCCTTGCCGCGGAACTCGCGATTCAGCCGGCGACTGGCCGCGGCACCGACCACCCGGACCGACAGCTCTGCGCCGCGGCCGCGCCGGCCCGTAGCCGCACGGGCCCAGCTTGCGACTGCGCGAGGCGACGGAGTCCAGCTGTTCACGGAACTGCTGAAGGCGACGGTCACGTCATGCGGGACCAGGTTGCGCCCCGTGCTGTGCTTCATGTTCTGCTTCATAGGCCTGCACGATGCGCTGCACCAGCGGGTGTCGCACCACGTCCATCGCATCGAAGAACTGGAAGCCCACGCCCTGCACGCCGCGCAGCACGTCGAGCGCGTGGCGCAGGCCGGACGGACGTCCCGCGGGCAGGTCGGTCTGCGTAACATCGCCGGTGACGACCGCATGCGAGCCGATGCCGATGCGCGTCAGGAACATCTTCATCTGCTCGCTGGTGGTGTTCTGCGCCTCGTCGAGGATGATGAACGACTCGTTGAGCGAGCGGCCGCGCATGAACGCGAGCGGCGCCACTTCGATGACATTGCGTTCGATCAGCTTCATCACCCGATCGAAGCCCATCATTTCGTACAGCGCGTCGTACATCGGCCGCAGGTAGGGGTCGACCTTCTGCGACAGATCGCCGGGGAGGAAGCCGAGGCGCTCGCCCGCTTCGACCGCCGGCCGCACCAGGATGATCCTGCGTACCCGGTCCATCTGCAGCGACTCGACCGCGCAGGCGACGGCGAGATAGGTCTTGCCCGTCCCGGCCGGGCCAACGCCGAACACGAGGTCGCTGCGACGAATGCGGGCGACGTACTCGCGCTGGTGCGGGCCACGCGGGCGGATCGAGCCGCGCGCGGTGCGCACGATCATTTCCTCGACCGGGCTGCCAGGGCCGCCGTCGACGCCGGCCAGGGCAGACGGCGGGACTGTGGTCTCCGGCGGCATGCCGTTGGCGGGAACTGCCGCAGTGCCGTCTGCGCCCAGGGCGCTGCCTGGAAGGACGTCGTCCGCGTGATCGCGCAATGCCATATGCACCCGATCAAGCGTGACATCCTCGCCGCGCGTCATCGCGAACAGTTCGCGCAGCAGGTCCTCGGCGCGCGCGGCGCGCGGGCCCAGCACGCGAAAGGTATTGCCACGCCGGCGCACCTCCACGCCCATGCGCGCCTCGACCAGCCGCAGGTTCTCATCCAGTGGTCCGCAGAGATTCGCGAGCCGCTCGTTGCTGGCGGGCTCGAGCAGGAACTCGCGGTCGTGCACGCGCGCCGGGCTGCTCACGAGGCGCGCTCGAACAGGTTGTCGGACAGCAACCGGCCGCGCAGCGAGTGCGCCATCGACTCCGTGATGACGACATCGACGAAGCGGCCGATCAACGCCGTCGGCCCGGCGAAATTAACGACGTGATTCGCGCTGGTGCGTGCCGCGAGGTCGCGCGCGGCGCCGGTCTGGCCTCCACTGGCGGAACCCGGTGCGGGTCGGCGTGCGCTGCGCTCGACCAGCACGCGCTGCGTGTTGCCGACCAGCGCGCGGCGCAACGCCTGCGATTGCAGGGCAAGCTCCGCCTGCAGGCGCGCAAGGCGCGCCTCGCGCTCCGCCAACGGCACGTCATCGGGCAGCGAGGCGGCAGGCGTGCCGGGGCGCCGGCTGTAAAGGAAGCTGAACGAGTCGTCGAAGCCGACGTCGCGGATCAGCTTCATGGTCGCCTCGAAATCACGTTCGGTTTCGCCGGGAAAGCCGACGATGAAGTCCGACGTCAGCGCAATCGAGGGCCGCACCGCGCGCAGCCGGCGGATCTTGTCCTTGAACTCCAGCGCGGTATAGCCGCGCTTCATCAGCGCCAGCACGCGATCCGACCCGGACTGCACGGGCAGGTGCAGATGATCGGCAAGCTTCGGCACATTGGCATAGGCCTCGATCAGGCTGTCGCCGAACTCGAGCGGGTGTGAGGTCGTGAAGCGGATGCGTCCGATGCCGTCGATCGACGCAACGTGGTGGATCAGGGTCGCCAGGTCGACCGGTTCGCCGTCCGACATCGGCCCGGCGTAGCCGTTGACGTTCTGGCCCAGCAGCGTGACCTCGCGGACGCCCTGCCCGGCAAGGGTCCGCACTTCGTTCAGCACCGACTCCAGTGGCCTGCTGACCTCGTCGCCCCGGGTGTATGGCACGACGCAGAAGCTGCAGTACTTGCTGCAGCCCTCCATGATCGATACGAACGCGACGGGCCCCTCCGAGCGCGGCGGCGGCAGCGCATCGAACTTCTCGATCTCGGGAAAGCTGATGTCGACCACCGCCCGCCCGCGTTCGCGCAGCGCCGCGAGCATGTCGGGCAGGCGGTGCAGCGTCTGCGGGCCGAACACGAGATCGACCGCCGGCGCCCGCTTCAGGATGCCTTCGCCTTCCTGGCTGGCGACGCAGCCGCCGACCCCGATTACCACGCCAGGGCGCGCCTTCTTCAGCGCGGTCCACTCGCCAAGCAGCGAGAACACCTTCTCCTGAGCTTTCTCACGAATCGAGCAGGTGTTCATCAGCAGGATGTCGGCTTCCGCCGCGTTGGCGGTGCGTGACATGCCTTGAGTGGCTGCGAGTACGTCTCCCATACGGTCGGAGTCGTACTCGTTCATTTGGCAGCCGAAGGACTTGATGAAGTAGCGACCAGGCATAGGGTTGGCAGGCGCCTAGGGTAGCGGTTCCGGGGCGCGCACGGTACCGCAGGAAGCGCTCCCCAGGTGAGTGCTTCCGAGAACAAAGTCATTAATAATCAATGAGTTAGGTAGATGGCCGGGGTTCGGACGGGTTCAGAATGGAATATCGTCGTCGAACTCGTCCTTCTCGGTGCTGCTGCGTGGTGAGGACTCGGGCGCTGCGGACGAGCCGCCGCCCGACTCGCCCCCACCCGAACGGCCACCGGCGCGCCCGCCCTCGGCACTGCTGCCGCCCATGCCGGCACCCCCGCCGCCGCCCATGCCGCCGCCGCGCCCGCCCAGCATCTGCATTTCCTGGGCGACGATCTCGGTGGTGTAGCGGTCGTTGCCCTGCTTGTCCTGCCACTTGCGGGTGCGCAGCCTGCCCTCGATGTAGACCTGGGCACCTTTCTTGAGGTACTCGCCCGCGATCTCGGCGAGGCGGCCGAACATGGCCACGCTGTGCCACTCGGTCTGCTCCTTCATCTCGCCCGACTGCTTGTCCTTCCAGCTTTCGCTGGTGGCGATCCGGATGTTGCAGACCGTCATGCCGGAGGGCATGGCCTTGACGTCAGGGTCCTGGCCAAGATTGCCGACGATGATGACTTTGTTGACGCCGCGAGCCATGTGACTGCCCTGCTTTCTTCTGAGGTTGTGGGGCCGCATTGTAGTCGCGAGACCCCGCCCCCGCACGAGGGGCCTTTGCGGCGCGTTTGGCCAGATTCGTCCGAATCTGGGTCCGACCGGTCCGAGCCCGTACACTAGGCGGCTCGACTTTCGGGACCCCGCTCTGCCATGTCATCCATCCGCGTACGCGGTGCGCGCACCCACAACCTGCGCAACATCGATGTCGATCTGCCGCGCGACCAGCTGGTCGTGATCACCGGCCTGTCGGGCTCCGGCAAGTCGTCGCTGGCATTCGACACCCTGTACGCGGAGGGCCAGCGGCGCTACGTCGAATCCCTGTCGGCCTATGCGCGCCAGTTCCTGTCGATCATGGAAAAGCCAGACGTCGACAGCATCGAGGGCCTGTCGCCGGCGATCTCCATCGAACAGAAGGCGACCTCGCACAATCCGCGCTCCACGGTCGGCACGGTCACCGAGATCCACGACTACCTGCGCCTGCTGTTCGCCCGGGTCGGCATGCCGCGCTGCCCCGATCACGGCATCGACCTCACCGCCCAGACCGTCAGCCAGATGGTCGACCAGGTGCTGAACTGGCCGGAGGGCACGCCGATATTGCTGCTGGCGCCGTTGATCAGCGACCGCAAGGGCGAACATGTCGAGGTGCTCGCCGACCTGCAGGACAATGGCTTCGTGCGCGCACGACTCGACGGCAAGGTGGTCGAACTCGACGACGCGGCAAAGCTCGACGCCCGTCGCAAGCACAGCATCGAAGCCGTGGTCGACCGGCTGCGGGTGCGTGCCGACGCGGCCCAGCGCCTGGCCGAGTCATTCGAGACCGCGCTGCGCCTCTCCGGCGGCACGGCGCGCGTGGCCCAGCCCGACGGCAGCCACGCCGAGGAACTGGTGTTCTCGTCGCTGCACGCCTGCCTCGTTTGCGGTTACAGCGTGCCGCCGCTGGAACCGAAGATGTTCTCGTTCAACAGCCCGGTGGGCGCCTGCCCCACCTGCGATGGGCTCGGGACCCGTGAGTTCTTCGACCCGGCCCGCGTGGTCGCGTTTCCCAACCTGTCGCTGGCCGGCGGCGCGGTGCGGGGCTGGGACCGGCGCAATGCCTATTATTTCCAGATGATCCAGTCGCTGGCGAAGCACTATCGCTTCGACATCGAGGAACCGTGGGCGCGGCTCGAGGAACGCGTACGGCATGCGCTGCTGTATGGCAGCGGCGACGAAGTCGTGGAGTTCCGCTACCCGGAGGCCGGCGGCAAGCTCGCCCGCCGCAAGCACGTATTCGAAGGGATCCTGCCGAACCTGGAACGGCGCCATCGTGAGACCGAATCCCAGACCGTGCGCGACGAACTCGCCAAGTACCTCGGCATGCAGTCCTGTCCCGATTGCAGCGGCCAGCGGCTGAACCGTACCGGCCGCAATGTGTTCGTCGCCGGCACGGCCCTGCCCAGCATCGGTCGCCTGTCGATCGCCCGCGCGGCGCAGTTCTTCGAGACGCTGCAGCTGGAGGGCTGGCGCGCCGAAGTTGCCGGCCGCATCGTCAAGGAGATCCGGGAGCGGCTGGTTTTCCTGATCGATGTGGGCCTGGACTATCTCTCCCTCGAGCGCAGCGCCGACACGCTCTCGGGCGGCGAGGCGCAGCGCATCCGGCTGGCCAGCCAGATCGGCTCCGGCCTCACCGGCGTCATGTACATCCTCGACGAGCCCTCCATCGGCCTGCACCAGCGCGACAACGATCGCCTGCTCGGCACGCTGCGGCGCCTGCGCGATCTCGGCAACTCCGTGATCATGGTGGAACACGACGAAGACGCCATCCTGCAGGCCGACTACGTACTGGATCTCGGTCCGGGCGCCGGCGTGCACGGCGGGATGATCGTCGCGCAGGGCACACCCGCCGACATCAAGGCTGCGAGCGGCTCGCTGACCGGCGACTATCTCGCCGGCCGCCGCTGCATCGCAGTTCCGCTGCTGCGCACGCCGCGGCAGCGCGGCAAGGCGCTGCGCATCGTCGGCGCGCGTGGCAACAACCTGCGCAACATCGACGTTGAGATCCCGCTCGGGCTGATGACCTGCGTCACGGGCGTATCCGGCTCCGGCAAGAGCACGCTGGTCAACGACACTCTGTTCCGCCAGGTCGCCACGCACCTGAACGGCGCGGCCGCCGATGGCTCACCCTGCGATCGCATCGAGGGCATGGACGCCATCGATCGCGTCATCGACATCGACCAGAGCCCGATCGGCCGCACCCCACGCTCGAATCCGGCAACCTACACGGGCATCTTTACCGGACTGCGTGAACTGTTCGCACAGGTCCCCGAAGCGCGCACTCGCGGCTACGACGCCGGCCGGTTCAGCTTCAACGTCAAGGGCGGCCGCTGTGAGGCCTGCCAGGGCGACGGTGTGATCAAGGTGGAGATGCACTTCCTGCCCGATGTCTACGTGCCTTGCGACGTCTGCAAGGGCCAGCGCTACAATCGCGAAACGCTGGAAATCCGCTACCGCGGCAAGAACATCCACGAAGTGCTGGAGATGACGATCGAGGACGCGCTGGGTTTCTTCAGCAGCATTCCCACCGTCCAGCCGAAGCTGCAGACGCTGCTGGACGTGGGACTGTCTTACGTGCGCCTGGGCCAGACTGCGACGACGCTGTCGGGCGGCGAAGCGCAGCGCGTCAAGCTGGCAAAGGAGCTGGCCAAGCGCGCCACCGGGCGCACGCTCTACATCCTGGACGAGCCCACCACCGGCCTGCACTTCCATGACGTCGCGCTGCTGCTCTCGGTACTGCATCGTCTGCGCGACGAGGGCAACACGGTGGTCGTCATCGAGCACAATCTCGATGTCATCAAGACCGCCGACTGGATCATTGACCTCGGTCCCCAGGGCGGCGAAGGCGGTGGCAGCGTCATAGCCTCGGGCACCCCCGAAGACGTCGCCGCGGCGGCCGGGTCCGTCACCGGCCCTTACCTGGCCAGGCTTCTGCAGCGCACGTCAGCCCGGCCCGCCAAGGCAACGGCGGCGACCGGCGCACCGTCAGGCACGAAACCAAAGCGCGTCGCACAGGGAGCGTAACCATGCGCGGATTGATGCAGGACCACCCGCTGCTGATCTCATCGCTGATCCGGCACGCGGCACAGAATCACGGTCGTCGCGAGGTCATCTCGCGACTGGGCGACGGCTCGGTCCACCGTACCGACTACGCCCGCGTCGAGCAGCGTGCACGCCAGCTCGCCGCGGCGTTGACTGCCTACGGCATCCGTCCGGGCGACCGCATCGCGACTCTGGCCTGGAACTCGTACCGACACCTCGAATGCTTCTTTGGCGTCTCGGGCATGGGGGCCGTGCTGCACACCGTCAATCCGCGGCTGTTCCGCGAGCAGATTGCCTACATTGTCGGCCACGCCGAGGACCGGCTGCTGTTCGTCGACGCCGACCTGTTGCCGATCGTACAGGCGATCGCGGCCGACATCCCCAGCGTCGAACGGATCGTGGTGCTGTGCGATCGGGCGGCCCTGCCCGGCGACACCACGCTGAAACTCCAGGCCTACGAAGACTGGCTGCGCGACGCGCCCGGCGGCTTCGAGTGGCCTGCGCTCGACGAGAATGCCGCGTCCTCGCTCTGCTACACCTCCGGCACCACCGGCAATCCGAAGGGCGTGCTCTACAGCCACCGATCCACGCTGCTGCATGCGCTGGTCTGCACCCAGCCTGACGTCTTCGCACTGTCCAGCCGCGACTGCGTCATGCCGATCGCGCCGATGTTCCATGCCAACGGATGGTCACTGCCGTATTGCTGTCCGATGGTAGGCACGAAGCTCGTGCTGCCTGGCAATCGCGCCGACCCGGCCAGCCTGCACCAGCTGCTGCGCGACGAACGGGTCACGTTCTCCGTGGGCGTGCCGACGATCTGGACCACCCTGATCGCCTGGATGCAGGAACAGCGGGCGAGCCTGCCGGACCTCGAGCGCTGCCTGGTCGCGGGTACGGCGCTGCCGCCGGCGGTCCAGCAGGCGCTGCACGAGAGCTATGGTGTGCGCGCGATTCACGGCTGGGGGATGACCGAAACGAGTCCGATCGGAGTGATCGGCACACCGACCGCCGAGGTGCTCGCCCTGCCTGCCGCAGACCAGCGCACGCAATTGCTGAAGCAGGGACGCGTGCCCTTCGGCGTCGAGATCGAGGTCCGCGACTCACAGGGCGCCGTGGCGCCGCGCGACGGCGCGACTTTCGGTCCGCTCTGGGTGCGCGGCCCGTGGGTCTCGTCGGGCTATTTCAGGGGCGAAGGCGGCAGCGTCCTCGACACCCGGGGATGGTTCCCCACGGGCGACGTCGCAACCTGGGACGCGCTCGGCTACATGAAGATCACTGATCGCACCAAGGACGTCATCAAGTCAGGCGGTGAGTGGATCAGCTCGATCGATCTCGAGAACGCGGCGATGTCGCATCCGAAGGTGGCGCTCGCGGCGGCCGTCGCCGCCTATCACCCCAAGTGGGACGAGCGCCCGGTGCTGGTCGTGGTGCCCGCGGAAGGCCTGGTCCCGACGCGCGACGAACTGCTGGAGTTCCTGACACCCCGAATGGCGAAGTGGTGGCTGCCGGACGACGTGGTAGTCGTCAGCGAGATGCCGCTGACGGCCACCGGCAAGATCCTCAAGGCCAGGCTGCGCGAGCGCTTCTGGTCGCACCTGCATCCGGCGCCATGAGGCCCGCCGCCGTGCGCACCCCTCGCGCACCCCGCCGTCGTCACCTCAATCCGGCCAAGCTCAAGCTGAGCAAGTGGACAACCACCGCACCGCGCCGGCGCGAGAAACACTTCCTGGTCACGCGGGTCGTGCAGCCCGATCCGCCGGACGCGCCAATCGAGTCCGTGGAAATCGAAGCCGTGATCTCGAAGCGCTCCAGCATCATCCGCTGGCGCGAGCTCACCGACCCCACGCAGTGGCTGCAGGGCTGGGTGTAGTCGCCGGTGCGAGGCTGCTAGGTCAGGCGGCGTCCTGCCGCTGCCAGCAGCGCCCGGGAGTACGCCACGTGGAACGCCATCAGCCAGCGGAAGCTGCGGCCGGGTGCCGGCCCGGCGCGCGAGTCGGCCGAGCCGTCGGGATGTGACGCCGCGGCAGCGGCGACGCCCGAGCCGAACTGCAGCAGCGTACGTGGCGCCGACGACTCGCCGACCGGCGTCACCGCCAGCCACGAGCGGGTCCGTTCGCGGAAATCGCTCAAGAGAATCTGCGAATCGGTGCGCTCGGCAACGCGCCACGCCGCGAACCGCTGCCGACTTCCAGCCGCGAGTTCCGCGACCTGCGCGTCCGTCGACGGCATGCGCAGCAGCGCGGCGAGAATCAGGCGCTCGAGCCGGAACAGCGGCGAGGTATAGAACGCCCCGATGAGTTCCGCGAGCGTGACGGCGCGCGGCACCGTTACCGAGAAGCAATCGGCGTAGTTTGCCCAGGCATCGGGATGCCGGCCGCCGCGATGCGTCCGCAGCAGTGACTGCTCCGGCACGGCCCCGCGCGTGACGCGGCCCGAAAGGTCGACCCCGCCTAGAATGCGTTGATCCCGGTCAGCTCACGACCCAGCGTCAGCTGGTGGATCGTCTCGGTGCCCTCGTAGCTGATTACACTTTCGAGGTTGAGCGCGTGTCGGATCGGGACGTATTCCGCGCTGATGCCTGCGCCGCCCAGCATGTCGCGCGCGTCGCGCGCGATATCGAGCGCAGCGCGGCAGTTGTTCCACTTCGCCAGCGACACCTGCACCGGCGTCAGCTGGCCTGCGTCCTTGAGTGCGCCGAGACGCTGCGCCAGCAGCTGGCCCATGGTGATCGCCCGCGCCATCTCGGCAAGGCGGATCTGGATAGCCTGGTTGGCCGCAAGCGGCCGCCCGAAGAGTTCACGCGTTTGCGTGTAGGCGAGGACCTCGTCCAGACAGGCCTCGGCGGCGCCCAGCACGCCCCAGGCAATGCCGAAGCGCGCCTGGGTCAGGCAAGAGAGCGGCGCCTTGAGTCCGACGGTACTGCCGGGCAGCACGTTGGCCTCTGGTACGCGCACTGCGTCGAAGAACAGCGCGCCGGTTGTCGAAGCACGCAGCGAGAACTTGTTGCCGATTTCCCGTGCCTCGAAGCCCGGCATGCCGCGCTCCAGCAGGAATCCGCGGATCCCCTGCTCGGTGCTCGCCCAGACGACGGCCACGTCCGCGATCGGCGCATTGGTGATCCACATCTTTGAGCCGCTGATGAGCCAGTCCCCACCCGAGCGCCTGGCCACCGTCTTCATGTTGGCCGGGTCCGAACCCCCGTGCGATTCGGTAAGGCCGAAGCAACCGATGATCTCGCCGCGCGCCATGCCGGGCAGGAAGCGCGCGCGTTGCGCCTCGCTGCCATAGTGAAAGATGGGGTACATGCACAGCGACGACTGCACCGACACAAAGCTGCGGATCGCCGAATCGCCGCGCTCCAGCTCCTGGCAGATCACGCCGTAGCTGGTCGCGTTCAGGCCCGCGCAACCGTAGCCCTCGAGTGACGAGCCCAGCAGTCCGAGCTGCGCCATTTCACCGACCAGTTCGCGCGGGAAGCGATGATCCTCGAAGCAGCCGCGTATTCCCGGCAGCACAGCGGTATCGACGAATCGTCGCACCGAGTCGCGCACCAGGCGTTCGTCGGGTGACAGCAGGTCGGCAAGGCGCAACAGGTCTTTCATTCGTGTGGACCCAGGTCGGGAATTGTTAGCGTGACGGCGCGGAACCGCGCGCTCGGGATTCGAACCATTGACGCACCTCGCCGTTGACGAGGCGCTCGGTGTACTTGCCGCCCGTGTACTGTGCCACGACGCGGCGCCAGAACTGCACAGCGGCGCTGTTGCGCTGGAACTCGCAGATTTCCCAGCGCCCGGAAAAGCGATCGAGGATCAGCGGCACGGCAGCACGGCCGACGCCGAGGCGGCGAAACGTCCGCGCGACGAAGAACTCAGCCATGCGGTAATCGACCCGTGGCTGGGTCGAAGTGCCGGCGGCGTATTGCGGGCCGCGCGCCACCATCGCAAAACCCGCTGGCGCCTGCGAGCGGAGGATTATCAACGGCGTCGTGGTGACGTCCGAGAACCAGCGCTCCACGTGGTCCGGCTCGGCATGGCCCACCTCACGCAGCGCGGGAAACACGCCAGTGCCCGTCGGTGACAGATCGTCCAGGTACTCGCGATAAATGCCTGCTATCCAGCTCTTGTCGGCTGGAGTTGCACGCGCATCCCGCACGCTGATCGTCATGTCACGCCCTCAAGGGCTGCAAGATATGGAGTCCCAGAAAAGACGGGGCCCGGGGAGATGGGTTTGGCATCTCGTCCGGGCCCGTCTTGAGCCTGGCTGCAACCAGCGAAAGGCTCGGAAGAAAGCAATTCTCGAAAGAGAATTACTTCTTCATCTCTTCCGCGGCCTTGTTCATCGTGTCGCCAGCAGCGGCAGCAGCACCGGCAGCGGCGTCCGTCGCGGCAGCGCCGGCGGCGGTGGCAGCAGCGGCACCCGCGTCAGCAGCGGCACCAGCGGCGACGCCAGCGGCATCGACCGCAACACCAGCGGCATCGGCCGCAGCAGCAGCGGCATCGGCGGCCGGAGCAGCGGCTTCAGCGGCCGGAGCAGCGGCCTCAGGAGCAGCAGCTTCCTGCTTGGCACAGGCGGTCAGAACAAGCGCCGCGAGAACAGCGCTAAGAGCGAGCTTCGTCTTCATTTGGTGATTCCCCAAAAAGTTGAGATCGTGGATGAGCTTCAAACAACCTAGCTAGTTTGTCTGGCGACGCAAATCGCGCGCGAATTGTAGAGACTCCGCGGCAGAATTCAAATGCTGAATGCGCTGCCTGTCGGCGTTACACGACAAGCACGTCCCGCGTGAAATACAGCGGTAATCCAAGGTTTTCGCGACGTTCGAGGCAGCCTCCGCAGCCGCCGCGCAACAGGTTCCAGACGAGCGTTCATGAGTCGGCACAGCGGCGTGCAGGGACTTACAATCCCACGGACCCGCCAGCGCCGCGAGGAACTAGTATCTATGAAACAACAGGTTGCCGAGCTTTTCCGAACACACATTGAGGAGCTGGCACAGTCCACTGCCGCGGCCCTGGCTCGCAGTGGCTACGACGCGCTACTCGTCTTCGCCGGCGAACCCCCGTTCATCTTTCGCGACGACCAGACGTATCCTTTCCGCATCAACCCGGGCTTCAAGCACTGGGTGCCGCTCGCCGACGCGGCGGGAAGCTTCCTGTTCTTCGTGCCAGGCCAGCGCCCGCGGCTGGTTTTCCATAAGCCGGGCGACTTCTGGCACCGCGCGGCGGCTCTGCCAGCCGAACCCTGGGTCAGCGAATTCGATGTCGTCGAAGTGCCGGCGCGCGACCGCGTGCGCGCGGCGCTGCCGGCATCCCTGGCGCGTGTCGCGTTCATCGTGAGCCATTTCCCGAGCTGGTCAGCTGGGGGATCGGCAGCATCAATCCGGAGCATCTGCTGCATCGTCTCGACTTCGCCCGCGGCTGCAAGTCCCGCTACGAGATAGAAGCATTGCGGGAAGCGAATCGGATCGCCGCCAGCGGTCACGTCGCGGCGCGCGCCGCTTTTCGCGACGGCGCGGCCGAGTACGACATCCATGTGGCTTTCCTCCGAGCCTGCCGCCAGCGCGAGCAGGAATTGCCGTACAACGCCATCGTGGCAGTGAATGAGCACGGAGCCACACTGCACCATCAAACGCTCGACCGTGACCCGCCAGCGACGGTCGACTCGCTGGTGATCGACGCCGGCGCGACCTGGCGTGGCTACGGCAGCGACATCACGCGCACCTGGGTTCGCGATGGGGCCGACTCGGAGTTCACCGAACTGATCAACGGCATGGACGCATTGCAACGCGGGCTGTGCGACGAGGTGCGCGCGGGTCGGCCGTGGCCGCAGCTGCACCAGCTCGCCGTGCAGCGCATCGCCCAGCTGCTGTGCGAATCCGGAGTCATCTTCGGCTCGGCCGATGCGGCAGTTGCCAGCGGCGCTGCCAGGCTGTTCTTTCCACACGGCCTGGGCCACCTGCTGGGGCTGCAGGTGCACGACGTGGGCGGTTTTCTCGCCGATCCTGATGGCGGCCAGCTGCCCCAGCCTGCGCTTGATCCTGCGCTGCGACTGACACGCCGGCTTGAACCGAACATGGTCGTGACGATGGAGCCCGGTCTCTATTTCATCCCGGCCCTGCTGGAGCCAGCGCGCAGCAGCTCGATGGGCCGCAGCATCGATTGGCAGCGCGTCGCACGACTCAGCCACTTCGGTGGCATACGGATCGAGGACAACCTGGCCGTGACCGAGACGGGCTGCGAGAACCTCACCCGCCCGGCGTTCGCCGCCGCAGACGGCTGACGCTGCGGGCGCCTGGCGCCGCAAGGTCTGCCGGCAATCGTCCGGTGCCGTGCCCCAGGCCCGCCGCCATGCTGCACAGCGTGGCGGCGAGCCCTTGGCGACCTCTGTGGGCGAATGCTGGCGGTCAGCCTTTCTTCAGCAGGTCGCGAATCTCGCCGAGCAGCACTTCCTGGGCCGGCGGCGCGGCGGCTGCGGCGGGCGGCGGGCTCTTCAGCTTGTTGATGCCCTTGAGTGCGAAGAACAGCACGATCGCGATGATCAGGAAATCGAACATCGTCTGCAGGAACGCACCCCACTTCAGCATCACCTCGGTCTTGCCGTCGGCACCCATGCCGAGGCTGGTTCCCAGGTCGGAGAAGTTCACCCCGCCTATCGCCTTGCCGAGGGGCGGCATCACCACGTCGCCGACGAATGACGACACGATCTTGCCGAACGCCCCGCCGACGATGATGCCGACCGCCATGTCGACCACGTTGCCCTTCATGGCGAACTCTTTGAACTCGGAGGTAATGCTCACTGGATAGCTCCCCTGGCTGGTTATTGGTCTTGTATCGACGCGCGTCCGGGGACGCGCGTGCCGACACCAGAATATGACAGTTGAGGGAAGCAGGGCAAAGTGCTGACCAGGATGCGATCCTGGTGCACCCGATGCGGCGTGAAACGCGCCAATCTCCGGTGCGGCGGGGGAAGCTGCGCGGCGGCCGCCCCAAAGCAGAACGGCCGACGGAGTGGTCCGCCGGCCGTCCGGGTTCCAAAGGGCTCGTTGCGGGCCAGCGGCCCAGCACCGGCTGCAGCGACGAGGGCGCCGCGATGATCCCGACTCAGGCGGCGACGGCCTTCTTGCGCGGCGCGCGCTTTGCCTTGGCCGCAGCGGCAGGCTTCTTCGAAGCCGCCTTCCTGGCAGCAGGCGCGTCCTCGCCCGCGGCGGGTGCCGCCTCGGCTGACGCCCGGTCCACGAGCTGCATCAGCGCCATCGGCGCCGAATCCCCCGGACGCGGCATCATGCGCAGGATGCGCGTATAGCCACCCGGCCGGGCCTTGAAGCGCGGGCCGATGTCGACGAACAACTTCTCGACCACGGCCGTATCCCGCAGCCGCGCGAAGGCCAGTCGGCGATGGGCATCGCTGTCCGTCTTGCCCAGGGTGATCAAGGGCTCCACCACTCGCCGCAGCTCCTTGGCTTTCGGCAAGGTGGTCCGAATGGTCTCATGGCGCAGCAGCGACACGCTCATGTTGCGCAGGAGCGCGTGCCGGTGCGGGGCGTTGCGCGACAGCTGACGCCCGGATAGACGATGACGCATGACTGAAAAACCTCGAGCGAAGGGGCGAAGCGCACCTGTCGCGCTTCAGCCTTGTGAACTGCCTGTGAAGTGGAAAAGGCTTACATCAAGCCGCGTTCTTCCTCGTGCCGCAGTCCGGCCGGCGGCCAACCGTCCAGCCGCATTCCCAGCATGAGCCCGTGGCTCTGCAGGACTTCCTTGATCTCGGTGAGCGACTTCTTGCCGAGGTTCGGCGTACGCAGCAGCTCGACCTCGGTGCGCTGCACGAGATCGCCGATGTAGTGGATGTTCTCCGCCTTGAGGCAGTTGGCGCTGCGAACCGTCAGCTCCAGCTCGTCCACCGGCCGCAGCAGGATCGGATCGAACTGCATGTCCTGTGGCTTCTGACCCGCCTCTTCCTCACCCTGCAGGTCGACGAACACCGACAGCTGGTCCTTGAGGATGCTGCCAGCCCGGCGGATGGCTTCCTCCGAGTCGATGGTGCCGTTGGTCTCGATGTCGAGAATCAGCTTGTCGAGGTCGGTGCGCTGTTCAACGCGGGCCGCGTCGACCGAGTAGGTGACGCGGCGGATCGGGCTGAACGTGGCGTCCAGTTGCAGCCGGCCGATGGGGCGCGTCTGCTCTTCGAACATGGCCTTCTGGATCGCCGGGCGGTAGCCGCGGCCGCGCTCCACACGCAGCAACATGTTGAGTTCGCCAGCCTTGGTGAGGTTGGCAAGCACCAGCTCCGGATTGACAACCTCGACGTCGTGGTCCGTCTGGATGTCGCCGGCAGTGACAGGGCCCGGGCCCTTCTTCGACAGGCGCAGCTCCGCGCTGTCGCGGGTGTGCATGCGCAGTGCGACCTGCTTGAGGTTCAGCAACACGTCAACGACGTCTTCCTGCACGCCTTCGATGCTGGTGTACTCGTGCAGCACGCCGTCGATTTCGACTTCGGTGATGGCCGCGCCGGGCATGGACGACAGCAGCACGCGCCGCAGCGCGTTGCCCAGAGTGTGACCAAAACCGCGTTCGAACGGCTCGATCACGACGCGGGCCTGGCGTGGCGCAACCGGCGTGACCTTCACGACGCGGGGCTTGAGGAACTCAGAAACGGAACCCTGCATATTAATTTCCTTGATGGATCAGTTCGGCCGGGTTACTTGGAGTAGAGCTCGATGACGAGGTTCTCGTTGATGTCGGGCAGCACTTCGTCCCGCGCCGGGACCTGCTTGAAAGTGCCCTTCATCTCCTTGTCGTTGACTTCAACCCATTCGGGCAAACCAACCTGCGCAGCGATCTGCATTGCACTCTGGATACGAAGCTGCTTGCGCGACTTCTCACGAATCTGGATGACGTCGCCGGCGGCCACCTGATAGGAGGCGATCGTGACGACCTGGCCATTTACTTCGACGCCCTTGTGGCTGACGAGCTGGCGGGCCTCGGCGCGCGTGGACGCGAAGCCCATGCGGTAGACCACGTTGTCGAGGCGGCTCTCGAGCATCTGCAGGAGCACTTCGCCGGTGGCGCCGCGTTTGGTGATCGCCTTGTCGAAGTAGTTGCGGAACTGGCGCTCGAGCACGCCGTACATGCGGCGGATCTTCTGCTTCTCGCGCAGCTGCGTGCCGTACTCCGAGATGCGCGTCGATTTCGCGCCGTGCTGGCCGGGGCGCGAGTCGAGCTTGCACTTGGTGTCGAGG
>JANPDV010000569.1:0-6515 GCA_031431655.1 Gammaproteobacteria bacterium | reverse complement strand
AACCCCATCACCAATAAGCGTGTGGAAGTTCTGCACATCCTCAACGACCCGGTGAACCGGCTGTACACCCTCAGCGGCGGGCCATTTGCACCGCCCTACCCGTACATGACCTACGGCGATCGCCTGATCTTCCAGCTCGACGTGCTGCGCTCAACGGAAAAGAGCCCGATCACGCGCAAGGAGTACCCGCTGCAGTCGCAGCAGGATCTGTATCAGTCGGGCGAACTGTGGGCAATTACCGGCAGCATGAAGCAGGTCAACGACCCGAAGGTCACCTCGGCCGAATGCCACACCTCCTGGAAGCGCATCGCGATGTGGCTGCCGTTCATGGAAATGGGTGACCGACCGGGCACGCTGATCTATCACTCGCAGTCGTTCAAGTTGATCCGCGGCTGGGCCGACCTGCCCGCGAACATCAAGGCCTACACCGAGCAGAACCACCCGAAATACCTGGAAGCGCCGGCGAAATGGGAAGGCCTGGCCAAGAACGAGACTACGTGGAGCTACTCCAAGCGGATCATCGACGAACGCCGCGCCCAGGGCCGCGCTCGCGGCGCGAGCGTGTTCCGCAAGAACTAGCTTCCGCCCGACCCGAACGCCTGCTGGCCCGAGTCACCAGCGGCGCCCGTCACCAGATGTGCACGCGCTCGCCGGGCGGCAGGTACAGCCTGTCGCCCGGCTTCACGTCGAATGCCTCGTACCACGCGTCCATGTTGCGTACGGCGCCATTGACGCGAAACTCCGGCGGACTGTGCGGACCGACCATGACCTGGGTGCGCAGCCGCTGTTCCCGATACAGGTTGCGCCACACCTGGCCCATCGCGTGGAAAAAGCGCTGCTCGCCCGTGAGCCCCTCGATAACCGCGGGCTCCTTGCCGCCGAGCGAGCGCAGATAGGCCGCGTGCGCAATCGACATGCCACCGAGATCACCGATGTTCTCGCCGAGAGTGAGCCGCCCGTTCAGCTTCAGCCCCGGCAGTGCCTCGAAGGCGGCGTACTGGCTCGCAAGCCGATCTCCCAGCACTTTGAAGGCGGCTTCGTCCTCGGCGCTCCACCAGTTGCGCAGCACGCCGCGTCCATCGAACTTCGAGCCCTGGTCGTCGAAGCCATGTCCCATCTCATGGCCGATCGTCCAGCCGATACCGCCGTAGTTGATTGCCGGATCGGCGTTCGGATCGAAGAACGGCGGCTGCAGGATCGCAGCGGGGAATACGATCTCGTTGAACTCGCGCACGTAGTAGGCGTTGACGGTCTGCGGCGTAAGCGCCCACTCGTCCCGGTCCGACTTTCGACCCAGGCGCGCGCGCTCGATGTCGTCGAGAAACACGCGCACACGGGCGGCGTTGCCGAACGCATCGCCGGCGCGGACCTCGAGCTTGCCGTAGTCGCGCCAGCGGTCCGGATAGCCGATCTTGGCCCGGAACAGCGCCAGCTTGTCCTGCGCCGCCTTCTTGGTGGCCGCCGTCATCCACGGCTGCTGGTCGATGCGCTCGCGGAAGGCCGCGCGCAGGTTGTCGACCAGGCTCTGCATCTTCGCCTTGGACTCGGCCGGGAAGTGCCGCTTCACGTAGATCTCGCCGAGCGCCTCGCCCAGCGCTCCGTCGAGCGCCGTGATCGCGCGCTTCCAGCGCGGTCGTTGCTCAGGCTGGCCGTTGAGCGTCTTGCCGAAGAATCCGAATACCTCTTCGTCGAAGGCTGCGGGCAGCAATACGGCCGTGTTGCGCAGGTAGTGATAGGTAAGGTACGAACGCCAGGTATCGACCGGCGTTGCCTTGAAGAGAGTGGCCAGCGGCCCGATGGCATCGAGCTCGCTGACGATGAACTCGCGCTCCTTGCCGAGACCGGCAGCTCCCAGGGCCGCAGACCAGGGGTAGTCGGGCGCCAGCGCTTCCAGCTGCGCGCGTGTGCGCAGGTTGTAGGTGAGCCCGGGATCGCGCCGCCTGGCCACCGGCCAGTGCAGTTCGGCGATCTCGCTCTCGAGCATCAGGATGCGCGACGCGGTTTCATCGGCAGCCGGCTGCCCCGCGAGCGCCAGCAGCCTGGAAACGTGCGCCAGGTAACGGGCACGGATCCCGCCGAACTCCGAGTCGTTGCGCCTGTAGTACTCGCGCTCCGGCAGGCCGAGACCGGACTGCAGGATGGTGATGACGTAGCGATCGGGGTTCTTGCGATCGAGCCCGATGTACCAGGCGATTGGCGCGCTGACGGGAAGGTCCGGCCGCGCGATCAGCGCCGCGATGTCCTGATGCGTCTTTGCCCTGGCGATGTCTGCCAGCGCCGCCGCCGCCGGTTCCATGCCGCGCTTTTCGAAGGCCTCGAGGTCCATGAAGCTGCGGTAGAAATCCGCGATCTTCTGTTCGTTGGAGCCCGGGACCTGTGGCTTAGCCACCAGTTCATCGATGATGGCGCGGATGTCGGACTCCGCTTTCGCCGCGAGCTGGTCGAAGCTGCCCCATCTCGCAAGATCTGCAGGAATCGGATTGGCACGCATCCAGCCGCCGCCTGAATGGCGAAAGAAGTCATCCCCAGGCTTCACGTCCAGATCGCGCCCCGCGAGATCGAAGCCGAAACTGCCGATCGCCGCACGGCCTCCGGACTCGACGGGCGGCGACGTCGCGGGTGACGGAGTCGCCGCAGGCGCGGCCTGGCCCACGGCTGGATCAGCGGTCTGCGCTGTGCCAACACCCGTAAGCAGCACCGAGGCAGCGGTCGCCGCCACGAGTGAGAGCGAGCGCAGCGGAGCGCGAGTCTGCCTTAGCAGCATGAGATGGGTCCTGTTAGCATCTTTGCGAGCCGGGTGATTTTGCGCGCTCTGCCGGGGCTCCGCCAATTCCACTGGGCCGTGCCGGCCCCGGGGACAATCAAGGGGGTTTCTTGCTTCGTACGAGCACGCCTGGACGCAGCCGGTGCGGCGGCATGGGGCGCCGCAGACTCGGCCTTTTCTCCGGGGTCGTACTGCTGATGGCCCTGCTCATTGCGCGACCGGCGCAGGCCGCGGACCTCGAACTCAAGCAGGTGCTGCGCGATCTTGCCGCGTGGCTGCCGGGCGAGTACTCGAGCGCCGCCCAGGTGGACCTGGAAACGGCCGTTGGCGCACCGCCGTCCGGGCTGCACCAGCGCCAATTGCGCCAGATCACGCGCATCGACGCACCGCAACTCGGCGAGTACGTGTTTGTCAGCCAGACGCGCCTTGGGGGTCGGCGAAGCGATCCGCTCGCTCCCGTACAGCCGCAGCTGCTGGTCGTGGCCATCGACGACAAGCGGCGCGCCGTCGGCATGGTGGGTCGTCGCATCCTCGACGCTGCGAAGTTCGAGAACCTCGGCTCGCGTCCGGACCTCTGGGGCAAGGTCGCGTTCGATCCCGCCTATGGCGCCAACTGCACGGTGCTGTGGCGCCTTCACGGCAGGCAGCTCGTTGGGCGTGTCGCCGATGCCGCGACGGAAGACAGCTGCACGATGACGGCCCGCGACACGCGCCGTTTGCGCTGGCAGAACGAGTGGGTGTTGAACCCCGAGGAGCTCTGGATCGACGACAACGGCTACAACGCCGATGGGTCGCTGTTCCAGGGTCGCGCGGACCGCGCGCATCTGCGCCTGACACGCGTCCGCAACGACGAACGCAGGTCGGGCCAGCCGAATTGACCGACGCGCCGCCTACCAGTCCACCGGCGCCGGGACCGGGACCGGCAGCGCCCGGCACCAGCGCCAGCCGCCTGCTGCTCGCGCTGGCGATCGGCATGGCGGCACTGTTGGCAGTAGTGCTCGCCGTACTGCCAGTTTCCGCGACACGTGCCGCCGCAGGCTTCGTTCCGGTCGGCAACGATTCGTTCTACCACTCGCGCCGCATCCTCGACACAGCGGCCGAGCCGGGCTCGTTCTACCAATTCGATGCGCGCGTCGACCCGCCGCGCGGTGAGTTGATCACCTGGCCCTGGGCCTACGACTATGCAATGGCGCGCATCACACGCGCTGCGCTCGCGAGCGGACTGGCTGCCAGCGCCGATGCCGCGCTCGCCTACATTGCGCCGCTCGCGAGCGCGATTGCCGTGCTGCTGGCGGCGTGGATCGCCGCGCAGCTGGGACTCGGCGCCGCGGGTATCGTCGCGGCCGCGGCGCTGACGGCGCTGTACCCGCGCAACGTGCTGGCCTATGCCGTCGGCATGACCGATCATCATTTCGCCGAGCACCTGATGGTGCTCGCCACCCTTGCGATCGGCCTGGCCTGGCTGCGGGCCCCGGCGCGCCGGGACCTGGCGGTCGCGCTCGGCGTCGTTCTCGGCCTCGCCGTGGGCGTACACAGCGCCCTCAGCATCCTGCAGCTGCCGTTGTTAGGCGCCCTGGGTCTCGTCTGGCTGCGCGGCACCGAGACCCCGAGGACCGTGCGTTGGACTGCCGCCGCACTGCTGGCGACTACGCTCGCCATTGCATTGCCTTCACTGCCACTGCGCGAGGGTCGCTTCGACCTGGCCTATCTGTCGTGGTTCCAGCCCTGGCTCGCGCTGGGCAGCAGCGCGTTGCTGTGGTCATGGAGCTCCGGACCCGCGACGGCGCGCCGTATCGGCATCGCAGCCGCCATCGCCGTCGTGATCGCCGCACCCACCGTCGCGCAACTGCTGCTGGCGCGCGAGTTCCTGTCAGGCGCAATGGCTTCGATCGGCACCATCAGCGAGACGCAATCCTGGATCACGCTGCTGGACCGCGGCGGCTGGTCGTCGCTGATCAATCAGTACAGCGTCCTCGTGCTGCTGTATCCGTTCGTGGCGCTGGGCGCCCTGCTCGGCCTGTGGCGCGATACCCAGCCTGCGCTGCGCTACTTCTGGGCATTCGCGCTGTTCGGCGCCGTACTGCTGCCCCTGCAGCTGCGTCTGCACTATTTCGGCAGTGTCCTGCTGTACCTGGTGCCGTTGCTGTTGCTGGCGCGCGCCGCGCACAGCAGGAGCTTGGCGCCAACCTGGCCGTTGGCCGGGTTCGGCGCGGTGGCCGTCGCCTTGATGATCATGCCGGCCGTTGCCATCGCGACCACGCGCAAGCCGCTGGGGATGGATCCCTACTACCAGGCAACCCAGCCGGTCTTCCCGACGCTGGCAGCGGCATGTCGTGCGCGACCCGGGCTGGTACTGAGCCTGGCGAACGATGGTCACTACGTCCGCTATCACACCGAGTGCAGCGTGATCGCCAACAACTTCCTGCTGACCCCCGCGCAGCAATCACGGGCCAGGGAAGGCGACCGGCTGATGTCACTGAGCGTCGACGAAGTGCTGCGCGAGCGAACCGACCTGCGGTACGTCTACGTGCGCACCGAGAGCCTGTTCTACATCAGCCCGACCGGCTATGTGACTGTGCCGCAGGGCATGGAACAGGACCCTGACCGGCCGCTGGTGAAGGCACTGCTGGCCGACGATGCACCGGCGCGCTACCCGCAGCTCACCCTGCTGTCGGAATTGCGGCTCGATTACAGGAACCTGCCATACGCGCGGGTGTTCGAGGTCAACGCGACGGGCGCTGCACGAACGCAATGACGATGGCCCCGGCCATCACGGTCACCGTATCCGCGATAGCGGTTCGACACATCTCCGCCGTCGGCAGCACGGTCCAGCCGGAGAGGAAAGTGTACGTGCCGAAGAAGCAGGCCAGCGACATCAGGCCACCGACCGCGACGCCGCGAGCGGCCCAGTGCGCCGGCCGGTTCACCATCGCCAGCAGCATGCACAGCACCAGCACGATCAGTGCGAATCCGCCGGTCAGTACGGCGATCTGGGTGTCGGCGCCGGTACGCATCAGCGGACCCAGGCCCGGCTTGATCAAGGGGTTGAGGATCTTCTCAGCCACGAACCAGTTCAGGCCGCTGGTGAAAACGAACCCGACGACAAACGACAGCACGATGCGACCGAGGCTGACGTTCACGGCGCAGCTTCCACGATGCGCACGGTGCCGCGGATCGCCGGCTTCTCGATGCGCTGGACACCCCCGCCCGGCCAGCGCACCTCAATGCTGTCGACCTGCGTGCGCGAACCGAGACCGAAGGTCAGCACCGGATCACTGGTGGAGTTGTAACCATGGGCGCTCTGGGTTTCCTGGTACTGCACGAGATCGCCGGACCGTACGATGACGGTAGCCCCGTACGCGTTGCGGTTGCTGCGCGTGCCCTGCAACCGCACCCGGATCCAGCCGTTGCGGTTACCGCGGTTGACGAACAGCCGGTTCTGGCCTGGCTCCGCGCTGACGCGCTTGCCAGCTGAGTAATAGGTGCGGTTGGTGACGAACAGGTCCGGAAAGCCGTCCGCATTGATGTCGGCGGCGCCAACGCCCGAGCCGATTCCGAGCCCTTCGGCGCCCGAACCCTTCGTGAGGTCGACGAACGTGCCGTCGCCACGGTTACGCAGCAGCGTGTTCTGCGCCGGCAGCCACGCGATATAGAACTGCACGAACGGCGGAAAGTCCCCGATCACGTCGTTGATCAAGGTGTTCGACGGGCCGCCGTTGTTGATGTAGATGTCGACGTGTCCGTCGTTGTC
>JANPDV010000568.1:0-5083 GCA_031431655.1 Gammaproteobacteria bacterium | reverse complement strand
GTATCCCGCTTCTTCCGTAACACTGCTGTAACAGGGGCCATGGTCGCCGCGGTGTTCGCCGGCGTTGCCGCGCAGACGGCGTCCGCTCAGGCCGCTCGCGACTTCATCAATGTCGTCGGCTCCTCCACCGTCTATCCGTTTACCACCACCGTTGCCGAGCAGTTCGGTCGCCAGGGCAAGTTCAAGACCCCCAAGGTCGAGAGCACCGGCACCGGCGGCGGCATCAAGCTTTTCTGCAATGGCGTCGGCGTGCAGCACCCGGACATCGCGAATGCGTCGCGCAGGATGAATGTGGCCGAGTTCGACACCTGCAAGAAGAACGGTGTCACGGACATCGTCGAAGTGCGGGTCGGCTACGACGGCATCGTGCTGGCCGAAAGCAAGAAGGCTGCGCCGTTCAAGATCACGCGCAAGCAGGTCTACCTGGCCCTGGCGAAGCAGATCCCGGACCCGGCAAACCCGACGACGATGATCGCTAACCCGTACAAGAACTGGCGCGACATCGACAAGTCGCTGCCGAACATCAAGATCGAAGTGCTGGGCCCGCCGCCGACCTCAGGGACTCGCGACTCGTTTGCCGAACTCTACATGGAGAGCGGCTGCCGTACCTACCCGTGGCTGAACACCCTGCGCGGCCAGGATGAAAAGCGTTTCAAGCGGATGTGCCACACGATTCGTGAAGACGGCGCCTACGTCGAGGCTGGCGAGAACGACAACCTGATCGTGCAGAAGATCGAAGCCAACGTGGGGGCGCTCGGTATCTTCGGCTACAGCTTCCTCGAGGAAAACCAGGACCAGCTGCGCGGCAGCACGGTCGACGGCGTTGAGCCGACCCTCGAGACGATCGCGTCGGGCAAGTACCCCGCGGCGCGCCCGCTGTTCATCTACGTCAAGAAAGCCCACATCGGCGTCATTCCGGGCATCAAGGAGTTCCTCGCCGAGTACACCAGCGACAAGGCCCTGGGCGCGGAAGGTTATCTCCCCGATAAAGGACTGATCCCACCCGCCAAGGCGGAGCTGGCACGGGTTCGCGCGGACGCCACGGCGCTCAAGACGTTCACGCCGTAGCTGGCCCCAAGCCCAGACGACCTGGACCCAACCGAACTGACTCAGGAAGACCAGATCATGAATCCGAGCATCAAAGTTTCCGCGGCCGTGATTGGCGTGCTGGTGCTGTCACTCTCGGCCCAGGTTGCCGAGGCGCAGACGCCGGCCAAGGTGGCACGCCCGGCCCCTGCGCCTGCTGTCAGTGCGGCCGAGGTGGAGGCGTTGAAGGCGCAGTTGCAGGCCTTGCAGGATCGGCTGGCCCAATTGGAGCAGGCCCAGACAGCGGCCACCGCGACCGCCGCGCAGGCCAGCAAGGCGGTCGAAGAGCAGGTGGCGGTGAATACCGAGCAGCAGGACGCGATCGACCGCACGACCGACAACCTGGCCCGCACCAGCGCCAACGTGGGCGAGTGGGTCGGCCGCTGGCAGTGGAAGGGCGATCTGCGCTATCGCAACGAGAACATCGATCAGGAGTTCACACTGCGCGAGCGCAATCGCGATCGCATCCGCATGCGCGCCGGGTTCTTCGCCCGGGTCAACGATACGGTCCGGGTGGAAGTACAGGCGACCACGACTGAAGGCGACGATGCGCGTTCCTCCAACCAGACGCTGACCGACGCGAATTCGCGCAAGGCGCTGGATCTGGACACGGCGTACGCAGAATGGACACCGAACGCGCAATGGCGACTCACGCTCGGCAAGATGCGCTACCCATGGGTGCGGACGTCGACCTACTTCTTCGACGGCGACATCAATCCGGAAGGCGTGGCGGTCAACTACCAGCAGGGTGCCGTTGGCCTGTTCGCCAGCGCTTTCGTAACGCGGCTCAGTGAGCGCAGCACGGCGGCGGACTCCAACATGTTCGGCGCGCAGGTGGGCTGGCGCGCCAACTTCGGCGACGGCGGCCGCTGGCTGCTCGCGGCAGGCTACTTCGACAATGGCGGTGTAGAGGGCTACAACGTCGTCCAGGCCGGCGGTGCCGGTGGCTTCTTCGGCAACTCCACGACGACCAACCGGCTGATCTGCCGTTCCGTGGTTGCGGTCGGTTCTGCCTGCCTCGCGAACGACTACGACATCATCGAGGCGATCGGCGAGTTCCAGATCAAGGTGGCCGGGCAGCCGTTGCTGTTCTACGCCGACTACGCGCAGAACGGCAAGGCAGACTTCGCATTCGCCTCGACCAACACCAGCCTGAACATCCCGAAGGGGCTGGATACGGCATACGCTTTGGGCTTTCAGTACGGCCGCGTCAGCACGCCGGGCACCTGGGAGTTCGGCTACATGTATCAGAAGATCGAGAAGGACGCGCTTTACGGCCAGTGGGTGGACTCGGACTTCGCTGCCGGCGCGACCGACGGCGACGGCAGTTCCATCCGCTTCGCCTACCAGTTCGCGCGCAACTGGCGCGTGAACATGACTTACCTGCTGAACAAGACGAACAACGATGTCGCAGCAGCGGTCACCATCCCGACTGCAGCCAATGTGTTCGACCGCGATTACAAGCGTTTGCAGCTCGACCTGAACATGACGTTCTGAGGTAAAGGCAAAGTTGCCCCGCCCTCACCAGCGCGGGGCAGCCAATCGACCGATAGGCGGGCGGAGTTCCTGCGGGGCACCGGCCGCAACGCACCTGAAACAATTGACCTGCACCATGCGTTGGTCGAGGCGAGCCTCCGAAGGTGGCTGGCGCGGGTTGAAGACCCCCGCGCCGGTGAGCCGGCGTGACTTTTCGGGCAAACTTCAGGGGTAGCGATGCCAGGCGCAGCGAGCTGCATCCAGGCGTCCAGCGGCAGTTGAGTCACGAACAACAGGGGGCGGCGCCAGGCAGCGACCGCAAACAGGGGTCGGTCGATACATGACACCGTCTTTGCTTCTGGTCGTGCTTCTTGCCATGTCCATGGTTGCATTCTGGCTCGGCAAGTCGCGATCGCTCGCCGTTGTCGGCGGCTCGCGCGGCATTCGCAAACTTCACTCATTGCCCGGCCACTACGGACTGCTGGCAGCGATGTGGTGCGTAATGCCCGCGCTGCTGATCTTCGGCCTATGGACCGCCTTTCAGGACACGCTGCTCGTCCGGTTGGTGGTATCGCACCTGCCGAGCGAAGTGCAGGGCCTGCCGGCGGACCAGATGGGTCTCGTGCTCAACGACATGCGCAACGTCGTCGCTGGCAACATCCCGGCCTCCGCAGTGGCGCCGTCCACACAGGCCGCCGCCGCTGAGTACCTGGAGTTGCGGGGTATCGCCCGCCTGGCGCTGACGGTGCTGGTGCTGGGAGCAGGCGCCATCGGCGCCTTCGTGGCGCGCGGCCGCATTCATCCCGAAATGCGCGCGCGGGTTTCGGTCGAGCGCGTGCTGGAGTGGATTCTCTTCGGATGCTCGGGTGTCGCGGTGCTGACGACCCTGGGCATCGTGCTGTCGATCGCGTTCGAGTCGTTGCGTTTCTTCGGCAAAGTGCCTGTGACCGATTTACTTTTCGGCACGACATGGAGCCCGCAGATGGCGATCCGGGCGGACCAGGTGGGCGCCACCGGCTCATTCGGTGCCGTGCCGCTGTTCGCCGGTACTCTGCTCATCTCGACGATAGCGATGGTCGTTGCGGCACCGATCGGGCTGCTGTCCGCGATCTACCTCGCTGAGTACGCGCCGCGCAAAGTTCGTTCCGCCGTCAAACCGCTGCTCGAAGTCCTCGCAGGCGTGCCTACCGTGGTCTACGGTTTCTTCGCTGCTCTGACCGTCGGGCCCGCTCTCCGCGTCTGGGGCGAGTCTGTTGGGCTGAATGTCGCCACGGAAAGCGCGCTCGCGGCCGGGCTCATCATGGGTGTCATGATCGTGCCCTTCGTGTCATCGCTCACCGACGACATGATCACTGCAGTGCCACAGTCGCTGCGCGATGGAGCGTATGCGCTCGGCGCGACGCGTTCCGAGACCATCAAGCAGGTCGTGCTGCGCGCGGCACTGCCCGGCATCGTCGGCGGCATGCTGCTGGCCGTGTCGCGCGCGATCGGCGAGACCATGATCGTGGTGATGGCCGCGGGGCTCGCTGCCAACCTCACGGCCAACCCGTTCGAGGCCGTCACGACCGTCACTGTCCAGATCGTTACCCTGCTGGTCGGCGACCAGGAGTTCGACAGCCCCAAGACGCTGGCGGCATTCGCACTCGGCCTGATGCTGTTCCTGGTCACTCTGGTGTTGAACGTGCTCGCGCTGTACGTGGTGAGGAGGTACCGTGAACAGTACGAGTAACGCAGTCGCGTCGACCTGGCGGCCGCTCTCGGCAGCGGCAACCCAGGCCAAGGTCGCGAATAGCCTGCGGCGCCGTTACCTCGCAGAGATGCGCTTCCGCGCCTACGGCATGCTGGCGACACTCGCGGGCGTCGTAGCGGTGGTGTTCCTTTTCGGTTCCGTCATCGGCCAGGGCGCCTCTGTCTTCCGGCAGTCGCAGCTGCAGCTCGACGTCTTCTACGACCCCGAACTGATCGATCCGGCGGGCACGCGCGTGCGCGACCAGCTGGTCTCGGCCGATTATCAGGCGCTGGTCCGTGCGTCGCTGCGCGCGCAGTTTCCCGAGGTCGAAGGCCGCAAGGCGCTGCGCGAGCTGGTCGGCCTGGTGTCCAGCGGTGCTCAGTTCGAACTGCAGCAGGCGGTCGTTGCGGATCCGTCGCTGATCGGGACGCGTCAGTCCGTGTGGGTGCTGCTCAGTGATGAAGTCGACTGGCTGATCAAGGGCCGCGCGGACCGCAAGGCGCCCGCGGAAGAGCGGCGGATCTCCGACGACCAATTGCGCTGGGTCGAGGCCCTGGAGCGAAAGGGCAGCATCGAGAAACGTTTCAACCGCGGCTTCTTCACGCACGGCGATTCGCGCGACCCCGAGGTTGCGGGTGTCGGCGGCGCCTTGATGGGCACACTGCTGACGCTGCTGGTGACGCTGCTCCTGTCGTTCCCGATCGGTGTCGCGGCCGCGATCTATCTCGAGGAGTTCGCGCCGCGCAATCGGCTCACCGACCTGATCGAGGTCAACATCAACAACCTCGCCGC
>JANPDV010000567.1:0-2637 GCA_031431655.1 Gammaproteobacteria bacterium | reverse complement strand
GATCCAGATACCCGCGGCGGTCGGGCGTGCGATGCAGAGCCCCGTGATCGCGTGGCATTACCCGGTCGAGCCCGACCCGACGCGCAACGGGCGGGTGGACCGCTTTCCCTGCGGCAAGACCCTCGGCGGCGGCAGCGCCATCAACGGCCTGTTCTTCTCGCGCGGCCAGCGCGAGGATTTCGACGACTGGGCGGCGCTGGGCGCCACCGGCTGGTCGTTCGATGAACTGCTGCCCTACTTCAAGCGACTGGAGGGCACCGAAATCGGCGACGACGCGATGCGCGGTCGTGACGGCCTGGTATCGGTGTCGCAGTTGCGGTCCGTGCACCCGCTGTCCCCGGTGTTCGTCAAGGCTGCCGAGGAAATCGGCATTCCCACCACCGACGACTACAACGGCGCCAGGCAGTACGGCGCCGCGCTGGCCCAGGTGTCGCAGACCCACGGGTGGCGCGACCCGGCCTCGCGCGCGTACCTCCTGCCAGCATGGCGGCGCGACAACCTGCGGATCGTCACGAACGCGCTCGCGCACCGCCTGACGTTCGAGGGCCGGCAGTGCACCGGCGTTGTCTACGGCCTGGGCGAACGCACCTTGACTGCGAAGGCGGCACGCGAAGTCATCGTGTCATGCGGCGCGATCCAGTCGCCGAAGCTGCTGCTGCTCTCGGGAGTCGGGCCTGGCGAGTACCTGCGGTCCGAGGGCATCGAGGTCGTGCACGACCTGCCCGGTGTGGGCGCCAACCTGCAGGAGCACCCGGACGTCACGCTCAGTGCGAACGTCAACGTCGACACGTACAACCTCATCGCCCTGAGCCCGCCGCGGATGGCGGCGGCGCTCGCGCAATGGGCAGCGACCGGTCGCGGACCCGCCACCAGTCCCTACTGCCAGGCGGTGGCCTTCTTCAACACTTCGGCGCCCGGCGAGCGTCCGGACATCGAAGTGCTGTTCGCGCCGTTCTCGTTCGCGTCGGCCACCAGCAAGGGCGAGGCGTATGCGCGCGGCGCGGTGAATTTTATCGTCAGCCGCTGCCGGCCGTCGGCCCGCGGGCGCGTCTCGCTGCACTCGCGCGATCCCCGCGCCCTGCCGCGCATCGACATCGGCCTGATCGCCGACGAAGACCTGCCGGGTCTCATTGCAGGCTGTCGCGCCGCCCGCCGGATGATCCAGACGGCGGCATTCCGTCCGTACGTCGTCGACGAAAGGCTGCCCGGCCCCGCTGTCCAGACAGATGACGAGTGGACCGGATTCCTCCGCAGCGCCGTTTTTTCCGGCAATCACCTCGTCGGCACGTGCGCCATGGGAACGGACCCGATGTCCGTGGTGTCGCCGACCCTGCAGGTTCACGGCATGGATCGCCTGCGGGTGATCGATGCTTCGATCATGCCGCGGCTCACCAGTGCGCACACCAATGCCGTCGCCTTCGCGATCGGCGAGAAGGGTGCCGACCTGCTGGCGGGGCGAGCAGGCGCGTCGGCGGGGTGATGCCTGTGATGCATCGAGCGCCCGCAGTGTTGATGGCCATGGTCTGGTTGGCGGCGGCGGGCGCACCCCGCGCGATCGCGGATCCCGCCAGCGATCTTTGGGGCGGCATACGCACGTTCGACGCAAGTCTGTCCGCCGCCAATCAACCGATGCTGACCGAGAGCCCGGCCACGGGTAGCGTGAAGATCGTGCTCGATCTCGCAACCCGGACGATGCGTTGGGAAATCACGCACAGCAAGCTGACGTCCGCTCCGGTCGCCATCGGCCTGCACGGCCCGGCGCAGCCGGGCACGAACGGCGCGCAGCTGATCGACCTGGCTGGCAAGTCGCTGGCCTCACCGATCCGCGGCAGTGCGCCTGTGCCGGCCGGGCAGATCCAGTACATGCTGCTCGGTTGGACCTATGTGCTGATCTCGACGAAGCGTCACCCGGATGGCGAGATACGCGGCAAGGTCGATGTCGTGGCTCCCGACAGGCCGGCCCGCGAGTCCATCGCGCCGGGTGTCGGCGCCACGCGTTGATCGACGGCTCCTCGACCGTCAGTCCGCGTCATCGCACGTCGCCTGCGCCATTCGCCGGCAGCGCCCGCGCTGCCGCGCCCTAAGCCGCCACGACGTGAGTGCCGGAACTGCAAGCCGGCCATGCTGTTCTGCCGCGCGATGGCGCTGTGCGCGCATAGGCGTTCAATTCGCATCCTCACCGAATCCACGATAACGTTGCAATGGTCCGATGAGCGGGATAGTGTCTCGTCAGGCGGAACAAGTTACGAGATCCGATCCGGCCGCCTGAGCCAAAGGACCGCCGATCAAGTCCTGCATCCGGCGCATCAGGGGAGAATGCCAATGCGATACATCAAGCTGTGTTCGGCGCGGACTCGCGCCATCCTGGCGGGCGTTTCGTGTGCGGTGTTGCTGCCTGCCGAGGTGCGCGCACAAGGCGCAGGTCTGGAGGAAATCGTCGTCACGGCCCGCAAGCGCGAGGAGTCGCTGCTCGAGGTGCCGGTCGCTATTTCGGCATTCAGCGAAGCACAGATCGAGAAACTCGGCGCACGAAACCTGGTGGAACTCTCAAAGTTCACTCCGGGAATCCAGTTCAACGAGCAGGGCATCCAGGCGCCCGGTCGCATCTACACGCAGATCCGCTTCCGTGGCCTCGGG
>JANPDV010000566.1:0-11044 GCA_031431655.1 Gammaproteobacteria bacterium | reverse complement strand
CGTGTCCGAGTCGCAGTTCAAGCTGGTCGAGACGATGGCGCATCGCATCGCGATGCTGGTGATCGAGGAGTTCGGCGTGGCCTGGATCCGGCTGTCCATCAACAAGCCCGGCGCGATCCGCGGCTCGAAGGACGTCGGTGTGTCGATCGAGCGGCGTCGCGCCAGTCCGGTCGCTTGAGCCGCGCGGCTTGATTCCCGCTCCGGGTGGCGCCGCGCCTGTCGGCGTGCTGGTGGCCGCGGGCAGCAACATCGATGCGGTCCGCAATCTCCGGCTTGCCTTGCACGAACTGCAGCTCGCGTTTCCAGGGCTGCGCTGCTCCAGGGCCTACCGCAATGCCGCGGTCGGCTTCAGCGGCGAGGACTTCGTCAACCTCGTGGTCGCCTTCGAGACCCGGGCGACACTCGCCGAGGTGCTGGCCGAGCTGCATCGGATCGAGGGTCTTTGCGGGCGGCAGCGCGATGCCCCGAAGTGGGCGCCGCGCTCGATGGACCTCGACGTGCTGCTGTTCGGCGATCGCGTCGGCAGCGAGCCTGGCGCCGTGTTGCCGCGGCCGGACCTCGTGCGGCGACCGTACATGCTGGGCCCCGCGGCCGAGCTCGAACCCGACCGGCTGCACCCTACGCTGCAGCAGTCGCTCGGCGCACTGTGGGGTCAGTTCGACCTGGCCGGCCATGCGATGACCCCGGTCGAACTCGAGCCCTGAACGGGGGGGCAGCGCGCCGCGCTGACTAGCCGCCGACGCTGCGGCCGCCGTCGACCGCCAGGATCTGTCCGGTGACGTACGGCGCGTCTGCGGCGAAGAACAGCGCCGCGCGTGCGATGTCCTGCGCCGAACCTGGCCGCTGCAGGATCGTCTTCGCAATGATCTTCTTCTGCAGCTCGGCATCCGGGCCGCCGCCGTGCTCGGGCCACATCACTGGCCCGGGCGCGATGCCGTTGACCCGCACCTGCGGACCCAGCTCGCGCGCCAGCGACTTCGTCAGCATCACCAGGCCTGCCTTGGCGACGCTGTAGAGCGGGTAGCGGCGCAGCGGCCGTGTCGCGTGGATGTCGACGATATTGAGGATCAACCCGCGCGACAGCCGCAGCGCCGGCGCCAGCGCCTGCGAGAGGAACAGCGGGGCCTTGAGATTCGAGCCCATCAGGTCGTCCCACTGCTCGAGCGTGATCTCGCCCATCGGCGTGGGGTAGAACGTCGATGCGTTGTTGACCAGGATGTCCAGGCCGCCGAATGCGCGCAGTGCAGACTCGGCGAGTGCCGGCAATCGGGCAGCGTCCAGCAGGTCTCCGGGCAGGGCCACCGCGCTGCCGGGTCGCAGCGTCTCCAGCGCGTCGACCAGCGCTGTTGCGTCTGCGGCTGAGCGGTTGTAGTGCACGACGCAGCGAGCGCCGGCGCCATGCAGCGTGCGGACGATCTCGGCGCCGACTCGACGCGCGGCTCCGGTGACGAACACGGTCTTGCCGTGCAGTGGATTCATGGCGCTCATTGCCGCGAGCTTATGCGCTGGAGGCCACCCGACTCAAACTGGGGGCCCGTTGCGGTGGCCGGCGGGACACGGCTGGCGATGGCTGCGAGGCGCCGGTTCCGCGACAATGCGCCCGATGCAAGGTTCCAACGGCGGCGCGCTGCCCGGTTCACTGGCGCGCGGCGCTTCCCGCGAGCGTTCCACGCTCGAGCTCGACGCCGATCAGCTTGCGCAGCGGGAGGCGATCGAGCGCCACCTGGCGTCACGCCTCGATGCCGCGGGCGGTTGGCTGTCGTTCTACGACTACATGCGCGAGGCGCTGTATGCCCCGGGTCTCGGGTACTACTCGGCGGGCGCACGCAAGCTCGGTGCCGCAGGCGACTTCGTCACCGCTCCGGAGCTTTCCGATCTTTTCTCGGCGACCGTCGCGGCGCAGTGCGCCGAGGTGCTGCAGCAGTGCGGGGGTGAGGTGCTGGAAGTGGGGCCTGGTACGGGGCGGCTCGCGGCGGTGCTGCTGCGTGAGCTCGGCGCGGGCCTGAGACTGCAACTGCTCGAGGTCAGCGCGGACCTGCGTGAGCGCCAGCGCGACACCATCGGGCAGATCGCCGGCGCGGCCGCATTGCCGCGCGTGCGCTGGATCGAGCGCCTGCCCGAGCGCTTCACCGGCGTCGTGTTCGCCAACGAGCTGCTCGACGCCTTTCCGGTGGAGCGCTTCCGCATGCAGCGCGGCGGGGCGGTGCGACTGGGAGTGGCGCTGCAGGACGGCCAGCGCGTCTGGCGCCCGGCCAGCGGGTCCGACGCGACCGATCCGGCCGGCGCGTCGCGGTTCGCCGCGGAACGGGATCACACTTTGGCCGGCCTCGGCGAGTCGCTGCCGGACGGCTACGCCAGCGAGCTTGGCATCGATATCGCTCCGTGGATCAGCGCCATCGCGGCGCCGCTGGTGCGCGGAGCCGTGATGCTCGTCGACTACGGCCTGCCGCGCGCGCACTACTATCACCCCCAGCGCATCGGCGGCACGCTGCGCTGCCTGTACCGGCATCGCGCCTTCGACGATCCGCTGCTGTTGCCCGGGCTCAGCGACATCACGGCCTGGGTGGACTTCACCCGCGTCGCAGAAGCGGCCTCGGCGGCGCAGCTCGAGGTGGCCGGCTTCTGCACGCAGGCGGCGTTCCTGCTGGCGGGCGGCATCGAGGCGCGGCTGCAGCGCCTCGCCGGCACGCCGGATGCGGCGCACGTGGCGCGGGCGCATGCCGTGCGCAGGCTGCTGTTGCCGGGCGAGATGGGCGAGGCAGTCAAGGTGATGGCGCTGACGCGGGACGTGCCGGCGCCCAGCGGGTTTGCACTGCAGGACCTGCGCAACCGCCTCTGAGGCGACGCGCCGGCGATCTGAGACAGGCCGCGCCGGAATCGCGGCGGAACTGGCTAAGGAATTATTAGCATGGTCATGGAATGGTGGCAGGCGGTTGTGCTGGCGGTGGTGCAGGGGCTCACCGAGTTCCTGCCCGTGTCGAGTTCGGGTCACCTCGTGCTCGTGCCCAAGCTGTTCGGCTGGGAGGACCAGGGGCTGGCGTTCGACGTCGCGGTCCACGTCGGCACGCTGATCGCGGTGCTGGCCTACTTTCGGAAGGACCTGCTGCCGTTGATCGGCGGCCTCTTCAAGTTCCTCGGCGGCAATCGCGCCGACCCGTACGCCCAGCTCGCGATGAACCTGGTTGTGGCCACACTCCCGGTGGGCGTGGTCGGCCTGTTCGGCAACGAATTCATCGAGGCTAACCTGCGCAGTCCGTTCGTCGTTGCGTTTCAGCTCGCGCTGTTCGGCATCGTGTTGTACGTCGCAGACCGGATTGGTAAGCGAAATCGCGATGAGAACGGTCTGCGAGCGGGGCAGGCTTTGCTGATTGGCTGCGGGCAGGCGCTGGCGCTGGTGCCCGGCACGTCGCGCTCCGGCATCACGATGACCATGGGCCTGTTCTGCGGCCTGACGCGCGAAGCGGCGGCGCGCTTCGCGTTCCTGCTGTCCATCCCCGGCATCATCCTGGCGGGCGGTTACGAGGGCTTCAAGTTCGCAACGGGTGCCGCAAGCTCCAACGTGCCGATCACTGAGATCCTGATAGGCATGGGCGTGTCCGCCGTCGTCGGCTATGCGTGCATCCACTGGCTGCTGCGCGTGATCTCGAAGATAGGCTTCCTGCCGTTCACGCTCTACCGGCTGGCGCTGGCGGCGTTCATCGTCGTGGTGTTTGCGGGCTGACGGAATCTTCCTGGGAGGCGCGCAGCGCGCTGATCGCGCGCAGCCGCTTTGCGCGCAGCATGGCGCCAATCGCGGCGCCGTCCAGGCCCGCGCGCTCGGCCGGCGCCAGCACCACGGCGCGTGCCGCCCCGAAAGCCGCTTCCATCCGCGCGCGCTGCGGGTAGTCGCGCTGCTGCATGCCGCCGCGGCCGCGCGCATCGCACTCGCAGCTCTCGAGGAACTCGGCGAAGCGCTCGGGACGGCGGAACGCATCGCAGGACTCCAGCACCTCCAGCATCGTGCCGGGGCGCAGTTCAAGGGCGCGGTGCACGTGCGTGTGCAGGCGCGCCACCTGCACGGCGAGTTCGCGCTGCGCCGTCGGCACGCGCAGCCGTTCGCAGACGTTCTCGATCAGGGGAACGCCGGTCTGTTCGTGGCCGGCGTGACCGGGCCAGCGCTCGCGCGGTGTGACCCCCTTGCCGAGATCGTGCACCAGCAGCGCGAAGCGCACCGTCGCGGGTGCGCCGCGTTCGGCGGCCAGGCGCAGCGTCATCAGCACATGCAAGCCGGTGTCGATCTCGGGATGCCACTGCGCCGGCTGTGGCACGCCGAACAGCACGTCGACCTCCGGCAGCACCCGCGCCAATGCACCGCAGCTGCGTAGCGTTTCGATGAAGACATCGGGGCGCGGCTCGCCGAGTGCCCGCTCCATCTCACGCCAGACGCGCTCCGCGACCAGCGCATCCACCTCGCCGTTCTCGACCATCGAGCGCATCAGCGCCAGGGTCTCCGGTGCCACCGTGAAACCCAGCGGCGCAAAACGCGCAGCGAAGCGCGCCACGCGCAGCACGCGCACGGGATCCTCGGCGAACGCGTCCGACACATGGCGCAGCAGCCGTGCTTCGAGATCGCGCCGACCACCGTACGGGTCGATCAGCGTGCCGTCGGCGGCCTGCGCGATCGCATTGATCGTGAGGTCGCGCCGCTGCAGGTCCTGCTCCAGGGTGACGGCGGGCGAGAAGTCCGTGACGAACCCCCGATAGCCTGGCGCAGTCTTGCGCTCGAGCCGCGCCAGCGCGTGCTCCTCGTGCGTGTCCGGATGCAGGAATACCGGAAAGTCCCGTCCGACCGGTGTGTAGCCCAGGGCGGTGAGCTGCTCCGGCGACGCGCCTACCACGACCCAGTCACGCTCGCGTACCGGCCTTTCCAGCAGGGCATCCCGGACCGCACCGCCGACCAGATAAACTTCCACCCGTGCATGTTACCCGAGCCGTTCGCGCTGTCGCCCTGGCTGTCGCGTCGCTGGCGGCGATGTCCGGCTGCGGCACGGGCTACCTGCTGCAGGCGACGCGCGGCCAGTGGCAGGTGAGCGCCGCGCGCCAGCCGATCGCGCGCGTCGTGGCGGATCCGCGCACCGCGGAGCCACTGCGCGAGCGCCTGCGCAGCCTGCAGCAGGCCCGCGCTTTCGCAGCCCGCGAGCTGGGCCTGCCGGACAACCGCAGTTACACGACCTACGCGGACCTCGGGCGGCCCTATGTCGTGTGGAGCGTGGTGGCGACGCCGGAGTTGTCCGTGGAGCCGCTGAAATGGTGCTTTCCGGTAGTGGGTTGCGTGGCTTATCGCGGGTACTTCCACGAGCAGGCCGCCAGCGAGTTCGCGGACCGGCTGCGGGCCAAGGGGCATGATGCGATCGTCGGCGGTGTGGCGGCGTACTCGACGCTGGGCCGTTTCGCCGATCCGGTACTGAGCACGATGCTGCGCTACCCGCAGGATGACGTCGTCGCGACGCTGTTCCATGAGCTGGCGCACCAGGTCGCCTATCTGCCGGGCGACTCCGCGTTCAACGAGGCCTTCGCCGTGACGGTGGAACGCGCCGGCATCGCGCGCTGGCTGCGCGCGCAGGCGCGTCCTGAGGATCTGCAACGCTACGCGGAGCGCAGCGCGCGCCAGCAGGAGTTCGTCGCGCTGCTGCGCGAATCGCGGCGGCGGCTTGCAGACCTGTACGCGAGTGACGTCGGCGTCGACGTCAAGCGTGCCGGCAAGCGGCAGGAACTGCAGCAGCTCGCCGGACAGCTGCGCGCGCTGCAGGAGCGCCTCGGCGGCCGTGCCGGTTTCAGTGCCTGGCTGGAGCGCGGCCTGAACAACGCGGACCTCGCCTCCGTGGCGACCTACTGGGATTGCGTGCCGGCCTTCGAGCGGCTGCTCGCGGAAGGCGGTGACGACCTGCCGCGGTTCTATGCCCGCGTGAAGGCCCTGGCGGCGCGCCGTGCGGAAGTCCGCGGCACCTGGTGCCCCGCGGGCGGCTAGCCGTCGCGCGTCTCGGAGGAGCGCAGCCGCGCCAGGCGCGCATTACGTTCGTGCGCACCCAGCCAGTCCGGCGCCAGTGAGCCGAGCGCAGCGGGCTGGATGCCCAACCGGGCGCAGCCGTTGTCGTGGCAGACGCTGTCGACCGAGAGCGAACGATAGTTGTCGGTCGAGAACGGGCGCCCCGGCACGAAATCCATCAGCAACGCCTGGACGCGCGCGATGGCGTCCGGCAGCGGAATGACCCGCGCGGGCGTGCCGGCGTACTGGCCGACCCGCTGCACCAGCTCGCGCAGTGTCATGACTTCCGGCCCGCAGAGCTCGTAGGTCTGACCCGATGCGGTGTCGCCGGCGAGCACGCGTTCGAATGCGCTGGCCACGTCGCCGACATGGATCGGCGCGAAGCGCGTGTTGGCGCGCGCCAGTGGCAGCACGCCGCCCGACAGCTTCAGCAGGCTCGCGAAGCGCCGCGTCAGCGAATCGCCGGCGCCGAAGATCACCGAAGGCCGGAAGATCGACCAGTGCAACGAGCCGCCGCCCGAACGCACGTGCTGCTCCGCGCGGCCCTTGGACCGCAGGTAGTGGCTCGGGCCCTGTTCGCTTGCGCCCAGCGAACTCATGTGCAGCAGCTGCGGCACGCGCGCATAACTGGCGGTCGCCACGACCTTCTGCGCAAGGTCCGCGTGCGCCTTCTCGAAGCCGCGGCCCGAGAAGCCGGTTTCGTTGAGGATGCCGACGAGGTTGATCACCGCATCGGCCCCGGTGAACTCGCGGCGCAGCACGGCGGCCTCGTGGGCGTTGCCGCGCACCAGTTCGACGTTCGGCAGCACCGACAGGTGCCGCGCGCGCATCGGGTCGCGCGTCAACACGCGCACGCGGGTCGAACCGCGGCCGGCCAGGCGCGCGATCAGCTCGGTACCGACGAAGCCGGTACCACCCAGCACGCAGATGGTCGTGCTCGCCGTGGCTGTCATCGCAGCGGCACGACGATCAGCGCATCGTTGCGTCGCAGGCTCAGCACCAGTGCCGCCGCGCCCTTGGCTGCGTCGCGCAGTTGTGCCAGCGAACCGACCCGCGCGCGATTCGCGCCGACGATGACGTCGCCGGCGCGCAATCCGGCCGCGGCCGCGGCGCTCCCCGCCGCCACCGAACGCAGTGCCACGCCCGCGCCTGCGGGCGCATCGGCGAGTTCCGCGCCCTCCAGGCCACGGTGGATGCCGCCAGAGGCGTTGGCCTCGCTGCGTGCGCTGCCTGCCGTTGCCGCGGCGGCGCCTGCCGCGGTGCTGCCGCCAGGGTCGGAGACGATCGCCGTGACTTTCAGCGGCTGCGCGTCGCGCAGCAGCGCGATTTCGACGCGCTCGCCGATGCGCATCAGGCCGATCGCGTTGCGCAGTTCGCTGGGCGAACGGATGTTGCGCGTGTTGACCGAGGTGATCACGTCGCCGGCGCGCACACCGGCTTTCTGGGCGGCCGAGCCCGGCACGACTTCGGTCACCAGCGCGCCTACCGGCGCAGGCAGCCCGTGCGCCGCGGCGATCTCGCTGCTGACGGCGCTGATGCTCACGCCGAGCAGGCCGCGGCGCACCGCGCCGCTCTTGGTCAGCTGGTCCATGATGTTCTGCACCACGTTCACGGGCACGGCGAAGCCGATGCCGATGTTGCCGCCCGAGCGCGACAGGATTGCGCTGTTGATGCCGACCAGTTCGCCGCGCAGGTTGACCAGGGCGCCACCCGAATTGCCCGGATTGATCGACGCATCCGTCTGGATCAGGTTCTCGAAGCTGTTCGGGTCCGGGTTGATGCCGGTGCGGCCGAGCGCGCTGACGATGCCGGACGTGACGGTGTGCTGCAGGCCGAACGGGTTGCCGATTGCGACGACGTAGTCGCCGACCTCCGTCCGATCGGAATTGCCGAGCACAATCTGCGTCAGCCCCTCCGGTTTCACCTTGACGACCGCCACGTCGGTCGGTTCGTCGCGGCCGACGATCTCGGCCTTGACTTCGCGACCATCGGTGAACGAGACGGTGATCTCGGTGGCGTTCTCGATCACGTGGGCATTGGTGACGATATAGCCCGCGCGCGCGTCGACGATCACGCCTGAGCCGACGCTGTTGAACTCACGCTCGCGCGGCTGCTGTCCGCCGCTGCCTTCCTCCGGGTTGCCGAAGAAGCGCCGGAAGAACGGATCCTGCAGCAGTGGGTTGCTCTGCCGCTGGTCGCGCATCGTGCCGCGCACGCCGATGCTGACGACGGCCGGAGAAACGCGCTTGATCATCGGTGCGAGCGAAGGGCCTGCCGGCATCGGCTCGGCCGCTGTCACGGCGGCGGCCTGGCCCTGGGCGAGCGTCGCGAACGTGGCCGAGATCAGCAGCAGGGTGGCCGTGCCGGCGGCGCGACGGTATGAGTTCAGCATGGGTAGTGGCTCGTCCTTGGGCGGCAGCCGCGAAGGGCGGCCTTGCCATCATTCTAGAGAAGTCAGGCCGCGCATAGCGGTGCACTGCCCGGATCGATGCCGGCCAAACATGAACGGCGGCCGGGGCGCGGCGAGACTGCTGCGCCCCGGCGACCGGGGAGCGCGCCGAGGGGGGCGACGCACTCCCGGGGGCCTGTTGCCTCAGGCAGCTTCGACTGCGATGCGCTTGGGCTGCAGCTTCGGCTGCTTCGCAATCGTCAGCTCGAGCACGCCGTGCGCACTGCGCGCCGCAATGCTGTTGGCGTCGGCATCATCCGGCAGCGTGAAGCGCCGCAGGAAAGTGCCGCCGGTGCGCTCAAAGCGCTCCACGCCAGCCGCCGCACTGTCGCGTCGTTCGGCGCGCCGCTCGGCCTTGATCGTCAGGACGTCCTGCTCGGTGGTTACCTCGATGTCGGCCGGAGCGATGCCCGGGAGATCGGTCTCAACGACGTAGCGATCGACCTCTTCACGAACGTTGACTCGCGGCAGCAGTGCCGCAGTGCGGGTCGCGGCGCCCCAGGGTTCATAGCGTACGAATGTCATGGTCTGGCTCCTCTTGGGCTGAAAATCACGTTGCTTTCGCTGCGACACGGCACTTGCCGTACGCATGCAACCGATGTGTGGGGCGTTCGGTCGCTTTCAAGGGCGCCCGCGCCAGGCGTTCCCAATTCCCTTTTCCGCGGCAAAGTCAAGAGGTGCATTGCCCGATGACTGTGTGCAAGTTGTGGATAGGCTTGGTGAAACCGGGGGAACACAAGATGTGGGGCCCCGGGCTTTTTCTGAGTGCCTCAACGACGCGGAAAAAAAACCTGCCGCGTGGTTCGGTGTTTTGGCGCTCGGAACGATGTAAACAATTGAAACACCGATGTTTTTGGGATCGAAATAAGTCGCATCGGGCGTCTTGACGCTGCCCGCGCCCGAATTTAGTCTGGCGCTCGACCGGTACAACATCTTGTGTTGCCGGGTCGGCGGGTCGCTCTGCCGGTCCATTGCCCTTCAGGGCCAGCACCAGGGTAGTTCCGGGGGTTTCGGTGCTCAAACGGGGTATCGCGGCTGCCTGACAGCAGTCGCCCAATCTGCGGACGATCAGGCGGCATCTCCCTATCAGCTTGCATGGGTGTGCCGTCGTCGACGGGTTTTCTCTTCGTTTTGCACCGGGCGCTGCATCGGGTCGTGTGGGGGAGTTGACGCTTAACATGAATACGGTTGTCAAACTGGTGGCGAAAGACGTCGATTCCATTTCCTTCCAGGAAGCCTCGCTCGACATCTGGGACAAGAAGTACCGCCTGGTGTCCAAGAGCGGCCAGCCGGTCGACCGGACCATGGATGACACCTACAGGCGTGTCGCGCGCGCCCTGGCCGACGTCGAGCACGAGACCGCGCGCGAAGTCTGGTACGAGAGGTTCCTCTGGGCGTTGCGCCGCGGCGCCATACCCGCCGGCCGCATCACGTCGAACGCCGGCGCGCTCGAGCACAAGCCGGCCACGTCCACGATCAACTGCACCGTGTCCGGCACCATCGTCGATTCGATGGATGACATCCTCGGCAAGGTCCACGAGGCTGGCCTCACCTTGAAGGCCGGCTGCGGCATCGGCTACGAATTCTCGACGCTGCGCCCGCGCGGCGCCTTCGTCGCCGGCGCAGGCGCCTACACGTCGGGCCCGATGTCGTTCATGGTTATCTTCGACAAGATGTGTTTCACCGTGTCGTCGGCCGGGGGCCGCCGCGGCGCGCAGATGGGCACGTTCGACGTCGGCCATCCCGACTCGATGGATTTCATCCGCGCCAAGCGCGAGAACGGCCGACTGCGCCAGTTCAACCTGTCGCTGCTGGTCACCGACGAGTTCATCCAGGCAGTGCGCGAGGACCGCGACTGGAAGCTGGCTTTTCCGATCACGCGCAAAGAGCACGATCCGGCCACGACGGACCTCAACGACGCCAACCAGTTCGTCTGGCGCGAGTGGCCGGTCACCGAGAAATACATCGTCAACGACAGCGGCCTGGTGGCCTGCAAGGTCTACAAGACCCTGCCGGCCCGGCGCATGTGGGACGTCATCATGTCGTCCACGTACGACTTCGCGGAGCCGGGCTTCATCCTCATCGACCGCGTCAACGAGATGAACAACAACTGGTGGTGCGAGAACATCCGCGCCACCAACCCCTGCGGCGAGCAGCCGCTTCCGCCCTACGGCTCCTGCCTGCTGGGCTCGGTCAACCTCACGCGCTTCGTGCGCAATGCGTTCACCGAGTTCGCCGAGTTCGACTGGGCCGAGTACCGCGAGGTCGTCAAGGTCTTCACGCGCATGCTCGACAACGTCGTCGAGATCAACGGCCTGCCGCTGGAACAGCAGCGCAACGAGATCATGCGCAAGCGTCGCCACGGCATGGGCTTCCTGGGCCTGGGCAGCACGGTCACCATGCTGCGCATGAAGTACGGCGAGGCCGAGTCGGTGGCGTTCACCGAGCAGGTGAGCCGCGACATGGCCGTGGCCGGCTGGGAAGTGGCGCTGGCCCTGGGCAAGGAAAAGGGCCCGGCCCCGATCATGGACGAGGACTTCACCGTCACCGCCGAGATGCTGCGCAAGCGC
>JANPDV010000565.1:0-2226 GCA_031431655.1 Gammaproteobacteria bacterium | reverse complement strand
CGGCGCTCCTAACGCGCAATCAGCCCAGTCGCCGTGGCGGGCACGCCCTGCAGGGTCTCGCCGCGCACGAGGCTACCGTCGGCGCGAACGGCGAACAGCTGGATCGTGCCCACCGGCGGGTTCAGCGACACGAGCGTGCGGCTGTTGCGGCTCAGCGCCAGGTCGGTCGGACCACTCCCGGGGCCCACGTCACCGGTGATGCCGCCGGGCGTCAGGAGGCTGAGCGCGCCTTGGCGCGTCACGCGGTAGCCGGAGACGTTGCCGCTGCCGGTGTTGCTGGTGTAGGCGTAGTGGCCATTGCTCGTGACCACGACCCAGCACGCGGCCGACTGCTGGTCGGGGACCGAGCCGCTGATCAGCTCGAGCGGCCAGTCGGCGTCATCGATGTCGTACGAGGACAGCGCGCTGGCTCCGGCGGCGCCGCCGAAGGCTTCGGAGACGATCAGGTGGTCGCGCCGGTCGAAGGCGAAGCCGAACGGGGTCTTGCCGTTGGACGGGCGCACGAAGGGTCCGCGCGCGACGCCACCCTCCACCGCATAGACGCTGATCTTGTTGGTGGCCTTCTCGGTCACGACGAGCACATCGCCGTGGTTGTTGAACTCCACCTGCGCCGGCCCGACGGCCGCCGCGCTCAGCGGGCGTGTCGCGCCCGGGATCGCCTGCAGGCGCCCGTCATCGGCGACGCTGAAGCCCGAGACGTTGCCCACGTCGCCGGCATTCAACGCGTAGAGCACGCTGTCGTGGAGCGCGAGGCTCACGGGTCGCGTGCCGCCCGAGGCCACGCGCTGGATCAGTGCGAGCGCCGCGCCGCGCACGGCGAAGACGGAGATGTCGTTGCTGCCAGCATTCACGGCATAGAGTCGACGGCCGTTCTCGCTGAGGGCCAGTGCGCCCTGGTTGCCCAGACCGCCGTCGGTGCCGGTGCCCCGCGTGGCGACGCGCGACGAGAGGACCAGGCGTTCGTTGTAGCGCGTATAGACGAGTATCTCGTTGCCGCTTGCGGCATTGGTTTGCGTATAGATCGTGCTCGGCAGCGCGCCGCCGACGTCGGTGGCAGTCGCCGCGGTGGAGGCGACGCAGGCCGCGAGCCCCAGCGGGACGAGGTATCGAAGGACTGGATTCATAGTAAGGACTCCTGAGAGAGGTGCGACAGGCACGGCGTCACTCTGGAGCCCCGGTGATCACGAATTCATCACGGCGGCCCGCGGCGTGGGAAGCGCCAGACCCGGTGCAGCCGCTGCCGCCGCCGCCGCCGCGGGCGACAGTGCCGGCAAACGGAACGCTGCCATCGTGCCCCTTCCCGGCCGGCTGGCCAGCTCCAGCGAACCGCCGTGCAGTTCCAGCACGCGACTGACTATCGCCAGGCCGAGGCCCGTGCGTCCGCCCTCACCCGCTTCGAAACGTCGCGTGAGCCGGCGCAGGTCCCCGGCCTCGATGCCGCTGCCCTCGTCGCTCACCTGAACCTGCACCGCCAGCCCGCAGCCGCGGACAGCCACCACGATCTCCGTGCCGGGCGGACTGTGGCGCAGCGCATTGTCGAGCAGGTTTTCGAATACCGTCTCGAGCATCGCGATGTCGCCACTGACCCGCGGCGACTGCGGATCGAGCGCCAGCCGAAGTGCCACTGCCGAGGACTGCGCAGACCCTTGATACTTGCGGACGATGTCCTGGGCCAGTTCCGCCAGCGACACCGGCTCGAGTTGCAGCTGCATGGCACCGACATCCAGTCGGGCCAGCGAGAAGATCTGCTCGACGAGACGGCTGAGCCGGTCGCAGTGGCGACTCGCGATCGCCACACATTCGCTTCGCTGCTGCGGCGACAGGTCGTCGACGTGCAGCGCGAGCGTGTCGATGTAGCCGCGCATCGCGGTGAGCGGCGTGCGCAGGTCGTGCGAGATGTTGGTGAATAGTTCGCGGCGCATGCGGTCCGACTGGCGCAGTTCGGTAAGCTGCGAATGCAACCGGTGCGCGAGCGCCTCGAAGACCGCGCGCACCGCCTCGAGGCTGTCCATGCGACGCACGTCGCCGGCGACCGCACCCGCCTCGAGCTGCCCGCCGAGCTGCAGCGCGCGGGCGCCAAGAGCGCGGATTGGCCGAGTGATCCAGGCCGTGAGCGCCCAGGCCGCAAGCGCGGCCAGCGTGAGCACGACCAGAACCGTGCCGAGCGCCGCGCGCAGGATGTAGCTGCCGCCGAGCGTCTCGCGCAGCGTCGCCGCGCGCGCGCCG
>JANPDV010000564.1:0-9946 GCA_031431655.1 Gammaproteobacteria bacterium | reverse complement strand
CTCCAGCGCCTGCGTCGCGATCTGTCGCAACCACAGGTCGTAGCTGGCGGTGAACTCGTTGTCCGGCGCGAACCGAACCGAGCCCGGCCGGAACAGGAACTTGAGTGCGAGCCGGTTCTTCCTGAACCCGTAGTCGACCAGGTCGCGAAAGGCGGCGTTCGCCTCCGCTGCGCGCCCGAGCCGATGCAGTGAGAGATACAGGCCGTTGTAGACGCGGAGCTGGTCGCCCCAGCTGGTCTTGCGCGCCGTGGAATACAGCTGCAGGGCCTCGGCATAGTTGCCCTCGTCGTAGGCATCGCCCGCTTCGCTGAGCAGCGCGGCGGCGAGCAGGCCATCGAAGTACTGCGGGTTGATCGGATCACCGACCTTGCTGCCCTGGCAGTTCGCGACATAGGCCCGGATGCCGGGATCGTCGGTCCACGCCGGGCTATCGCGGAATGTTGCGGTGGGCGTCGCGTCGGCGTCCTGGATCCGGACATGCGCGACCGCCCTCGCCACGATCCTGTTGCTCGCAAGGTCGAGCAGCACGAGGCAGAACCAGAAGCTCTCGCGTTCGCCCGCCGGCTTGTTCTGCGCATTGACCGGCGTGAACGTGCCGACCAGCACGCGCGGCTGGCGTTGCAGCGCCTCGGGAGTGATGCGCTGGACCGTATAGCGCGGGAATTCCCGCCTGACGATGTCGATGATCCGCGACTGCAGGCTCTGGGTCGCCTTCGACTGATAGCCGGTAGTGCCGTCGATCAGCGGATCGATGACGACGTTGGTTGCGCCGGCCGCGGGCGCACTCGAGAACACCGCTCGCGTCGTGCTCGCAACGGCCTCTTCGAGACTAACGACGGCAAATCGCGGCGGAGCGGCTGGACCGGGTGCCGCGGCGAGCGGCGGCGCTGCCGCGGGGGCGGCGGGGGCGGCGGTCTGTACGGCGCCAGCGCCAGGCGCGCTGCCCTTGACGCCCACCGGAGCACAGCCCGCTGCGAGCGTGCAAAGCACCGCGACCGCGATGAGACCGGCAGGTCCGCTAGCGGCAATGGCGGCTGAGATAGTCGCGTTCTTCTTCATTCAATGAATCTCCGGTTTGCGCACGCGCGATGATGGCCTGGCAGCGAGGGTCTGCCGCCTCGCGACGGCTGCCGGGCGTCGCCTGCGCCGCGGGGGATGTCCGGGTTGGCGCGGTGCTCGCGGGGGGCGGCCCGGTCCGCGGCGCAGCTGCCGACAGGCTCGCGAGGCGATTGGCGGCAAGGCCGGCGAAGCTGCCGCGCGGATACTGCGCGAGGTACGCGCGGAAGTCCGCCGCGTTGCGGCTGTCGCGGATCGACTCCCAGTACGTGAGCTCGATCTGGGCGGCATCTGCCGGACGGGTGAGCGCTGCTGCAGGCGGCTTCTCGTGAAAGTAGAAGTCCCCCTGGATCGAGGCCTCTGACCAGGGTTGCTGGCTGCCGCGAGTCTCGGCCTTCACCGCGGCGATGACTCTCTTGAAGACCTGCTCCAGCGGCAGCCCGGGCTCGGCCATCGCCTTCACCAGTTCACCGGTGAACACGCCGTTGGCGCCCTGCGCGCCGTCCTGAGCCGTCTGGCCGGGCGCCGCCGCATAGGCGATGAACGTCCCGCTGGGCGCATTCATGCGCGCGAGGCCGCGCGTGATGCCGCGCGTCTTCGGCAGTGGATTGTTGCGGCAGGCGTCGAGGATCACGATGTTCATGTCATTCTGCGCCGTCTCCATCGCACGCAGCACGCGTCCCACCTCGAAGCCATTCGCCTCGAGATCACCGACGGACTCGACCTGGGCATCCACCGGGATCAGGTAGTTTGTTCCGTCCACCTGCACGCCATGGCCTGCGTAGTAGAACAGGCCGACAGCCCGCGGGTCGCGCCCTATCTTCTTCGAGAACTCCTCGACCGCGCGATAGAGATCGATCCGGCTGGCATTCAGCCTGACAATGGTCTGAAATCCGGCCGCCTGCAGAGCGCGCTGCATCGCGGTCGCGTCATTGGCAGGGTTCGCAAGCCGGAATTCTGGCCGGGCGTAGCTGGCATTGCCGACGATCAGGGCGACACGCGTCTCGGCCACCGCCGCTGTCGCCAGTAGCGAGCCGATGATCGTCAGGAGCCCGATTGGAGAACGCAAGGACAGCACCAGGTAACCCGCACGTTCGAACGAGTCTGGTACAACGCCCCGAAACGGGCAACAGGCCGTTGGCTGCCGCTGCGTTCGCGCAGTGGCCGACAGCAGACTGCTGTGCCGCGCCAACACTCGGTGAACCTCGCGGCGATCGGGCTCAGTGCCGCCCGGCTGTTGCACAGGCCGCCCAGTTCCAGGGTTCGGCGACCGGCAGCGACCGCTCGGGCGGCACCTCGCCGCCCGCGCCTGCAGTCATTGCCTGACAAATCCGGGTAACGGTGCGATCCTCAGCCGTTGTCGCGCTGGTCCGAGACGAGCCGTCCGGGGCAGCGAAACACGCTGAACCATTCAAAGGAGCACGATCATGAATCGCAATACGTTCGCCGGTTGCGCGCTGGCACTTGCTGCGCTGTATCTGGGTTTGCCTGCCTCCGCGGCTGATCGGCCCAAGAGCGGAACCTACTCCGGCCACTATGGGTGGACGTTCACCGGGCAGGTACAGAAGCTCGGAGCCGACCGCGTGGTCTACGCGGGAGTGGTGCCCGGCGTCATGTTCAACAACGAGGGCAAGGGCTTCATGCACAAGGCCCGGGTCGACTGCACGCTCTATAACGACGTCAACCAGGGTCGTGCCAATGCAGTCGGGACTTGTGTCGTCATGGACGCCGTCGGCGACAAGATCTTCGTCGAGTGGAAATGCTCGGGCGTAATGCCCGCGTGTCCTGGCACCGAACGCTTTGTAGGCGGAACTGGCAAGTACAAGGGGATCAGCGGCAACCAGACCTTTCAGGGCAACTTCATCGGGGACACCGGCGCCGGCTGGTCCGACTGGAAGGGCGAGTACAAGCTTCCCTGACGCAGGGCCCCGCTGAGGCCGCTGGCAGCGGATCGCCTGCGTGGGAATGTCTGCTTCAACGATTCGTCCAAGGTGACGCTGTCAGCGGGTTGGTTTCGGAAAGCCTCGCGCGGCCAGCTCCCCGATCTTCTTTCCCATTGCGATGCCGACCTCGGTCGAGTTGCGGTAGTGGACGCCATCGTAAACGCGCGCGGCTGCAACCTCCTGCACGAAATCCCTGACGCTGGACCAGGTACGTACCACGCCCGGCGCGGTCGGGCTAAGGGATCGGAGTGTAGGCACCGCGCTGGCGCCGAACTCGGCTTCCAGCACCGCGCCGAGAGCAGCCGACACGATGCAGTGGGCGCAGGGATACTCAGGATGCAGCGGCGTCTCGATCAGCGGCGTCCAACCGGATTCCTGCGCCGTGGCATCGTTGCCGTCGATGTCAGCGTTACGAATGGCCGTGATCGGACGCCAGAAGCTGTAGGCATACTTCGCATCGAACACCGCGATGAGTGCGTCATCCATGGCCATCGCCGTCACGGCGAGCAGCCGCGCATTTTCGGTCACGTCGCGCCCGTTCACAGCCGCCACCGATCTCACGACATGCCAGTAGATGGTGGGAGCGGTCGCCTCCCAGAAACGCGCGATGGCGGTTTGTTCCGAGGTTCGCTGCGTGCTGTTCTTCGCACCTAGCGATTTGACCTCGTTGTAGTCCCGACTCCAGATGTCACTGCTCAGGCTGGGCGGTGGCGCTGGGCGGAACGTATCACCGGTGGTCATCACCCATGGCTTGCGCTTGCCCCAGTGAGGCACCGCAGGCAGTGGCGTCGGAACATACACCCCGGCCATCGCATAGGGTCGATAGGTGTCGGTCGCGACCGCCCCATCGTCCGCGCGCAGCGCCAGAATCGCCGCCGCCGCCTGCTCACCGACCGCAACACCCTCGTTCTTTGCGGGGCCAGCAGCCAGGGGCGCGAGGACAGCCCGGTAGTCGGCGTCTATCGCCGCCTGTTGAGACGGCACCAGCTTCAGCAGCACCATTCGCGTCGCCGCCGCGACCGCGGCGGCCACCAAAGCACTCGGCGCCGCATTGATGCTCGTCCGATACGGCGGGTAGCGCCTGGTGATGGCATTGACCGCCTCGAATACTGACACCTGCACGATTGCCATCACCCTGACGGCGATAGGCGTTGGTGGGGCCGTGGAAGCTACCTCGGCAGCCTTCGCGTTCGCATCGGTGACGACATCGGCACGCGCGCCCGCGCCACCTGCGCACAACACGGCAGCGAATATGACCAGCTTCAGCGACATATCAGTTTCTCCTGCAAGGCAGCCGGCCGGCGCGGCGCTTCACCCCGCCGCCGTGATTCCGGCGCAAGTCTCGATCAGGCCAACTCGTTCATGCCTGCACGACCTCGATCAACTCCCCGACCGCACCCTGCAGCGTGAAGCCCATCGGCCGCGGCTGTCCTGGCTGCGGGAACGCGCCCTCACCGACGGGCTTGATGCCGTTGGCCGCACACAGGGCGCGGGCCTTCGCGAGGTCGTTGACGCGCATCGTGATCATCGCCAGCCCGGTCTTGTCGAGGCTGCAAGGATAGACCGTGCCTTCGGGCAGCTTGAATTCCCAGATCTCCATCGACACGTTGCCGAGCGTGCCCCAGAGGAAATACGTGTCGCGCGGGGCGCCGATCAGGTCGTTGCAGTTGCGCTGGTGGCAGTCCATCTGGCTCGTGCGTTTCAGGCCGAGCGCCTTCAGGTAGAACTCCTCCACGGGTCGCTGGTCGAGGCTCACCAGCGAGCATCCACCCGGCGGCGTGTGCAGTCCGGGGCTGGTCCACTCGGGGCGGTCGCTGCGCACGTTGATCGTGATGAAGAGTTGCTCGCCGCCCGGGCCGAAGGGCGCGTAGCTCATGACGTCGAGATCGGGCCGGCTGCCCTCGGCGCGGAAGAAGTAGTAGCGGGGCGGAGAAATCATCGGCGTGCCGGCCGACTTCAACGCGAAGTACGATTCGGCGGCATCGCGCGCACCGCCTTCCATGACCAGCAGGCCGGGATCCCAGCAATTGGCCGGCGGCACGCCGTCGCCCGCGCGCGGGCGGATCGGACGCGCCCCGGCCGGCGTCTCGAGGATCCGGATCGTCGCGCCGCGGTTCGACTTGGGCGACACGATCAAGGCGTGCCGGCGGCCCTTGCCGCCGGCGCCGGGCGCGGTGGAAACAGCGTCGGCCAGGCGCGCGTCCTCCAGCAACTCGAAGCCCATCACCTGGGTATAGAACCTGATGCTGGCGTCGACGTCCTTCGAGACCGTCGTGAAGACGGTTACCTTGACGTCGAGCGGGTTCGATCCTTCCATCGGCACCAGGGGCCAGCCCTTGTGCCGGGAGGACTCCATGGCACCCGCCTGCGCGCCGAGCAGCGCGGGAGCCAGTACCACCCCGGCCTGCAGGATGTTCCTTCGCCCTATCTTGTTCGCCATGTGTTGCTTCTCCAGGGCACGCCCGCTCGACGCCTGGGCCGCGCGCCCGCTAGAACGTGTAGTTGGCGCGCAGCCCGTACGTCCGTTTCTCGGGCAGGCCGTAGCGGATCTCCTGGCCCGTCGCCACGGTGAACAGCGCCTCAGGACCGAGGGTCCCGTCGACCGGCGTCATGTCGTCGGTGAGATTCTTGACGAAGGCTTCCACGCCAAACTTCTCGCGAGGCACGCCGACGCGCAGGTTCACGTTGGTCTTCGCGCCGATGGAGGGAGCGTTTGCATACTCGACGAAGAACCTGCACGGGCAGCCCAGATGCGGTGGCGAGAAACGCGATACCGATCGCCGACGACAAGCCCAGTTGGTGCGTCATGGTGGTTCGCTGCCCCTGTTGTAACCACAGATGGGCGTCCCTGCTGCCGACTCACGAGCTCCCTTACTCGACGTGTATACCCTCGGGAACTGCAAGTCCAACCAATTCTCATTCTGGTTGGCGCGTTGCCGGGGCGTATGTCCCGGCGCATGATCGGCCGACAATCGAGAGGGCTCGCGCATGAATCGACGCGATCTGATCAGTGCCGTCGGCATGGGCGCGGCCGCCGCCGCCGGGCGTTCGGCCGGTGCGGAGGCCGCGGCGGCCGACGCAGCCGAATCCCGGTCGCGCGCAGCCCTCCCCAGGGTCAACCCCTCCGGAAAGCTGTTCGTCAACAAGGCTCGCGCGTACGACGTGATGGCACGCCTCGGTCTCGACGGACTGATCGCCGGCAATCCGCTGAACGTCTACTACCTCGCCAATACCGTGACGCTCGGCGTGAAGTTCCGCTCCGATCCCGGCGGGTTCGCCACGCTGCCGCGCGATCCGTCGCAGCCGGGGTTCTTCATCTGCACCACGGCGGAGACCTGGGACGTTGCCAACCAGGATAGGGAGATCCCCGAGACAATCTTCTACACCAGTGCCAGGCCGGGCCAGGCGCGCGCGCCGGGCGTGGAGCCGGCCGCCAACCGGCCGCGCGACTATGCGCACCGCGAGGGCGTCGTCTTCACGGAACGCGAGAAGCGGTGGATTGCCGCCCAGCACAAGGCCAACGCCTCGGTCGCACCTGGCGCGGCGTGGGCGCTGGTGCGCGCGTTGAAGGCGTCGGGGCTCACGAAGGGTCGCATCGGCGTCGATGACCTGCGGATCAAGCTGATGCTCGACGACATCGGCTTCACCGGCGTCACCTTCGTGCCCGGCGACGATGTATTCAAGCTGATCCGAATGGTCAAGACCGCACCCGAGATCGAGTTGATGCGCATCGCCGGGCGCAACAACGCGGCCGCCGCCATGGGCGCGATGCACCGGATGCGCCCCGGCATGCGCTTCGTCGATTTCCAGGACATGTTCCGCCAGGAATGCACCGACCGCGGCAGCACGATGACCTCGATCATCCTCGGCATGCCCGGCGGGATGACACCGGACGAAGAGGCCGTGCGGAGCAAGCCGTATATCGTGGACGCGGTCAGCACTTTCGGCGAGTACGCCGGGGACTTCGCGCGCACGCTGGTCCTGGGTGAGCCGACCCGGGAAATCCTGGCGCGCGCCAAGGCGAACCGGCTGGCGCGCGAAGCCGTGTTCGAGATCATCAAGCCCGGTGTCGCCTTCTCGACCTTGCGCGACGTGGCCTTCAACACGATGGTGAAGGCGGGCATCCCCGAACAGCTGGTGTTCGTCACGCCGCACTCGGTGGGCCTGTCGCACACGGACCAGCCGTTCCGCCTCGCCGGGATCGACGAGACGCCGATCCAGCACGTGCTGGAGGAAAACATGGTGCTCACCATCGACCTGCCCTACGTCGAGGTGGGCTGGGGCGGCGGGCACAATGAAGATCTCTTCCGCGTTACGCGCACCGGCTACGAAGCGCTGAACCCCGAGAGCGATCCGCTGGTCGTGGTGTGAATGCTGTCGACGCAAGGTGCGTCGTGGCATCGCGGTAAAGGGTCGTGTCGGCGACTGACTTGGCGGCATGGCCGTTCGAGCCGAAGGCTCCGGCCGGTCTGGATGTCAAGGCCGGCCGGGACGCGCAGCACGGCCCGGCCGGCGGCCGTTGTCGCCGGACGCGCCCCGCAACGGCGCAGCCGCAGCGGGGGCGCGGGCGCACCTATAATCGACTCGTGTCGATTCATGTCGCGCTCAACCACCTGACGCTGTACCGCTTTGACCGGGACGTGGCGCTGGGGCCCCATCTGGTCCGGCTACGGCCGGCGCCGCACACCCGCACCCGAATCCTGTCCTACTCACTGAGCGTCGAACCGACGCCGCACTTCCTCAACTGGCAGCAGGACCCGCAGTCCAACTTCGTCGCCCGGCTGGTCTTCCCGGAACGCACGCGCGAGCTGCGCATCGCCGTCGACCTGGTGGTCGAGATGGCGGTGTTGAACCCGTTCGACTTCTTCCTCGAACCGAGCGCGGAACGCTTCCCGTTCGCCTACGAACCAGCGATGCAGCGCGACCTCGCGCCCTACCTCATCACGCTGCCCGGCTCGCCCCGAGTCGATGCCTATCTCGCCGAAGTCTCGCGGGAGTCGCGCCCGACCGCGGATTTCCTGGTCGCGCTGAACCAGCGCCTGGCTGGCGACATCCGCTACCTGATCCGGCTCGAGCCGGGCGTGCAGTCGCCCGAGCAAACGCTGTCGCTGGGCAGCGGATCGTGCCGCGACTCCGGCTGGCTGCTGGTGCAGCTACTGCGCCGCCTCGGGCTCGCCGCGCGTTTCGTCTCCGGCTACCTGATCCAGCTGGTGGCCGACGTGAAGTCCCTCGACGGACCGTCGGGACCCGAGGCCGACTTCACCGACCTGCATGCCTGGTGCGAGGTGTACCTGCCCGGTGCCGGGTGGATCGGCCTCGATCCGACCTCGGGCCTGCTGGCCGGCGAAGGACATATTCCGCTGGCCGCCACCGCGGAGCCCGCGGCCGCCGCACCGGTCACCGGCGAGCTGGGCCCCTGCGAAGTGCAGTTCGAGCACGCGATGTCGGTCGAGCGCGTACGCGAGGCGCCGCGCGTCACCAAGCCGTACACCGAGACCGACTGGGTCCGGATCGATGCGCTCGGCGAGCACGTCGATGGCGAACTCGCGCGCCACGATGTGCGCCTGACGATGGGCGGCGAGCCGACTTTCGTCTCGATCGACCACCCGGACGCGCCGGAGTGGAACATCGCGGCGCTCGGTGCCGAGAAGCGCCGACTCGCGATCGACCTGTTCACGCGTCTGCGCGCCCAATACGCGCCGGCCGGCCTGGTGCACTTCGGCCAGGGCAAGTGGTATCCCGGCGAGCCGCTGCCACGCTGGTCGTTGAACTGCTTCTGGCGCCGCGATGGCGAGCCGGTGTGGGACGACATCGGCCTGCTGTCGAACGAGACGCCGGATCCACGCGTCACCACCGCTACGGCGGCGCAGTTCATCGCGGACCTGGCGCAGCGCCTGGGCGTCGGCGCAGGACGCGCCTTCGCCGCCTATGAAGACGCGTTCCACGACGACTGGCGACGACGCCGACTGCCCGTCAACGCCGCTCCTGACACGGCCGCAGGCCGGGACGACGACAACGATATGGTGGCGGGCTACGTGCTGCCGCTGGCCCGCAACCCCTCGGGCACGGCCTGGCACAGCACTTCGTGGCACCTGCGTCGCGAACGCTGCAGCCTCACGCCAGGCGATTCGCCGCTCGGCTGGCGGCTGCCGCTCGATTCGCTGCCGTGGGTCGCGCCGCTCGACCAGCCGACGGCGGAACCCCCGGACCCGAACCAGACGTTTGCAGCCCTGCCCAGCGCCGCGACGCTGCGCGCGCGCGTCGCCGCGCGTCAGCGGCTCGCCGCGGCCACCACCACCGGGTCCAGGGACACACCGCCCAAGCCCGGCGAGTCCGCCGCATGGGTGCCGCGGACTGCGCTCTGTTGCGAGGCACGCAAGGGCGTGCTGTACGTCTTCCTGCCCCCGCTCGACTCGCTCGAGGCCTGCCTCGAACTCACCGCGGCGATCGAGGCAACCGCCGCGGCGCTGCGCCAGCCGGTGGTGCTCGAAGGCTATGAACCACCGCGCGACCCACGGCTCGAGTGCTTCCGCATTACGCCTGATCCGGGCGTGATCGAAGTGAACGTACAGCCCGCGGCGCGCTGGCGCGAACTCGTGGATCGCACCGTGCATCTCTACGACGCCGCACGCAGTGCGCGGCTCGCCAGCGAGAAGTTCATGATCGACGGTCGCCACACCGGCACGGGCGGTGGCAACCACTTCGTGCTCGGCGGCGCCACACCCGCAGACTCGCCGTTCCTGCGCCGGCCCGACCTGCTGCGCAGCCTGCTCGGCTGGTGGCACGATCATCCTTCGCTGTCGTACCTGTTCTCGGGCCTGTTCGTCGGGCCGACTTCGCAGGCGCCGCGCATCGACGAGGCGCGCGACGATTCGATCCATGAACTCGAGCTCGCGTTCCGGCAGCTGCCGCCGGTCGGCACCGAAGTGGCGCCCTGGCTGGTGGAC
>JANPDV010000563.1:0-9046 GCA_031431655.1 Gammaproteobacteria bacterium | reverse complement strand
GCTCGATGCGCTGCGCGCCAGGCCCTTCACGATCCCCGGCGGCGGCAACATCGAATCGCTCAACCTGGCCACGGCCGTCAACCTGAGTGTCTACGAGCTCAAGCGCAAGGACTGAGTCTTCACGCGCGGCGCAGTGCTGCTCACGAACTGGCGTCGCAGCCAAGGCGGACGGCACTCACTTAGGCTTTTGGCGTGTACAGCAATCCCACAGCGACATTCGCTACGAACGGCGGTACCCGGCCGGCTCGAGTGTCCTTGCGGGGCTTGGCGCGCCAGGACGGCGCGCCCAGAGCCACAGGGATGTGCTCCTGGCGTCCCCGCCAAGGCCGGTTCGGCCCGGCACGCGCCGTCGGACTGGAGATGGTCTACAGCTGATCGCGCCGCGACGTGTGCGGGCACTCCGCCTCGCTCGCGGGTTTCCCTAGACACCAAAGTAAGCGCCATTGGCCCCAGGGCCTGTTCACACCAAGGGAATCGCCGCGTGCGATTCCCGATCCGGCGTTCGAGCCACCAGTTGCCGTCAAGGAGAGCGATGTGATGCGCGAACGATGCCTGGTCTTTCTGGTCGCCCTGCTGGCGATGCCTGCCGCCGCCGCGGCGGCCGGCGACGAGTCCTGCAGGGCCCTCGCCTCTGCGGACTTCGGCCGGCTGCAGGACGCGCCCACGCGGATCACGGCGGCCGGCGTCGTCGCGGCGAAGGACGGCGTGCCGGCGCATTGCCGCGTGGAGGGCTACGTCTCGCCGCAGGTGGGCGTCGAACTTCGCCTGCCGCTTGGCGGCGGCTGGAACGGCAAGGTGCTGACGCAGGGCTGCGGCGCGATGTGCGGCCAGATGCTGGGCTCGGAGGCCTGCGCCGAGGCGACCGCGCGCGGCTATGCGTGCGTCACGACGGACATGGGCCACCGCGCCCTGCCCTACGACGGCAAGTGGGCCTACAACAACCCGCAGGCCGAGATCGACTTCGGCCATCGTGCAACGCACGTCGCGACGCTCGCGGCGAAGGCGATCGCCGCGTCGTTTTACGGGGCCGCGCCGAAGCGGGCGTACTTCCGCGGCTGCTCGACCGGTGGCCGGCAGGCGCTCGTCGCCGCGCAGCGCTATCCCTTCGACTTCGACGGCATCGTCGGCGGAGCGCCCGTGCTGTACCAGCTGATGGGCCCGCCGCTGCAGCTGTTCTGGGGCGCGACGACGAACCTCGACCGGGCGGGCAAGCCGATCCTCGACGTGGCGAAGCTGCCGCTGATCGCCGCGGCGGCGACCAGGGCCTGCGACAGGCTCGATGGCGTCGCGGACGGCATCATCGATCGTCCGATGCAATGCCGGTTCGACCCGGCAACGCTGCAGTGCGCGGCCTCCGGCGCGGGCGCCCCGACGGCACAATGCCTCACCGCCGCCGAGGTCGGGGTCGTGCGCCGGATGTACAGCGGCCCGGTGACCTCGCGCGGCGTGCAGATCATGCCGGGAGGCCAGGTGCCTGGTTCGGAACTGGCCTGGGAGGCGTATTTCAGGGGCGGCAAGGCCTCGCCGAACTACGGCTTCGCCGCGGAGATCCTGCGCTACGCCGCGTTTGCGATCGATCCGGGGCCCGACTACGAGGCGACCGACTTCGACTGGGACCGCGATCCGCAGCGCATGAGCGTCTCGGCGCTGAGCGCCGGCAATCCGGACCTGACGCTGTTCCGCGGAGCGGGCGGCAAGCTGCTGCTGTTTCACGGCCTGCAGGACCCGGCCATCTTCTATACGACCACGACCGCCTACTACGAGCTCACAAGCCGCGCGATGGGCGGGCGCGAGGCGATGCAGTCGTTTGCGCGGCTGTTCCTGCTGCCCGGCATGTACCACTGTCGCGGTGGACCGGGCGTGAACCACGCGGACATGCTCGGCGCGCTCGAGGCCTGGGTCGAGCGCGGGCAGGCACCGGAGTCGATCGCTGGGTACCACATCGAGGCCGAGGCGCGCGGGCCCGTCGATCCGCCCGTCGGCTTTGAACCGGCATCGGCAACGTTCAGCCGCCCGATATTCCCCTACCCGTACTACGCGGTCTTCCGCGGTTCCGGGGACTGGAAGGACGCCAGGAACTACACGCGCCGGAGCGTGAAATAGAGCCAGTTCACGCGCCGTCGGCTCACGGGTTCTCGACCGCGACCTCGAGCCCATCGCCGCACGGTCATTCTGCGGCGCGGATGTCCGTGAGCATGAAGCCCTCCTTGCGCGCCGCGGCGGCAAGACGCAGATCGAGGGTGACGAATTCCAGCGACGAGGGACGGCGCTCCGCCGCGACGAACGCGGCTGCGAGCTGGGTGGCGTCCGCAGCGCGCAGCGGGTGCACCCTCAGCAGTCGGACCGCCGTTTCACGAACCGCATCGCTGGCGTCGATCTCGTGCCAGCCGGCGGCGAGCTGGCGCAGTCGTTCGAACGCGATTGTCGCAGCGGCCTCATCGAGCGCGCCCTCCCGTTCCAGCCGCGCGATTGCCGAGGCGCACTCGATTTCGGTGGCCCACCAGACGAGCACGGCAGGATCCCGGACCATGACCGCCATCGCCGCGGACGTCGCGGTCTCTCCGACCAGCAGCGGCAGCAGGGCCGACGAATCCCAGAACTTCATCGGCCTTCGCGGCGCTCATCGAGCAATGCGGTGACAGCGGACGACCCCTTGTTCACCCGTGGCGGCTTGCTCGCAAGGACGACCTTGGGGAGTGCACCGCGGCCCGGACGGACGACACCGTCGCGGACCAGGCGCGCCAACCGGTCGTCGTCGCCTGCCGCCGCACCGCGTACCGCGTCGAGCCGTGCTACCGGTCTGCCGCGGTCCATGATCAACAGCGGCGCGCCCTGCTTGACGCCGTCGATCAGCGCGCTGAGGTTGTTCTTGACCTCGGTAATACTGGCTTTCTTCATAAGGCTATATTAGCCTTTTTAATTGAGTCTATCAATACCGGCATTCCCTATCCTTCCCGGGCGCCCCGCAGGCCTGCAGCTGCCGGACCGGCCGGCGTCGGGGGCGGGGCTGGTAACGGCCACCCAACCGTGCAAACCTAGGTCACCAGGGCTGCATAGAACAATTCGACCATGATCGGCCGCCATCTCGAGTCTGTGCTCGCGTCGGAACCGGGTCCGCGCATCGGCGCCTTGTTCGACTTCGACGGCACGATCATCGCCGGTTACTCCGCGATGGCGCTGCTGCAGGAGAAGCTCGAGCGGCGCGAGCTGTCCGCCGAGCAGATCCTCGAGACCGTCAACGCGATGGTCCAGTACGGCCTCGGCAGCATCGGCTTCTCCGGTCTGATGTCTTCGGCCGCGGGCCTGGTCAAAGGGGTCACCGAGGAGAGCTACCGCAAGTTCGGCGAGGAGCTCTACGAGAAGCACATCGCTCGCAGGATCTATCCGGAGTCCCGTGCGTTGATACGCGCGCACCAGGCCAAGGGCCATACGGTCGCGATCATCTCCTCGGCCACTCCTTACCAGATCGAGCCCAGCGCGCGGGACCTCGACATCGAGCACGTACTGTGCTCGAAGTACGAGCTGGAAGACGGCGTGTTCACGGGCAAAATCGTACGTCCGCTGTGCTTCGGCGACGGCAAGGTGCTGGCTGCGGAGGGGCTCGCAAGCAGCCACGGCGTCGACCTGTCGCGCAGCTTCTTCTACACGGACAGCGACGATGACCTGCAGCTGCTCGAGCGCGTGGGCAACCCGAGACCGCTGAATGCGAACTCGAAGCTGGAGGGCATCGCGAAGCAGCGAGGCTGGCCCACCGACCGGTTCGGGAGCCGCGGCACTCCGGGCGTACTCGATTACGCCAGGACACTCGCCGCGACGGGCTCCCTGGTCGGCGCGTTTGCAGCCGGACTGCCCATCTGGGCACTGACGGGCTCGCGCAGCCAGGCGACGAACTTCTCCGTCGGCCTGTTCGGTGACCTCGCGGCCGCGATCACCGGCCTCGACCTCGACGTGCGCGGCGAGCACAACCTCTGGGTCTCGCGCCCCTGCGTGTTCGTGTTCAATCACCAGAGCAAGGCCGACGTGATGATCGTCGCCAAGCTGATCCGCCGCGACTTCGGCGGCGTGGGCAAGAAGGAGATCCAGGACATGCCGGTCATCGGCCAGATCCTGGGCTACGCGGGCGCGGTATTCGTCGACCGGCAGAACAGCAGCGACGCCATCAAGGCGATGGCGCCACTGGTCGACGCCATCCGCGTCGACGGCAAGTCGATCTGCATCGCGCCGGAGGGCACCCGCACGCTGACGCCGAAGCTCGGCCCCTTCAAGAAAGGCGCCTTTCACCTGGCGATGCAGGCGGGCGTGCCGATCGTGCCGATCGTGATCCACAACTCCGGCGACGTGGCCCCCAAGCATGAGTTCGTCATGCGCGCGGCCCGCGTGAGGGTAGACGTTCTGCCGCCGGTCGACACGAGCCGGTGGCGCGCCGCGTCCATCGCGCAGCACGTGGCGGAGGTTCGCGCCCTCTTCCTGGAGACGCTGGGGCAAAGCGCCGCATCCGCCGAGGCCGCGCCGGAGCACGGCGCCGCGGCGCGTCCGCGCAAAAGGACCGCGGCGCGCACGGCGAAACCGCGGCGCAAGCCGGCTTGAGGCACTTGGCGCAGGCAGCGCAAATGAGCGACAGCGCGACGAACAGCGCCGCCAGGCCGGCCCTCGATGAAGTGCCGAAGCTGTTCCTGCTCGATGCGCGCAACGGCGTCGAGCGCGACTACCTGCTCGACTGGATCCACGCGACCTGGGGCGCGGCTGCGACGGACGCCGACCCCAGCTACGTGACGCTGCCGCTGTCGGATGACAGCCGGCCGCTGAAGCTCGGGAAGCTCGCGGCGCGGCTCGACGAGGATGCACGCCGGCATGTCGTGCCTGTGCGGATCGCGTGGCAGATTCCGCGCTTCGACAAGGGTCGCAGTCTGCGACTGCGCGACCTGCTGTTCGGCGATCCGCGTTACCCGGGGCGCCTGCGCGCCCGCCTGATCCTGCTCCGCAACCGTCGACGGGCGCAGTGCCTGACCGGCGAACCGGCGACGGTCGCCGAGCTGCGCGCCCGCTTCGAGCAGCAGGTCGTCCCGGAAAACGCGGGCGACGCACTCGAGTTCGCCGGCTTCGTCGCACGCCAGGCCGCCCTGGTGCTCGACGCGCAGGAGCGCGGCGTGCGCGGCAGCCGCTACAAGGTGCCGCGCTTCATCGCCGACTCGGTCCGCACGAGTCCGCGATTCCGCAGCGCAGTGCAGCGACTCGCGACCGAGACCGGACGGTCCACGGCGGAACTCAATGCCGAGTCGCGCCGCTACATGAAGGAGCTGATCGCGCGCCCGAGCGCGCTGTTCCTCGACCTGCGCGCGCGGCTCGACCGCTTCATGCTCACGGCGGGTTACGACTCGCAGATGGAGTTTGACCCGGCCGAAATCGACGCGCTGCGGCAGACGATCCGCAAGCACCCGACCCTGCTCCTGTTCACGCACAAGACGTACATCGACGGCACGACGCCGACCTACCTGCTCTACAACAACGACCTGCCGATGCTGCACAGCTTCGGCGGCATCAACCTCGATTTCGCCGGCGCGGGCACGCTGTTCCGCAACTCCGGCATGATCTTCATCCGGCGGTCCTTCCAGGACAACCCGCTCTACAAGCTCGTGCTGCGGCACTACGTGGCCTGGCTGCTCCAGAAGCGCTTCCCGATGTCGTGGGCGTTCGAGGGCACGCGCTCCAGACTCGGCAAACTGATGCCGCCGCGCTACGGGCTGCTGAAGTACGTGCTCGACGCCGCGTACGACTCGGGCATCGAGAACGTGCACCTGGTGCCGTTTGTCACCAGCTTCGACCTGATCCGCGATGTCGAGGAATACGCATCCGAGCAGACCGGCCGCGTCAAACAACCGGAATCGCTGAAGTGGTTCATCGGTTACTTGCGGAGCCTGCGGCAGCCGATGGGTCGGATACGCGTGGATCTCGGCACGCCGGTGATCGTCAGGCGCGCGCCTTCGCCCGACGACAAGCAGGCCCTGACGCGCATCGCCTTCGACGTGTCGGTGCAGGCGAACCGCGTCACGCCGCTGACGGTCACGTCCGTGATCTGCCTGGGCCTGCTCGGCACGGCCCCGCGCGGCGCGACGGCCGCGGAACTCCGTGGCTTCATCCGCTACATTGCCTGGTGGGCGCGGGCCCGCGGCATCCGGATGACGAGCGAGCTGACGGGGCGCGACCGGCCGGCGATCCTGCGGACCATCGACACGCTGGTCAACAGCGGCCTGTTGATCCGCGACAGCCTCGGCTCCACCCGCGTCTATGCGATCGACCCTGCACGCCACCCGATCGCGAGCTACTACCGCAACACGGTCGTGCACCACTTCCTGGACAAGGCCATCATCGAGCTCTCGCTGTACAAGGCGGCGGAGGCTGACGCGCGCGCGGCGGACATTTTCTGGGCCGAGACCGAGCGACTGCGCGAGCTGTTCAAGTTCGAGTTCTTCTACCTGCCCCGGGATGAATTCAAGGCGAGCCTGGCCGCGGAGCTGTCGAGAGTCGCCCCGGACTGGTCGCCGCGGCTCGCAGCTGGCGGCGACGCGCTGCGGCAGCTGATCGCGCGCTTCCAGCCGCTGCTCGGCCACGCGGTCCTGCTGCCGTACGTCGAGTCGTACTCGATCGTGCTCGGGCTGCTGGCCCGACAGAAGGCGGGCGAGACGTTGACGGAGCAGGCATGCACGGAGCTCGCGTTGAAGGAGGGCCGGCAGGCCTACCTGCTGCGTCGCATCACCAGCGAAGCCTCGATCGGCAAGATCCTGTTCCAGAATGCCTACAAGCTCGCGGGTAACCTCGGGCTGCTGGCGGGTGACGACGTCGAAGGGGCGCTGCTGGCCCGCAAGGCGCTGTTACGGGAATTTCGCGAGCTGGCACGCCGGCTGGAGCGCATGCGGCTGGACATGCTCGCCAGCGCGGACGCGCGCGCCGACAAGGAGTAGTGCAGATCATGATCAGGCAGTTGAGCGCCCAGGATGCCCAGTTCCTGTACGCGCAGGCGGAAAACACCCTGACCCATGTCATGGGGATCCACATCTACGATCCATCGGCGGCGCCCGGAGGCCAGGTCCGCTACAAGGACATCATCCGCCACATCGAAAGCCGCCTGGACACCTCGCCCGTCTTCAAGCGCCGGCTCTACCGTGTGCCATTCGATCTCGACTACCCGTACTGGGTCGAGGATCCGCATTTCGATCTGGAGGCGCACATGTCGCATGCACGCCTGCCCGAACCGGGTGACTGGCGTCAGTTCTGCATCCTGACGGCCCGGCACTTCAGCCGGCCAATGGACATGAACCGGCCGCTCTGGGACGTCTACGTCGTCGAGGGACTCGACCGCATCGACGGCGTTGCCCCCGGCAGCTATGCGCTGCTGCATCGCATGCATCATGCGGCGATCGACGGCGCATCCGCCACGCACAGTTTCATCGCGCTGAGCGACAAGGACGCGGCCGGAACGCCGGCCCTCGAACTGACCGGCGCGCCGGCGGAACTCGGCAGGCTGCCGCAGCCCGCCGACGTGCTGCGACGCGCGCTCGCGTCCAATCTGACCTCGCCCGTCAAGCTGCTGAACGCACTGATGCGATTCGCACCGGCCATTGCTCGAGGCGCGCAGGACAGCCCGCCCGGTGAACCCGCGCCGACGCGTTCGCCCGTGCCGCGCACGCGCTTCAACGCGCCGATCTCGCCGCACAAGGTGTTCGATGGCGTCATGTGCCGGCTTGCCGAGTTTGCCGAGTTCCGTGGGCTGGTCGAAGGGGCGACGGTCAACGACGTGGTGCTCGCCATCTGCGGCGGCGCCCTGCGCCAGTACCTGCATCGGCACGGCGAGCTGCCGAAGGCGCCACTCGTCGCGATCGCGCCCGTCAACGCGCGCAAGTCGAGCGGCGATGACCAGACGCCTGGCAACCGGATTTCGGCGATGACCGTGCGCCTGGCGACCCACATCGCCGATCCGGTGCAGCGCCTGCAGGCGATCCGCGACCTCACGCGCGAGGCGAAGGAGGCCAAGGCGGGCCTGAGCGCGCGCCTGATGACGGACCTGTCGAAGCACATCCCCGGTGCAACGATGGCCGCGGTGGCGCGGCTCGTGACCAGCCGGCGGTTCGCGCCGCGCCAGACGAACCTGTTCATTTCGAACGTGCCGGGCCCGCAGTACCCGCTCTACATGAACGGCGCGCGGCTGACGCACCAGTTCGCGATGGCGCCGATCACCAACAACGCGGCGCTGTTCATCGCGGCGTCGAGTTACGACGGCAGCATCAACTTCTCGATCACGTCGGACCGCGCGATCATGCCCGACGTCGACTTCTTCAGGGAATGCATCGAGGGAGCGATCGAGGAGCTTCGGGACGCGCTGCGCAAGGGCTCGCAGCCCGCGCGGACGCGCGGCGCGAAAGCGTCGGCCGGCAAACGAACCGCGCGCCGCGCCAGGAAGAAACGCGCCGGCTCCACGAGCGGCGAAGTCGCCCCACAGTCCTGACCGGCCGCGAGGTTCCCGCGTGCAGACCGCCGACAACCTGATCCTTCCCGCCGGCTCGCTGGCAGCAAGAGCGAAGCTGCACCTGAAGCACTGGGCGCCGCCGCGGCCAGCCAGGGCGGTGGTGATGCTGATCCACGGCTATGCGGAGCACCTCGGCCGCTACGAGCATGTCGCGGCACGATTGACGGCTGCCGGCTACGCGGTCTACGCGCTGGATCACTGGGGGCACGGCACCTCGGACGGCGTGCCGGGCTTCGTGCCGGCATTTTCCGTGTACCTCGACGGCGTCGCCGCGCTGCTGGCGCGCGTCCGGGCCGATCACCCGCTGGCGCCGCGATTCCTGCTCGGGCACAGCATGGGCGGGCTGATCGCTGCGAGCTTCCTGCTGCGGCACCAGCAGGAGTTCGTCGGCGCCGTCCTGTCCGGCCCGGCGATCACCGCGGCCGAGCCGCCTTCCGCCGCGACGCTACTGCTGGCGCGGATATTGTCGACGCTCGCGCCGCGGGTGGGCGTGATCCAGCTCGACGCGACGCAGGTGAGCCGCGA
>JANPDV010000562.1:0-3817 GCA_031431655.1 Gammaproteobacteria bacterium | reverse complement strand
GTACTGAAGCGGGACTTCGCGCTGCTCGCGCAGCTCGGGATCGCCACCCTGGTCAGCACGCTGGTGTTCATCCCGTTCTTCCGCTGGGTAGGCCAGCACGTGACGAAGCGGCTCGGGCTCGCAATCGGCATCGTCGGCGAGGTACTGGCGACCCTGTCGTGGATCTACGCCACACCGGAAGACTCCGAGATCTTCTTCATCGCCCGTGGCGTGATGAGCGGCATTTTCGGATCGGCGATCCTGCTGTTCAGCCAGGCCATGTGGCTGGACACGATCGACTACGACCGTGACCGCAGCGGACTGCGCCGCGAGGGGCTCTACACGTCGCTGTACGTGTTCATCGAGAGACTGGGCTATTCGTTCGGGGCACTGTTCCTGGGCTTCCTGCTGCAGTGGATGAACTTCGACAAGGACCTGCCACTGGAGCAGCAACCCGCGAGCGCGGAGTTCGCCGTCATGGTCAGCCAGGTCGCCATCCCGGTGGCCGCCTACGGACTCGCACTCGGGTTCCTGTGGTTCTACCGGCTGCCGGAGCGCGTGGGCGGCACGGTCAGGGTATAGGGCAGGCCCGCCTACGCCGGCCGAACGCGCAGCTTGACGTTGCCCGAAGACAGCGGCACGGCGCCCTGCTTCGTGCAGACCATCATGTCTTCGACGTGCGAAGAGCCGTAGCCGATTTCCAGGTATGGCGCGTCGATCGTGAACACCGTGCCCGCGGAAAACTTCAGCGGCTCGGGAACGCGTCGCGGATTGCCGAGCGAGTTGGGCTGGTCCGTATGATCCAGGCCGACGTTGTGGGCAGCCGCGAAGCCGTTGTATCCCTCCTGCTTCATGACATCGGCAACCATCCTCGGGATCTCGGCGAACGGCATGCCGGGGCGGATTGCCGCATAGGCGATGGCAAGCGCCTTCGCCGTCGCGCCGCTTCGCCCGGCGGTTTCGTCGGTCGGGCTGCCGACCACGATGGAGCGCCCGATGTCGCCGACGTAGCCGAGATACTCACCGACACTGTCGATCTTGATCACCTTGTCGCGCTCGATGCGCCCTGAATTGAGCCCATCCTGGTTGATGATCAGCCAGCGCGTATTGCCGCCGAGATCGCCCATCTTGCGGCGGTACTGCAGCTCCACATCGGCAATGGACTGCCCGACGTGCAACGAGGCGATTGCGGCATCCAGCGCCAGTTCGCAGCGCCGCGAAGTCTCGCGCAGCAGTGCGATCTCGGGCGCGGACTTGACCATCCGCACTTCCTTGAAAACATCGAAGGCCTCGACGCCGGAGACGTCGTCGAGACCGACATCCTTCAGCCAGGGAATGACCCGGCCGTCGTCGAACCCGATGCGCCCCTTGCCGACGCCGGCCGCGACTATGGCGCGCTTCAGTGCGTGCAGCGCCGAGGCGGCCGGCTTGTCGGCAAAGTCGGCCGCGAGCGCCAGCTGGAAGCGATCGCGGTCGGACAGCGTCGCGCCCTTGCGCACCAGGTTGCGGTTGTAGCGCATCGCCGGCGGGTCGCCACGCGCCCCGGCGGATGGATCCGACTGCAGGCGCTGCTCCGAAGGCAATGTACCGGCCGCAAGCCGCTCGACCGGCAGCGGCGCCGTGAATATCTGCACCGACGGCATCCACGTCGGGCGATAGTCGAGGTGATACAGCAGCGCGCCCCAGATGATCAGCGCGGGCGTCGCGTCCTCGCGGCGTGGCAGCACCGCGAACAGCATGTGCTCGATGCCGGTGTGGTAGAACGCGTTGTCGTGGCTCGACAGGTAGTAGACGTTCTGCGGGTAGCTGGCCACGAGCGCGTCGAGTCCGTACCTGTCCATGATTTCATAGGCGCGCGGCTTGTTCACCAGCGGCGTGGCGGCTGTCAGGTGCTTCAGCAGCGCGGGATTGCGATACCTGGCCAGTTCCTCCGGAGAGAGGTTGACCGACATCGAGGGATCGTACGGCGCCCCTGCTGCGACGGCGGGCGGACTCCACAGGCTGCCGAGGGGCGCCGCGGCCAGCGCCGACGCAGCCAGCAGGATGTCGCGACGGGATGCGGTGGAATCGTTTTCGGCCATGGACGCGGTTCCTCGGTTACCGGGGCAGGGAGCGATTGCGGAGCCCGGCGGCAGCGCCAACCGACGTTAGCGCGCCGGCATCCGGATCGCCAGTAGCGACGCGCGGCCGGTGGCGCGACCGGGGTCGGCCGCGGCAAGGCCGAACCTGCTACCGTTGCAGGACCATGCCAGAGGCGGCAATTCCCACCCTGTCCTGCGGGCGACCAGGATGATTGCGTCCCGCGCCTGGGGCCTGGCGCGGTCGCTCGCGCTGTATCACGGGCAACCCTGGCGCGCGGCGCGGCTCGCGCGCCTGTATCGCCCGTTCGTGCCCGTCGGCGGCCTGTGTTTCGATGTTGGCGCGCACGTCGGCCACCGCACGCGCGTCTGGCGGCGCCTCGGCGCACGCGTCGTCGCGGTCGAACCGCAGAGGGATTGCCTGGCGCTGTTGCGCGCATTCCATCGCCGCGACCGCGGTGTCACGATCGTGGCGTCGGCGCTCGGCCGCTCGCCGGGTGAGGCAACGCTGTACGCAGCACCGCGCACGCCGACGGTCGCCACTCTGTCGACGGAGTGGATCGCACAGGCTCGAAGCGATCCCGGGTTTGCACGGGTCCGCTGGACCGCGACTTCCAAGGTTCCGGTCATGACCCTCGAACAGCTGATCGAAGCCTACGGCGAGCCGGACTTCGTCAAGATCGACGTCGAGGGCTATGAGGCCGAGGTGCTCGCGGGCCTGCGGCGACCGCTTCGAGCACTGTCGTTCGAGTACCTGCGCGCGAGTCCGACCGTCACCGCGGAATGCCTGGATCGGCTCGAGTCCAGCGCAACCTACCGCTACGCGTGGTCGCGCGGCGAAACGCAGCGGCTCGGCGGCGACTGGCAGGAGGCCGAATCGTTACGGCGCTGCCTGGCCGACCGAGCGCTGACCGGCGAGTCCGGCGACGTCTACGCGCGGCGCGTCGATTGAGAACGCGGCGCTGAGCTGGCCACGCAGGTCGCGCATGCGGCCGACCTGCCCCGCTGGCGGTTGCAGCCCCGGCAGGAAGCCCGACCGCTGCAGGGCGCGCAGTACTTCGGCACGTCGCGACACGACATGGACCGGCACGGCCCAGCTCGCGCCCTCGCCACTGACCGCGGCCGCAGGCTGATGGTCCCCGAGCACGATCAGGGTCAGGTCATCCGCCGCGTGTCGTTCGAGATAGCCGGCCAGCCAGTCGTGCGCGTAGGCAATCGTGTCGCCGTAGGCTGGCCCGAGATTCGTCCATTCAGGCTGCACTGCCAGCGCGGCGTCGGCGTCGGCATCGAAGGGCGTCGATCCTTGCAGCCGCGACCAGTCCGGCTGGTACGGTGGTGTCGGCCGGAAAGGCGCGTGGCTGCTGATCGTGGTGAAGAACACGAATCGGGGGCGCGCATCGCGCGGCATCGCGTCGAGCCGCGCGAGCGCGTACTGGTCCGGAATGCGCCACCAGCCGAACTCCGGGCCGCGGTACTCGAGCGCCGCTGCACCGACGATCGAATCGAAATCATAGAAAGCGCCCTCGGGCCACGCCTGGCGCAGGCCCGGCATCAACGCGACGGTGCGATAGCCGCGCCGTGCGAAATCCTGCACCAGGGTGTGCGGGGCGCCCTGCATGTCGCGCGCATAGGCGTCCGGGTCGGCCACTTCGGCGCCGCTGAGCAGCGTGAGGTGCGACAGCCAGGAGTTGCCGCCGAATGTCGGCGCAGTGACCTGTGCGGTCACCACGCCCCGCCCGGTCCGCTCGATCGCCTGCGCG
>JANPDV010000561.1:0-2219 GCA_031431655.1 Gammaproteobacteria bacterium | reverse complement strand
CCTACAACCTTTCAGTGCTGCCGCTCGCGGCGTTCGGCCTGATGCCACCCTGGATGGCCGCACTCGGCATGTCCCTGTCCTCGCTGCTGGTCGTGCTGAACGCGCAGCGCGTCGCCTATGGAGCACGACGATGAGCAGCGTCTACCTGCTGGTCCCGCTGTCGCTCGTCCTGCTGGGCGGCGGCATCTGGGCGTTCTTCTGGGCCGTCAATCACGGGCAGTTCGAGGACGTGGATCGCGGCGAGCAGGCGGCGATGCAGGACGACGACATCCCGCCCCGGCAGTAGTCGCACCGCTGTCCGTGCCTCGGCGCCACCCGGCGACGCGCGAGCTGGCATCATGGCCCCGCCGCTTCCGGCGAGGCTGGCGGTCAGTTCATGACCACGCCGCCGGCCGCGTCATCCGTATACGGGAGCCAAGTCCAATGAGATTTTTCCAGATCGATCCTGCTGCGCGTGTCCCCGCTGCCCGGCGAGAAGCTGCAGCGCGGTGCCTGCCGGCGTTGGCGGCGCTGGCGTTGATTGCAGTGCTTGCGGGCTGTGCCAGCTCGCCGGGCACGGGTGGCAGCGGTGCCGGAGCCGGGGCGCTCGTCGGTGCGGCGCGATCCGCAAAGCCGGGTACGACGTTCGCGGACTGCGCCGGCTGTCCGCAGATGATCGTGGTGCCGCCAGGATCGTTCACGATGGGATTCGAAGGTGGCGAGCCAGAGCGCTACGAAGGACCGGTGCGCGAGATCCGCATCGGTTACGCGTTCGCCGCCGGCAAGTACGAAGTCACCAACGCCCAGTACCGTGCGTTTGTTGTCGACACCGGCCACGCCCCGACGCCGGGCTGTTTCGCGCCGGTGGACAACACCTATAAGCCACTGCCGGGTACGGACTGGCAGAACCCGGGATATGGACGACCGATCCTCGACGACGAGCCGGTGGCCTGCGTCACGTGGACCGACGCCAAGGCGTACGTCGTATGGCTCGCGAAACGCACCGGCAGGCCGTACCGCTTGCTCTCCGAGGCAGAGTGGGAGTACGCGGCGCGCGCCGGTCGCGCCGGCCGCTTTACCTGGGGCGATGCTCCACAGACTGCCTGCAAAGAGGCCAATCTATTCGATCAATCGGCGGCACGCGCCAGACCGGACATCGGGGCAGCGGCAGCGCCGTGCGACGACGGATTCCCCGGCCTTGCCCCGGTCGGTCGGCTTGCGCCGAACGCCTTTGGCCTGTACGACATGATCGGCAACGTCTGGGAGTGGGTCGAGGACTGCTACACCATGCCGCACCTCGCCGGTGCCCCGGTCGATGGCTCGGCCCAGTTGACGAACGGCTGCGACCGGCGCGGGACCAAGGGCGGCGCGTGGTATTCATCGTTCGATCGACAGCGGCCCGCGTTCCGCGGCCGCGACCCGGTTGATCGGATCAGCCAGATCTTCGGGTTCCGCGTCGCGCGCGACTGAGCGCGCCGGGACACTGCCTTCGGGGAGTCTTGCCGTGCTGCTGAATAAACCGCGGGCCTACGAGTTGATGGACCGCTATGGGCTCGACGGCCTGGTCGCGCAGTTGTCCATCAACACGTACTACCTCAGTGACTACTGGGGATCGCTGAACTGGCCTGGTTTTTTCGATGGCGCCTATTTCGCCGTGCTGCCGCGGCGCGAGGATGCGCCGGCCGCGCTGGTGCTGCCGAGTTTCGAGATCCGGCGGCTGGTCAGCGAGGGCGGCACATGGATGCCGAACGCATTCTCGTACTCGGCTCCCGAGGAAGGCGAAGTCCTCAATGACGCGACGCCAGCCGGCGCCGTCTACGACGGCTGGCCGTTGCGCGCGGGCGCGGCGCTGTCGCCTCGCGAACAGGGCTGGGTCGAGGTGACGAAGCGGCTGCGCGAACAGATGTCCGCCGACGCCGTCTGGGCCCTCGTCAGGGCGCTGAAGGCTGCGGGGCTCGAGGGTGGTCGAGTCGGCAGCGATGACGAGCGCACCGGCGCCTGGTTGGGGAGTCGCGGGCTGAAGATCGCCTGTGACTATCGACGCGACGTCTTCAACCAGGTCCGCCTGGTCAAGACGCCGGAGGAGATCGGATACCTGCGAACCGCTGCCCAGATCAACGAACGCTCGATGCTCGCCGCCGGGCACGTGTTGCGCGAGGGCGCCGAATGGGGCGAGATCGAGAACATCTACATGTCGGAACTCGCCCGGCAGGGCGGTCGCGGTGTGTACCTGCTGTGCG
>JANPDV010000560.1:0-6303 GCA_031431655.1 Gammaproteobacteria bacterium | reverse complement strand
GGGACCAGTTCCGGGCTGCTTTGGGCAATGCGCGCGGGATCCCACAGAGCCGCCATGAATAGCACCCTGGGGGACTTTTCTGGCTCTGGCGGACTCGCCAGCATCGACATGGTGGTACGCGGGCCGCGATCAATCCATGAGCCGGCGAGGCGCAGCGCAAGGCGTGTCAGTTCGCGAACCCTGAATCCGAGCGGACGCTGCAGCCGCAGCGTGCGTCCAAACTCAAACGCATCGAAGCCGTCGCTTCGCACCTCGTTCACCAGGCCCAGCGGCCGCATTTTGCCGTGCCGAGACGCTGGCAGCCTGGCCAGCGCGAGGCTCCGCTTGAAGTAGACGTCGCAAGCATCGTGGCCAGGCTCGTCGATCTCCCAGCTGTCGTGAAAATCGATGAATGCGCGTCGCTGACCGTTGATCAAGAGGCGCATGCACGAGTCGTACTTGTCGCGCAGATGCACGGGACCGGTCTGAAGGACGGCCGGTATCGGCAGCATGCGGTAGGTGAGGCGGATAGCGCCGCGGCGTGCGAGCAGACCGAGCCCGGTGAGTACGCCGGTGGCATTGGGGTCGAGCGACATCAGCTCGACATGAACCTCCGTGGTCATCGCGGCTTCACCCGTGACCCACGATGCGCGCACCACCGTCAACGACGATGGTCTGGCCGGTAATTCCCGATGAGGCAGACGATGCGAGAAAGTGCGCAGTGGATGCAATCTCGTCGAGCGTGACGAGGCGACGCAGAGGCGCCTGCTGTGCTGCGTCGGCAAGACGGCGCGCGGCATCAGGCATGGCGTTCCAGGCTTCCGTTGGCGCCGCTCCCGGCGACAGCGCGTTCACGCGCACGCCGCGCGGTCCGAGTTCCGCTGCCAGGTGACGCACCATCGATTCCAGAGCGCCCTTGCTCGCCCCAATCAGGGTGTAGTCCGTCATCGCATGTACCGCGCCTTCCGAGGACAGTGCGATGATCGAGCCGCCATTTCGCAGCCTCGGAGCTATGGTTTGGGTGGCCCACAGGAAGGCCTTCACATTCAGTGCAAAGGTGAAATCGAAGTGGCGCTCCGTCAGCGCTTCGAAAGGCTTGTGCACGCCGGTAGCGGCCGAGAAGACCAGGCTATCGAGCTGCGGAATGAACCCGTCAAGGGCGACCATCAGGGCTTCGCGGCCCTTTTCCGAGGTGATGTCGGCGCGCAGCAGCTGCAGCGATCCGGGCACCGCAACGGCGGACTCGGCGAACCGGTCGGCGCTGCTGCGATCGCGCGCATAGGTCGCGAGCACTGTTGCTCCGGCCTTCACGAAGTGCTCGCTGATCGCACGGCCGATTCCGCGAGTGCCGCCGATCACCAGGGCGCGGTGGCCATGCAGATCGAAGTCGTTGCCCGGGCTCACGCGCTGGCCCCGGCGAGATAGGCTTCCAGCACGTGATCGCGATACTGCGGCGAGAACTCCTCAATCGGCTTGAATGTGAACAGCAGTTCCGCCGAACACGCGCGCTTCCCACCGACGCTGGCCTGACATCGAGCCGTGGCGAAATCCGCGCCGCTCTGGACAATTTCGGCGCTCAGATGAATCACCTCGTCGGGTTTGACCCATTGCCGGAACTTCGCCGAGCGAACCTCAACCAGCATGGCATTGCCACGTGGCAGACGTTGCGCATTGAGGCATTTGCCTGCCGCCTGCGCCATCATTTCGGTCAGCAGCACGCCTGGCACCACCGGAAAGCCGGGGAAATGGTCCTGGAAGAGCTCCTCGGAAGCTGGCAGTGATTTCTCGGCTTCGACCGACTTGCCTGGGTCCAGTCGCAGAATCCTGTCGACGAGCAGAAATCGCATCCAAAATCTCCTAACGCGGGCTGGCGCCGTTCAGGCGATGCCGTCCCGATCGGTGTTTGCTTCGGTGAGGAACCACGCGTCGCCGCGCAACAGTTCGGGCCAGGGCTGGCTAAGGGAGGAGCGAATTCCCACCGTGTTGTAACGGCTGGCCTGGACCAGGAAGCCAAGGCTGAAAAGCGAGCGTTCGCTGCGGGCGTGCAGCGGCGTGACATTGGCGAAGTCGGCGCCCTCGCCGGCGGCGCGGGTCAGCATCTCGCGGACCAGGGCCTCGAATCCGCGGATCCCGAAGCGATCATCCACCAGCCAATCCACCATGCTGACGAACTTCAGCCCATCTGCGCGCTTGGAGGTCTGGTAGGCGGCATAGCCGACCAGGTCACCGTTCGCGTACGCGCCAAAGACGCTGTAGCGGGCACGCGGATTGCCGAACAGCCGCCAATTGAGGTAGGCGGTGTCGCGGACGATCGTGATCTCCTGCGGTGCCCAGCGCCGCAGGAAGAGGTCCTCGACGGGTCGCCCGAAGTGCGAGATATCATGGAAGAACCAGTCGGACGGCTTTGGCCGGTAAGCGGCGGCGCGCCACAGGCGCGCAACCGCGTTTGCCGGTAGTGCCAGTAGCTCGGCGAGCGCAGACACCCGAACCCGGTTGGAGAAGAACCGCGAGAACCGCAACGGTGCGATGTACTCCTTGCGGTCCGGCAGGCGGTGGAACAACTGGCTGATCAGCCGCAGCGAGTTCGGGTTGGCGCCAATCTCGATCACCAGGGGGTGCGTCGCGAAAATGGCCATGTTGAGCCATATCCCAAGCCCGGTTCCGTCGAGATCGGGATCGACCATGATGTCCATGGCCGACAAGGCCTCGCAGGTCTGGTTGCCATGCGCGAGCGTTAGGTTCTCGGTGCCGATCATTCCCAGCACGCGCTGCTCGTGAGTCACGACCAGAAATGAACCGCGGCCCTTTGGAGCCGTGCCGAAGTCGTACCGCCAGCGCAGGTACTCGGCATCGTCCCAGCGCAGCTGGTCGCCGATCACGCGGCGCCGCACGTCGAGGATTGCCGGCAGATCCTCGATGGTCGCTGCGCGGAAACCGCTCCGGAGCTGGTCGGCGCTGAGGCCCAGAGCCCGCGCGACGAGGCTGGACGCCTTCGGAAACGAAAGCGCGTTTTCCTTCATGGGGACTCGGCCGTCGAAACGCCGGGCACTCAGGCCGCCAGCGCGCCGTGCTGCTTCAGCAACGCCAGTACGTCCCGGATGTGAGTCATCTTCTTGGACTCATCGGCGCTGAGCTCGATCCCGAAGCGCTCGTCCAGTTCCGCCATCAGGGTCAGCGCGCCCATCGAATCCCAGCCCGGGATAGAGTCTCGTGAGACGTCGGCGGCAAGTCTGGCTGCTGGCTCGTCGAATGCCTCGGCGAGCATCTTGATTGCGTCTGCGGTGGTGATCTGTTGCATGGGGAAAGTCGCTCGTGCGTACGCTATTGAATGAGATAGCCACCGTCGACCGCCAGGTCGGCGCCGGTGATCCAGGTGTTGGACGGATCCAGCATGAACGCGGCGGCACGCGCCACGTCTTCGGGGCGACCGGTGCCCAGCGGATGGAGCGCCGCGATGCGGGCCCATTGCTCGGTGCTCAGCCTCGAACCCGAGGCCTCGGTCATCTCGGTCTGCACCAGGCCCGGGGAAAGGCTGTTGACGCGGATTCGGCGTGGGGCGAGTTCCAGCGCCATGGCGCGAGTGGCGGCAAGTACGGCACCCTTGGTGGCGCAGTACCCCACCTGTCCGGGCGCCCCCACATGGGCGTACACCGACGCAATCCAAAGCATTGCCCCGCCGGTCTCTTCGACCACGTCCCGTCGAACGAAGCTCCGTGCCAGTTCGAGGCCCGCAAAAAGATTGACGTCGAACATGCTGCGCGTGCGTTCCGGCTTGCTCGATGCCAGCGGCAGAGTCTGGGCCAGCCCGGCGCAGTGCACCAGTCCGTAGAGCCTGCCCAGCCGAGCGGCGAGGCTGGCGACCGTCGGGCCGATGTCGTCGAGCTTCTGCAGATCGAGCATGCACACGTCGGTACGATCCCCCGCGCCTGCGAGCGCGGCGGTCTGCTCGAGCATCTCACGACGCCGTCCGATCAGTACGACGCGCGCACCGCGCTGTACGAGCTCAATCGCGATTGCCCGTCCCAATCCCGACGACGCGCCGGACAGCAGCACCCAGCGATCGGCAAACGGCAGCGAGCCGCTCACAGCCGCGCCTCCGAGCCTGCATAGTCACGATGCAGCAGGGGCGCGTTGGCGCGGATCGGCAGCAGCGCAGAAGCCCACGACAGGCCCACTCCGTAGCCCAGCATCATCACCCGCATGTCGGTACGCGGCTCCTGGGGGACGCCCTGGGTCAACGCCAGGGCGACCGACGGGCCGCCACTGTTGCCGAAGCGCTCGAGCACCAGCGGCATCCGCGCCTCCGGCAGTCCGCACTTCTTCGCGAGGTGCTTCATGATGAAGCGGTTCGACTGGTGGAACAGATACCAATCGACGTCGTTGATCCCGAGACCGGCGAATTCGAGGGTGTCGCGAATCAACGGCGGCACGCGCTTGATGGTGAAATTGAAGATGCCCGCCCCATCCATCTCCAGGCGCAGGTGCCGCGGATCGGCGGGCGTCCGGTCGCGGTAGGCGCCGCCGCGGATGATCAGGCCGTCGTAGCCCTTGCCATCTGTCTGCAGGCAGAAGATGCCCGACTCGTCGGACGGTGCCGACTCCAGCGCAGTGGCGGAGCCCGCGTCGCCGAACAGCAGCGTGGTCGCATGGTCATCCGCACTCGGGAACAGGCTCGGCGTTTCGCCGTGCAGCATCAGTATTCGCTGTTGTCCGCCGCCACGAAGCATCGTGCTGGCGAGGTACAAACCATAAGGGTAGCCCGAGCAACCGAGGCCGACGTCGAATGCAGCGCAATGATCGCTCAGGCCCAGCCACTTGTGGACCATGCAGCTTGAGGACGGCAGGAAGTAGTCGGGGGACTGGGTGACCAGAATCAGCCCGGTCACGGACTGGCGATCCCAGCCGAGTCGTTCGAGCAGGCTGGCGGCTGCCTCGAAGCACAGGTCGGTCGCGGTAACGCCGGGATCCACCACGCGTCGGTGCTGGACTCCGGCCATGGCGACCACTTTGCGGACCTCGGTCGCGCCGTAGGCCTTTCCGAGGTCCACATTGTCCACCGCGCGCGCAGGCACGCAGGTGCTGACACCCGCAATCCGGAATCCTTCGATGCGCGATAGGCTCAAGTCTGCACCGTCACAGCTGATCGGGGCGGGTGGCGCACCGTCACGCGATCTGCGGGACGTCGACCGCGAGCATCGGCGCCGCGTGCAGAAACGCGGTGGTCCTGCGCTTGGCGTGGATTTGCTCGTAGATCGCTTCAGCACCCGCCAGATCGATGCCCAGACCGCTGGCCAGCTCTGCTGCCGGCTTGCCTTCATTGAGGTGCCAGAGCGCGAGGTCCATCTGCGGATAGGGGAGGCCGAAGTAGAACTCGTCCTGCCCTTGCGGCAGGCTGAAAGTATCAGTGGTCGGTGTCGTGCTGGTGACATCGACGGGCAGCCCGAGATGCCGTGCCATGCCATAGACCTGGGTCTTGTACAGATGGGCGATCGGCTTTACATCCGCGGCGCCGTCGCCGTTCTTGACGAAGAAGCCCTGATCGTACTCGAGTCGGTTCGGCGTACCAGTGACGGCGTAGTTGAGCCGGTCGGCGTGGTAGTACTCTAGCGTCTTGCGGATGCGCTGCTTGAAGTTGGTCGCGGCCACGAGCTGCAGGTAATCGGCAGCGGAGAGCCGCTGTTCATGACGGGCACCGCTAGGGTCCTCGGCGATAACGCGGGTGATGTTGATGCGGCCAGCCATCGCGCTGGATATGACCAGCTTGAACTTCCAGCCGGGCCCGAAGCCCGGCACGGCGCGACGCAGCACGGCGTCCTGCGAGGCATAGCAGCCAATTGCCTCGAGGGTGGGCGCGATGTTCTGGGTCTCGTACTGAATCCCCAGGTGCTCGGCCAGCTGCGCGCCAAGGCGTCCGCTGGCACTGGAGGAGTCACGCTCCGGCAGCAGGATGCCGTAGACCCGCTCCTTGCCCAGAGCACGCACCGCAAGTGCCGCGCAGCAGGAGCTGTCGATGCCGCCAGACATGGCGACGACCAGGCCTCTACGACGGGCTACGTCGAACGTGAGATGCCGGAGCCGCTCACAGATGCGATGCGCTTCGGCTTCATAGTCCATGGCAGGTAGTTGTTTCATGGTGTCCGATCCGCTCAGGCTGCCAGCTTGCCGCGCACGAACTGCTCGATGTTGTCGAGCGATTCCAGGTTCTCGGGCACCATCTCGTCATCCGCCACTTTCAGGCCGAACTCGCCTTCCAGAAAGCTGACGAGTTCCAGGAATCCAGTTGAATCAACAACTTGGAGCTGAAGCAGGGAGTCTGAGTCGCTC
>JANPDV010000559.1:0-3981 GCA_031431655.1 Gammaproteobacteria bacterium | reverse complement strand
GTTGCCGCCTGGACCTCGATCGAGGAGCGCGCGGCGCAGTACTACGCGGCTTTCCTGATCATGGAAGGGCTGATGATCGGCGTGTTCGCCGCGCTCGACGGGCTGCTGTTCTATTTCTTCTGGGAAGCAATGCTGATTCCGATGTTCCTGATCATCGGCGTCTGGGGCGGTCCGAAGCGCGTCTACGCGACGATCAAGTTCTTCCTCTACACGTTCCTCGGCTCGGTGCTGATGCTGGTGGCGCTGATCTACATGGCGCTGAAGGCGGGCAGCTACGACCTGCTGGAGCTGCACGCGCTGCCGCTGACGATGACCGAGCAGTACTGGATATTCCTGGCGTTCTTTGCCGCGTTCGCGGTCAAGATCCCGATGTTTCCGGTGCACACCTGGCTGCCCGACGCGCACGTCGAGGCGCCGACCGGCGGGTCTGTGATCCTGGCGGCCATCATGCTGAAGATGGGCGGCTATGGCTTCCTGCGCTTCTCCCTGCCGATCACGCCAGACGCGGCACGAGAGCTCGACTCGCTGATGATCGTGCTGTCATTGATCGCGGTCGTATACATCGGCTTCGTTGCGCTCGCGCAGAGCGACATGAAGAAGCTGATCGCGTATTCGTCGATCGCGCACATGGGGTTCGTGACCCTCGGGATGTTCATCGCGTTCGACATCGTTGCCCGCACGGGCAACGTGCAGGGCGCCGCAATGGGCATCGACGGCGCCATGGTTCAGATGGTGTCTCACGGTCTCGTGTCCGGCGCGATGTTTTTCTGCGTCGGGGTGATGTACGACCGCATGCACAGCCGCGAGATCGGCGCCTATGGCGGTGTCATCAACACGATGCCGAAGTTCGCGGGGTTCATGGTCCTGTTCGCGCTGGCCAATTCCGGCCTCCCGGGCACCTCCGGATTCGTCGGTGAGTTCCTCGTGATACTCGCGAGCTTCAAGGCGAGCTTCTGGTACGCGCTGCTGGCCGCCACGACGCTGATCCTGGGCGCTGCGTACACGCTGTGGCTGGTGAAGCGGGTGATTTTCGGACCGGTAGCCAACGACAACGTGGCGCAGCTCGAGGACCTGAACGGGCGCGAGTTCCTGGTGCTGGGCTCGCTCGCGGTCGGCGTGCTGGCGCTGGGTCTCTGGCCGGCGCCGTTGCTGGACATGATGCGGGCGACGGTACACCACCTCGTCGAACACGTATTGAGCGGCAAGCTGCCGCTGCAGGCGATGCCATGAGTCCCACGAGCATGTCGCTGGCGGACTTCGCCCCGGTGATCCCCGAGATCTACCTCACGGCGGCGGTGTGCCTGGTGCTGCTGGTGGACGTGTTCGCCGGTGCCGCGGCCCGGCGCATCACGCCCACGCTGACGCTGCTGGTGCTCGCCGGCGGCGCGGCGCTGACGCTCGCTTACGCGCAGGTTGGCAGTCGCGTCTATCTGTTCGGCGGCATGTACGTCGCCGACCCGCTGGCCACCGTGATGAAGCTGGCGGGTTTCCTGTTCGTGGCGGTCGGGCTGCTCTACTCGCGGCGCTACCTGGAGGCGCGCGGCATCCTGCGTGGCGAGTACTACGTGCTCGCGTTGTCGGCGCTGCTGGGTATCTTCGTGATGGTTTCGGCGTCGAGCCTGCTGACGATGTACATCGGCGTCGAGCTGCTTGCACTGTCGCTGTACGCCATGGTCGCCTTCGACCGGGATTCGGGCGTCGCGGCCGAGTCCGCGATGAAGTACTTCGTACTCGGGGCCATTGCCTCGGGAGCCATGCTGTATGGCATGTCGATCGTCTACGGCCTCACCGGCTCATTGAACTTCACGGACCTCGCGGCCCAGCTGCAAGGCGTACCCAGCCTCGGCCTGATTCTCGGCATCGTGTTCCTGGTCGTTGGCGTCGCTTTCAAGTTCGGCGCCGCGCCGTTCCACATGTGGGTGCCGGACGTTTACCACGGCGCGCCGACGGCGGTGACGCTGTTCGTCGCCACGGCGCCGAAGCTTGCGTCGTTCGCTCTCGCGTTCCGGATGCTCGCCGGCGGGCTGGGCGAGGTTTCGCAGACCTGGACCCAGATGCTCGCCATCGTTGCGGCATTCTCACTGGTCGTCGGCAACGTGGCGGCAATCGCGCAGACGAATCTCAAGCGCATGCTGGCGTACTCGGCCATCGGCAACGTCGGGTTCATCCTGCTCGGTTTCGTCGCCGGCACTCCGCAGGGCTATGCCGCCGCTCTGTACTACACGATCGTGTACGTCATCATGGCGCTCGGTTCTTTCGGCGTGATCCTGCTTGCCAGTCGTGCCGGCTTCGAGGCCGATGAGTTGTCCCATTATCGCGGCCTGCATCGCCGCGACCCGTCGCTGGCGCTGATGATGATGATGCTGATGTTCTCGACCGCCGGCATTCCACCTTTCGTCGGGTTCTGGGCGAAGCTGCAGATCTTCCAGGCCCTCTGGACCACCGGGCACCTCGGCCTGGTAGTGCTCGCCGCCGCGATGTCGGTGGTGGGCGCGTTCTACTACCTGCGCATCATCAAGTTGATGTACTTCGACGCCCCGGAGGGCCTGCCGGCCGGGGACGCCGGGATGGCGGAGCGGCTTACCCTGGGCCTCAATGCGGCAGCCGTGCTCGCAATGGGGCTGTTCCCGAACGCGTTGCTTGCCCTGTGTATTCTGGTGTTGAGCTAGCCGGTCCCGGGCTGTATGCTCCACGCCCCTTGTAGGGACTGGTGCGGGGTGGAGCAGTCTGGCAGCTCGTCGGGCTCATAACCCGAAGGTCGCAGGTTCAAATCCTGCCCCCGCTACCAACTTCCGGGCCATTCTGCTCCTCAGCCCGGACAGTGCCCGCCGCCCTGCGGGCCGCTCGAATCTGAGCCGTAACCAGCACGGCCGGGTAACATCCCGAACCAGCTACCGTTTTCGCTCCGCCCGCGAATCTGCACTGACGACCTGAGTCGCTGGCAGTGGCGCGAGTCCGGATTCTGGTGTTCGACCTCAAGGAGAACCGCATGCTCGACCGGCGCGATTTCACTGGTTTGATGGCTCTCGGTGCCGGCGCGTTGGCGGCCGGCACGATGTCCGCTCCGGCGGCAGCCTTGCAGGGCCGGTTGACCGACGCAGACCTGAATGCACCTGCATCGCTGCACCGGGTGTACCGTGCATTGCGGTTCGGGCTGGCGGCGCGCCCCGTATTCTGGTGGATGCGCGGCCGGCGCTATGCGCTTATCGGCAACCAGATGACGCCCTTGTTCGGGATGGAGGTCGGCTCCGCGCATCTGGCGGTGGACGTGGATGATGCGGGATACGAAGTCGCTACCGCCTCATCGATCTACTACACGGATCTGGTATCGGGTGAGCTGCTGACCGACTGGGCCAATCCGATCACCGGCAAGACCGTTACCTTCGACTATTCGCCACCGCGTGCAGCGCGCGCCCGTTATCGCTACACGGATGGACCGCAGCGCGTCGCCGGTGGTGCGGCTGCGGCAGCTGCGCGCCGCGTCGTCATCAGCCCCGCTGAGAGGGTCAATGACAGGATCTTCATTCGCGAGGAGACCTACATCGACCTGAATCCAACCGGCACGGGAGCAGGCAGCCAACGGTACGTACAGGACATGTACACGTACGAGTGCGCTGCTGCGTCGCTGCGCGCCAAACCTGGCGCCTTCGTGGACGCCACGGCCCATTTCAACGACTACAACGACTGGTCGCCGCGGATGCAGATGGGTGATGCCAAGGGCAGCAGCGTGGCTCGCTGTTCAGGTTTCAAGGTCGCGTCATTTGCGCAGATGCCGGCGCGCTGGCGGGGCTTCGCCGGCCGGCTGCACGGCAGTCAGTGGGCCGACCCGGAGAAGCTGCTCTCCGGGGGACCCGCGGCCTGACGAAGTGCGGGGCTGCTGCTGCAACTCCGCGTTTACGTTGAGCGGGGGATTGATTTCGCTTACTATTCGGCCCCCTGCGAGCCCCCTCGGCTTGTGAGGCTTGTGTAAAGACATTAGGT
>JANPDV010000558.1:0-2047 GCA_031431655.1 Gammaproteobacteria bacterium | reverse complement strand
ACATCACGCCGAACTGGCAGCAGACGACGTCGAACGAGGCACTCTTGAACGGCAGGTCGAGCGCGTCGGCCTGGCGCCATTCGATACGGCTATCGGACCCTTGCTGGCTGGCAGCGTAGTCGAGCATGGGCTGGTTGAGGTCGGTCACCACGTAGTGCGCGTCGGCGCTGAGTCTCGGCGCGAGCGCCCGTGTGACCACGCCGCTGCCGGCTGCCGTTTCGAGTACCGAAGCGGGCGAGTAGGCAGCGACGCGTTCCGCCAGGTGTGCGGCATAGGCGTGGAAGATCAGGGGGACCATCAGCGTGTCGTACGACTTCGGGATCGAGCCGGCGAACACCTTGTCGCTCTCCATGATGAAACCTCCTTTGACCGGCCCGCCAGGGCATTCTTAGGGTGCCGGAAGTCGTCGCTGCCGAAGCCGGTTACATTGACGGCCCATCGAAGTGAAATTCCTTGCAGTTTAGAGACCCGGGCCGTGGGGCACGATGGGCGAACGTGTTGCCCGGATTGGGCGCTGAAGGGCGTTGGTGCCCAGATGGTGCCCAAACCAATCCAATCGACGCTTGTACTGCGGCGCTGCGACCCGCGCGTCACCCGGCACATCACCTGTCCCGGTTACGTTCTCGCGTGGTTCAGCGGGAGACTCCCGAGACGAACGCCTCCAGGTCGGCGTTGAAGCGTTCGGCGGCTTCGGCGAACGGTGAATGTCCCGATTCCGGATACTCGACGACTCGCGCTTTGGGGAAACGCGCGCGATAGGTCTCGGCCAGCGCATGGCCATCGTTCAGCCCGTCGCGGCCGCCGGTGACGACCAGCATCGGCAGTGTCAGTTGCGGAGTCAGGTCTTCGTTGCTGGTGATCCGTTCGCCGGTCGGTCCGTACTGCTCGCCGCGCATCGCACGCCGCACGTAGGCGGGCAGCTGCAGCAGCGCGGCCACCGTTTCCTGTTCCCAGGCCGCATCGGGAGCTCTCGCCGTCATCAGGCGGGCGAAGGCCTGCGCGCCGGCGAGGTTCAGGCGCAGGTCGGATGCTTCCATGTCGCGGCTGGCGAGACGGGCCTGCGCCGCGCCGGTCGGTGTCGTGGGCACCAGTCGTCCGCCTGAACTGGCGACGAGCGCCAGCCCAGCGAGGGAACCGGCTCCCTCGCAGCGAACGTAGTTCATGGCGACCAGCCCGCCGAAGGACCACGCGACGAGCACGGGTCGCTCGAGCCCGAGCGTTTCCCTGACGGCGCGCACGTCGTCCGCCCACTGACACGCCCTCCGATACGCCTCGGGGGCCGCCGGCTTGCCCGAATCGCCGTGCCCGCGCAGATCCATCGCGACCAGTCGCAGTCGCTGCGCAAGCGGGCTCTCCAGCTGCCGGCGCCAGCTCGTCCGTGACTGCCCGATCCCGTGCAGGAACAGCACTGCCGGAGCCTCCCGCGGGCCGCTCTCGCTGACGCTCAGCACGACGCCGTCGGTCGAGGTAACCGACGAGAACCGGATGCCGGTGCCCTCTGCTGCGTGGGTCGCTGGTGCGGATGAGACAAGGAGCGCCATGAGGAGGGCACAGCGTCGCGTATTCATCCCTCGAGCATAGGCGCCAGGTGCCCGGGGAAACAGCAGGCTGCCGTGTTGTCGCTACACTACAAGTCCATCGAAGCGCTCAGGGATTGCGGGGACAGCATGATTTCTGAAATCCGATTGACAGTGATGCGATGGGTTCGCTGCGTCATTCTCGGCGCGCTGATGCTTCTTCTGCCTGGCCTTCCACAATCGAGCACGGCAGCTGATTCAGCGCCCGTTACCCGGGTTACCGCAGCGCGCCTGGTCAACGCGAACGCCGAGCCGGGCAATTGGCTGTCCCATGGCAGAACCTACTTCGAGCAGCGCTTCAGTCCGCTGCGCCAGATCAATCGGAACAACGTCGCGCAGCTCAAACTGTCCTGGTATTTTGACTTCGACGACTACAACGTCGTTGAGGCGACCCCGCTGGTGGTTGACGGCCGCATGTATGTCACGGCGGCCAAGGGCAAGCTCTACGCGCTGGATGCGGCCACGGGAAA
>JANPDV010000557.1:0-5795 GCA_031431655.1 Gammaproteobacteria bacterium | reverse complement strand
CCCCCCCCCCCCCCATCCCCTGCCGCGCCCCCCCACGCGATGCGCCTCCCGTAGAGAACCGCACGCGTTCTCCTCACAAGCCGTGAAGCGTCCCCGCGTCCAGCGCCGAATCTGCACATCCACGCCGCAATACCCGCGCCTGCCGTTCGCGACCCGTCCGTAAACTCGCGGGCCATGCTGGAAGAGACTGAAGTCCTCTGCGCACTCGGTCGCGCGCCGCGGCTCAGCGCAGCAGACCTGCACAGCGCCGTGGCTGCCTGCGGCAGCATTGCGGCGCTGGGTCGTGCCTCGTGGCATGAGCTCATGGCCGCCGGCCTGGCGGAGAGCACGGCGCGCGCGCTGCATGCGCCGGATGCTGCGCGCCTCGCGGAAGACCTGCGCGTCGTCCAGCGTCACGGCCTCACCCTGCTGCCCTGCACCTCGGTCCGGTACCCACCGCTGCTCGCCGGCACTTCGGCGCCGCCGCCACTTCTATATGTCCGCGGCGAGGCCAGCGCGCTCTGCGAACCCCAGATCGCGATGGTCGGGTCGCGCAATCCCACGGCCGCGGGCCGGCGCACCGCGCGCGAGTTCGCCTACTGGTTCGCGGAGGCGGGGCTTGCAGTCACCAGTGGGCTGGCGCTGGGCGTGGACGCGGCCAGTCACGAAGGCGCGTTGGCTGCGCGCGGGCTGTCGATCGCCGTCTGCGGCACCGGCCTGGACCAGACCTACCCCGCGGCCAACGCAGCGCTGGCCGAGAGCATCGTCGCCAGCGGCGCCCTGGTATCGGAGTTCCCGCCGGGCACACCGCCAGTGCGGCAGAACTTTCCCCAGCGCAACCGCATCATCAGCGGGCTGGCCGCCGGCGTGCTGGTGGTGGAGGCCGCCCGCGAGAGCGGCTCGCTGATCACGGCGCGCTGTGCCGCGGATCAGGGTCGCGAGGTCCTGGCGATCCCGGGATCCATCCATAGCCCCACTTCGCATGGCTGTCATATGCTCATCCGGCAGGGCGCCAGGCTCGTCGAGACGGCGGCCGAAGTGCTCCACGAACTGAAGTTTTTCTATTCGTCTCCATCACTTGCTTCGCCATCCATCGATGCCGCACAACCCGTTTCGACCGACTCGCGGTTGGACAACGACTACGAAATCCTGTTAGATGCCGTCGGCTTCTCGCCGACGGGCATCGACGAAATCGTCGAGTCCGCAGGGCTCTCTAGCGAATCCGTCGCCTCCATGCTGCTGATACTGGAGCTGGAAGGACGGGTCGAAGCGAGTCCCGGCGGCCGCTACAGCCGGGTCCGCCCGCCCCTTGAAACCGACCGCAAACACGTCCAGCCATCCGACTAGGCAGCTCCAGCGTCAGGCAGATGGCACCGGTGATGACTTGATGACCGAATCGCAAGGCAGCGTCCTCGACATCCTTATTTACGTGTTCGATCGCTACATGCTGACGGACACGCTGGCCGTGCCTGAGCGCGATGAACTCGCGCTCGACCTCGAGCGCCAGGGCTTTTCGCTGGACCGCGTAGAGCAGGCGCTGGACTGGCTGGCGGATCTGGCCGGCGAGCGCGACCGCCCCACGCCCGAGCGTTGGTCCGGCGCGGCCGGTACCACCGTGGCACCGTCACCTGCCATGCGCGTGTTCACGCCAGGCGAGCTGCAGCGCCTGCCGGTGCAGTGCCGCGGCTACCTGATCACGCTGGAACACGCCGGCATCCTGTCGCCGCAACATCGCGAACTCGTCATCGAACGCCTGCTTGCGCTCGAAGCGCCCGAACTCGACGTCGACCAGCTGAAATGGATCGTGCTGATGGTTCTGTCCAGCCAACCGGGCGAAGAGCTCGCCTGCTCGCGCATGGAGGGCCTGGTGTTCGACCAGCCCGAGCGGCCCCACTAAGTGCACGTTACTGCGGGTTTCGGCGCGCCGGCGTGCGCACGAACGCGTCTGAGCGCGGTCCGAAGCTGACATGGCCGCCAATCTCGTCATCGTAGAGTCGCCTTCCAAGGCGAAAACCATCAAGAAGTACCTGGGCAAGGACTTCGAGGTGCTGGCCTCCTACGGCCACGTGCGCGACCTGGTGCCCAAGGAAGGCGCGGTCGACCCGAGCAAGAAGTTCAAGATGAAGTACGACGTGATCGAGCGCAACGAGCGCCACGTCGACGCGATCTCCCGCGCGCTGAAGAAGTCCAAGTCCCTCTACCTCGCAACCGACCCGGATCGCGAGGGCGAGGCGATTTCCTGGCATCTGCACGAGCTGCTGAAGGACCGCGGCGACCTCGAAGGCAAGGATGTGCATCGCGTCTGCTTCTACGAGATCACCCGCAACGCGGTGCGCGAAGCCATCAAGGAACCGCGCGGGCTGTCGATGGACCTCGTCAACGCGCAGCAGGCGCGCCGCGCGCTCGATTACCTGGTGGGCTTCAACCTCTCGCCGCTGCTGTGGAAGAAGGTGCGGCGCGGCCTGTCGGCGGGCCGCGTACAGAGCCCGGCGCTGCGGATGATCTGCGAGCGCGAGGCCGAGATCCAGGCATTCATCCCGCGCGAATACTGGACTCTCGACGCACAGGGCGAGCACACCGCGCAGAAGTTTCCGCTGAAGCTGGTGGAATACGGCGGCAACAAGGTCGAGCAGTTCAGCTTCACCAACGAGACACTCGCCCGCGACGTGGAACGCACGTTGCGCGCCGCCGCCGGCGCGGCCTCCGACGTGGGCAATGGCGGCGCGCTGCGCGTGCTGACGATCGACCGCAAGCAGCGCCGCCGCAACCCCTCGCCGCCGTTCACCACGTCGACCCTGCAGCAGGAAGCCGCGCGCAAGCTGGGTTTTTCGGCGCAGCGCACGATGCGCCTGGCGCAGCAACTGTATGAGGGCGTGGACTACGGTGAGGGCTCGGTCGGCCTGATCACCTACATGCGCACGGATTCGGTCAACCTCGCCAATGAGGCGATAGTCGAAATCCGCGAAGTCGCGGCCAGGCTCTATGGCGCGGACTCGGTGCACGAAGAAGTGCGCATCTACAAGACCAAGTCGCGCAACGCCCAGGAAGCGCACGAGGCGGTGCGGCCGACCTCCGCTGCAATCACGCCGCAGCTGATCGAAGGCCGGATCGACCCGGACCAGTTCAAGCTGTATGCACTGATCTGGAAGCGCGCGGTCGCCTGCCAGATGGCACCGGCCATATTCGACACTGTAGCCGTGGACATGCTCGCAGGACCCGACGGCGCCCAGCGCCATCTGCTGCGCGCCAACGGCTCCACGCTGGTCAAGGCCGGCTACATGTCGGTCTACCAGGAAGGCCAGGACGACACGACCGACGATGACACTGACCACGTGTTGCCGCCGATGCAGGAGGGCGACGCGGTCAAGCTGCTCGGCATCGAGGCGCAGCAGCATTTCACCGAGCCGCCGCCGCGCTTCTCCGAAGCCTCGCTGGTCAAGGCACTTGAGGAGCACGGCATCGGCCGGCCGTCCACCTACGCCTCCATCATCTCCACGCTGCGCGACCGCGAGTACGTCGACCTGGAGAACCGCCGCTTCACGCCCACCGACATCGGCAAGATCGTCAATACCTTCATCAGCAAGCATTTCCACAAGTACGTGGACTACGGCTTCACCGCGGCGCTCGAAGACGAGCTCGACGCGGTGTCCCGCGGCGAGGAGAACTGGACCGAGCCGCTGAAGAAGTTCTGGCAGCCTTTCATCGACATCGTCGAGTACACCGAGAAGAACGTCTCGCGCGAGGAGGTCGCGCAGGCGCGCGATCTCGGCGTGGACCCGGTCAGCGGCCGGCCTGTCTCGGTGCGCATCGGCCGCTTTGGCCCGTTCGTGCAGATCGGTACCAAGGATGACGTCGAGAAGCCGCGCTGGGCCGGACTGCGTCCGGGCCAGAAGATGGACAAGATCGGCCTCGACGAGGCGATGCACCTGTTCGTGCTGCCGCGCAAACTCGGCGACACCGAGGCCGGCGAGCCGATCGAGGCCAACGTCGGCCGCTTCGGCCCCTACGTCAAGTACGGCGCGAAATACGCGTCGCTGAAGGAAGACGACCCCTACACGATCACGCTGGAGCGCGCGCGCGAGGTCATCGCCGCCAAGCAGCTCGTGGACGCCAACCGCACCATCATCGATTTCGGGGTCGACAACATCCAGGTACTGAACGGCCGCTACGGTCCGTACATCACCGACAAGGCGCGCAATGCGCGCATGCCGAAGGATCGCGATCCGAAGACGATGACGCTGGAGGAATGCCGGGCGCTGCTCGAAGCCGCGCCGCCGCGCGGCGGCAGGTTCGGCGCGCGGGCGCGCGGACGCGGCGCGAACGCGGGCAAGAATGCGGCGGGTGCAACGAAGCCCGCCGCGAACGCGACTGAACCGGCCGTCAAGCCCGGCAGGAAGCAGGCTGCGAATGGCGCTGCCGCCGACTCGGGCGCGAAGTCGGCCGCAATGCCGAAGGCCAGGGCGAAGACAACGGCCAAGGCAAAGACAAAGGCGAAGACCAGCCCGCGGGCCAGGGCGGGCGCGCCTTCATCCGCAGCGGCTGGCGTCGCGGGCGCGCCGATCCCGGCACCGGTAAAGGCCAAGGCCGCCAAGCCGGCCGGTCGAAGCAGCAAAGCCTGACGCCGCGAGGCATCGCGGCAGCAACAGCGCGCGGGTATCGCCCCCTCGAGCAACAGGGTTGCCGTGGCAGGCGCCGAGCAGCCTGCCCGCTTCTGTTCGCGGCCGCGGGCGTGAAGTCCATCACGCCACGTCCAAACCCGCCTTATCTAGGCTGTGTGCGCGGGCCGTCCGTCCGCGACCTGGCAAGGCGGCCGTGGCCCGGGTTCAGATCACTGGAAGCGAGGATCAGGCAAGCCAGTTACCAGTCCTGCTCGTAGTCGACGTCGAGCCCGACGGGTTCTTCGTGGCCCGCGACCCCGCGCTGCGCTGGCACGGATTCGAGCGCGGTCTCCGCTGGATGGCCGAATTGCGCGTCCGGCTCGCGGCGGCAACCGGTCGCGCGGTGCACTTCTGCTGGGCATTCCGCCTCGACGCGCAGGTCGAAGGCATTCATGGGCGCGCGGACTGGCCGCTGCGCGAGTACGCCGAGGCCGTCCAGGAGTTCTTGCTCCAGGGCGACACACTCGGCGTGCACACGCACCTGTATCGCTGGCGCGAGGATCGCGGCGACTGGCTCATCGACCAGGGCGATCCAGCGTGGGTGCTCCACAACCTGCGGCTCGGGGTGGACGCGTTCGGGGAGCGGCTCGGGGCCGCCCCGGCCTTCCACCGCTTCGGCGATCGCTGGATGAGCAGCGAGGCGATCGCGCTTCTCGACAATCTCGGGGTGCCGATCGACATGACGCTCGAGCCCGGTCAGTCTGCAGTGCCGACCTATCATCCGGGCCATGACTTCACGGGACGGATCGCGAGCCATCGCGGCGCACCCACGCACCCATATCGACCCTGCGCCGCCGACTTCAGGCGGCCGGATGCATCGGGCGGCATGCGGATCGTCGAGATCCCGATGACGACGTCGCCGCAGCGGCCACTCGAATCTTTCGCGCGGCGGCCGACACCGCGCAATGCCCGTGCCTGGCTGCGCTACTCAGTCGCCCCGCGGTTCGACGTCGCGGCGCTCTACCAGGACGCGCCGCGCTTCCGTTCGCTGGTCGATGGAGCGCTGGCGTGCGGAGCGCGGCATCTTGCACTGCCGGTCCGCAGCGACTCGTTCTCGAAGGGCCTCGCAAACGGACATCTCGACCGCGTGGTCGCGCAGCTGCTGGATCATCCGCTCCTCGAACGCTTCGAGTTCACGACGCCGCAGGGCCTGCTGCG
>JANPDV010000556.1:0-5196 GCA_031431655.1 Gammaproteobacteria bacterium | reverse complement strand
GGGCCAGCAGGGCCTGACCGTGTCGGCCCTGGGTCTCGGCACCATGGGCATCACCGGCGTCGCCGGCATGCCGGACATGTACGGGGTAGCCGACGAGGCCGAAGGCATTGCGACCATTCGCCGCGCGCTCGATCTCGGCGTGACGTTCTTCGACACCGCCGAGGTCTATGGCCCGTGGCGGAACGAGGAGATTCTCGGCCGCGCGCTCGCGGGACGGCGTCACGACGCCGTGATCGCGACCAAGTTCGGCTTCCGCATCAGCCCCGAAGGGCGAATGACCGGGCAGGACTCCAGCCCGGAGAATGTGCGGCGCGCGCTCGAAGGCTGCCTGCAGCGGCTCGGCACTGACTACATCGATTTGTGGTACCAGCACCGCATCGATCGCAATGTGCCGATCGAAGAGACGGTCGGCGCGATGGCGGAGCAGGTTCGTGCCGGCAAGGTGCGCTACCTCGGGCTGTCGGAAATCGGCGCGGCCACGCTGCGCCGCGCGCATGCCGTGCATCCGATCAGTGCCGTGCAGAGCGAGTACTCGCTGTGGGAACGCAATCTCGAGGCACCGGGTCCGGATGGCGGCGAGAGCGTGGTCGCGGCCTGCCGCGCACTGGGAGTGGGCATCGTGCCGTACAGCCCGCTGGGGCGAGGCTTCCTGACCGGTGCCGTCGCGGGCGCCGGTGCGCTGCCGGAGCGCGACTACCGTCGGCTGGATCCGCGTTTCGCGGACGACAACTACGCCCGCAACCGCGCGATCCTGGAACAAGTCCGCGCGGTGGCGAAGCGGCGCGGTGCGACACCCGCACAGGTGGCGCTGGCCTGGCTGCTGTATCAGGGCGAGGATGTCGTGCCGATTCCGGGAACCAAGCGGCGCCGCTACCTCGAGGAGAATGTCGGCGCGGCAAAGCTGGTGCTGACCGCGGCGGACATGGCGGACCTCGGCGACATCGCCGCAACCGCCGGAGCGCGGTACACCGAACGCGCACTGGCGACCATCGATCGATGACACCGTCTGGCGCGCCACGCACGCGCCCGGCGGCCCTCCCGCGCGCCGGGCGCCCACGCAATAAGCCGGGCTCGAGGCCGGTCTTCTGGACACCATGAACAAACGACTGTTGCTGATCGCCCTGGCCCTGATCGCCAGCCCCGTGGGCCATTCACAGGCCGCGTCCAAACCCGCCGCTGCCGGCGCCGCGCCCTCCACCGCCGCGACGTCCGCCACAGCGGTGTTCGCGGGCGGATGCTTCTGGTGCGTCGAATCGGCCTTCGACAGCGTGCCGGGTGTGTCGCAGGTGGTCTCCGGCTACAGCGGGGGGTCACTGCCGAACCCGACCTATGAACGGGTGGGGGCCGGCGGCACCGGCCACGCCGAGGTCGTCGAGGTGACATATGACCCGCGCCGCATCGGCTACGCGACGCTGCTGGAGATCTTCTGGCGCAACATCGATCCATTCGACGCGGGTGGGCAGTTCTGCGATCGCGGCGACACCTATCGCGCGGAGATCTTCGTAGCCAACGCCGAGGAGCGTGCGCTGGCGGAGTCGAGCAAGGCGGCCGTAGTCAAGCGCTTCGGAAAGCCGGTGGCCACGCGCATCACGGCGGCTTCGCGCTTCTACCCGGCCGAGGAGTATCACCAGGACTACCACCTGCGGAACCCGTTGCGGTACAAGTTCTACCGCTCAGGCTGCGGGCGCGACGCCAGGCTCGACACGGTCTGGGGTCCGGACGCCCGCGGTACTTCCCTGTTGCCGTCGACCCGGAAGTGAGCGCAAACCAAATGAACCGACGTCATCTGATTCAGGGCCTTGCGGCCACCTCCGGCTGGAGCATCCTCATGAGCGCAAAAGCAGCAGACACCCCTTTCGAGATCATCAAGACCGACGCGCAGTGGAAGTCGGAGCTTTCACCCGAGCAGTTCCGCGTGCTGCGCGGGCACGGCACGGAGCGTGCCGGCTCGAGTCCGCTGGACCACGAGAAACGCGGCGGCGTGTTCCACTGCGCCGGCTGCAAGCTGCCGCTGTTCGCCTCGGATACGAAGTTCGACAGCGGCACAGGCTGGCCCAGTTTCTTCCGACCGCTGGACAACGCCGTCGGCACCACCACCGACCGCAGCTTCTTCATGACCCGCGTCGAGGTGCACTGCCGGCGCTGCGGCGGCCACCTGGGCCACGTCTTCGACGACGGCCCGCGACCGACGGGCAAGCGCTATTGCATGAACGGCGTTTCCCTGACCTTCGTGCCGGCCGACAAGGCAGTCGCGGGCGCCCGCACTTCCTGACGAGGGCACGCGCGCCCTTCGCCCACCTGCGCACGGAACAGTGCGCGCCTCTTGCGAGGCGCGCACCGTCCAGGCGGCGTGACAACGTTGCCGTTCGCGCGTCGCGCTCAGCGCATCGCGACCTTGCGGGGCGTGGGTGTCGCGTTGCCCCACGGATACTGCGGCTTGGCCGGCTTCTCGAGGATCAGGTACGGCGAGGGCCCTGGCGTCGCCGCCATGAAGTCGATCAGTTTCTGGCCGAAGTCGGGCGCGCCGACCGCCGGCAGGGGGCTCTTCGGCAGATCGACGTACGGATCGTCGCCTTTCTCGCAGACGTTGATGGTCTTGAAGAACAGCATCTGGCCCGGCGTGTTGGGCAGGTGGGCGCGGAACTTGAATCCTTCGTACTGGCCGAGCGCCGGGATCACGCTCTTGGGCGCCGACCAGATGATCTCGTCGACCGTCTCGGAAATCATGTTGCCGCCCTCGCCCGGAACCGGCTTCGGCAGCTTGCGCATCTTCGTCTCGACCTTCCAGTCGCGGACCACATTGACGGTGACACGGGTGACGCCGTCCGGAATCTTGATCTTGACGGCATTGACCGGGCTGCCTTTGCAGCCGTGGGTAACCCGCATTTCGAGGTCCTGCACATAGCCGGCCGGCGCCGTCATCGACGTCAGTGTGTTGTGCGCGACGGCGGGCATCGCGCCCAACGCACCGCCGACAATTGCGGAAATCGACAGAACCGTGACCTTCTTCATGACACTTCCCTCCAGGGTGTTGGATCAATGCTGGACCAGCCTCGGCGCCTGCTCAGGCGCCGGGATTCGGGACGACTCGCATCCCGAGATTCGATGAGTTGCAGCCTCGCAATGCACGACGGCACGACGCAGTGTTCGTTGCTGGCGACGTTGGCGATCATTTGACCGGAACCTTTCCTTCGAAGCTGACTTTGTCGAAATCGGTCACGAAGGCACTGACGGTGAAGTTCCAGTCACCCGGGATGATCAGCTCCGAGATCATGAAATGGAACATGTCCGGAGGCATCGCCTCGCCATCCTTCGTGATCCCCTCGATCTGCGCGGCCGGCAGGGTCATCTCGATGCTGGCGCCCTTCATCGCCACGGGCGCGCCAGCGGCGTCCTTGAAGCGCAGCATCACCATGTTCTCGCCGGGCTTTGCCGGCGTCACCTCGATCTCGACCCGGTAGTCGCCACTGGTCCAGGTCTGCTTGTAGCCGTCGCTCGCGGGCATGCCGCCCGCTGCCATCGCAGCCTGCTCGCCCAGTGCGCGCGGCGGCGTCGGCAACGTCAGGGACGCGGCCGCCGCGACGATCAGCAGCATCACGACGGATTCGATGCGGATCGACCGCGCCATCCGCGCGCCGGCCTGGCCCTCGCCCTTCGTCAGCGCGGGCGTAAGCCGGGTCTTGTTCCAGTACGCGATCGCGAGGATCGCGACCACGAGCGCGAGCTTGAGCAGCAGGCGCTGCCCGTAGTCGGTGGTCAGCAGGCTGGCCGGCGAGCGCACCTGGATCCAGCTGATCACCGCACCGGACAACAGCACGAGGCCTACGAGCCACATCGCACGCGAGGAGAACTGGTCCATCACGCGGCCCGCTTCAGGCGCCGCGGCCAGCGTGGACGTCGCGATCAGCGGCGCGAACGCCGCAAACCAGAATGCCCCGCCGACCAGATGCAGGCCGACGTTGGTGGCGGCAAGCCACGCCGGCGCGGCGGTGGCGGCGTGGCCGGTCACGAGGAAGCTCGCGACCAGCAGCGCCAGGCCAGTCCACAGCGGCCATTCGAGCCGTCGGCCGAAGGCCCAGGCCAGGAGCAGCGCTGCGGGAATCCCGATCGCGGCGCTGACGCTCAACGTCGACTTCATCGCCGCCGACCACGCCGCGCCCGAGAACAGCGCGCCCGCCCCCCCAGCGACGATATCTGCGCCGCCGAAGGCCATCGACACGACGAAGGCTGCGACCGCGACGATCGCGGCGATGCGCCCCTGGCGGCGCAATCCCGGCTCCACCGACGCCGGCCAGCTGACGATCAGCAGCAGCAGCGCGGAGCCCGCGGCGAGCAGCATGCTCGCGTACAGCACGACACGATTCAGGTAGGTCGGCAGCACCCAGGCGCTCGCCGCGCCGCCGGAAACCGCCGCGTCGGCGCCGCCGGCGACCGGCTCGCCGATCGCGAACGCGAACGAGCCGCCGACGGGGTGAGTGTCGGCCGAGATCACGCGGTAGGTGACGATGTAGGTACCGTTGCCGAGCGGCGCGCCGAGCGGCAGGAAGATGCTGTTGCCATCGAGGCGCACCTCGCCCGGCTGGCCGACTTCCTTGCCGGCGCGATCGAGCAGCTTGAACAGCACCGGCCCGACGTTCTCATTGAACGCCAGCTCGAGCTCAGCCGGCGCGGCATCGAGCTGCTGGTTGGCGGCCGGATTGGCCTTCATCAGCACGGCGTGTGCCACGGCCCGCGGTGCCGCAATTCCGAGCGACCCGGCGAGCAGCGCCGCCAACACCCACATTGAACGCCTGTTCATTTGCCGACTCCGTCCCGATCTGCCGTTTCGCCTGTCGCCCGATGGCGCGCAGGAATGATCACCCAACCGCCCCCGCGCTGCGCGCGGCGGCGATCAAACGGCACAATGGCTAGATCAGAAGGACGGACTTCTGCAGGTGCAGCGGCCGCAGGCGCCCGTGACCGTCATCCAGCGGGCGGGCGCCCCGCAACAGCGAGACGGGACGCAGCACGAAATCCTGCCAGCCGGGATCGAAGCCCAACTGGGCGACGACCGCGTCGACACCGAACGCGGGCCGCAGGTCCGGGCCCGGTCGACCGAAATCGCTGCACGAGACCGTCGTCTTTGCGGGATGCGAAGAATCGGCCGAGTGGTGACTGCAATGCTCCGTCGGCGCCGCGTGGGTCGCGCCCGGGGAT
>JANPDV010000555.1:0-2776 GCA_031431655.1 Gammaproteobacteria bacterium | reverse complement strand
CATCCGACCACGACCGGCGGCGAGGTTGTCGAGCAGGTTGCGGCGCTTGCCGGTCGCCGGGATCACGCAGGTGACCGCCGGATGCGAAACGACGAATTTCAGCAGCAGCTGCGCCCAGCTGGTGCACTCGATGTCCGCAGCCCAGGGCGGCAGCGCGCGCCCGCGCAGGCGCTCGAACAGCTTGCCGTCATCGAACGCGCGATTGATCAGCGTCGCCACGCCCTGGTCCGCGCACAGCGGCAGCAGGCGCGCTTCGGCGTCGCGCGTCGAGGCGGAGTAGTTGAACTGCACGAAGTCCGGCTTGTCGCGCCGGATCACGCGCTCGAGCTCCGCGTGCGAAGCGACGGTGTAGTGAGTGATGCCGAGGTAGCGGATGCGGCCCTGCTGCTTCCAGTCACGCAGGGTGCGCAGCTGCACGTCGAGGTCGAGCAGGTTGTGCACCTGCATCAGGTCGACCTTGTCGCGCTTCATCAGCTGCATCGAGCGCGTCATCTGCGCCACGCCCTCGGGCCCGCCGCGAGTCCAGACCTTGGTGGCGATGAAGGCACGGCGCTGCATCTGCGGCGTCAGCAGGTCGCCAAGGACGGCCTCGGCGGTGGAGTACATGGGCGATGTGTCAATCAGCGTACCGCCGCCGCCGAAGAACTCACCGAGCACCTCGCGCAGCGGCGCGCGATCGGCGGCATCGGCTCCAACCTCGAAAGGACCCGACGTGCCCAGGCCGATCACCGGGAGGGACTCGTCGGTGCCCGGGATCCGGCGCGTCAGCAGCGGCGCGACAGCGCCAGCAGCGCTGGAGCCCTGCGCACGCACAAACGGCGCGATCGCAACGCCTGCCAGCGAACTCAACAGTACATCGCGACGCTTCATCGTCACTGCCCCTCGAGCCCGGCGACGCGGCTCCGCTTCAAATCAGTGCAGCATCCACTTCGACCACGCTGGCCGAGCCGTTCGCGACGATGCTGGCAAGCGCGGCCGCCTGCGGCAGGACCTGTGCAGCATAGAAGCGCGCACTGGCGAGCTTGCCGAGCAGGAAATCGCGATCCGTGTCGCCCTGCGCCAGCCGGCGCGCCGCAACGTCGGCCGAGCGCGCCAGCAGCCAACCGCCCAGCACGAGTCCGCACTGCTTCAGGAACGGCACGGAGACGGCCATCGCCCGGTCCGGGCCCTGCGCCATCGCAGTGATGATTGCGCGGGTCGCGCTCTCGAGATCATTGACGGCAGGACGCATCGCGTCGCGCACCGCAGCCACCGTGGCATCGGTCCCGGACATGCCGGCCAGATCGCGTCGGATATCGCCGATCAGCGCCTGCATCGCCGCGCCGCGATCGCGCCCGACCTTCCTGCCGATCAGGTCGTTCGACTGGATGCCTGTGGTGCCCTCGTAGATCGTGGTGATGCGCACGTCGCGCAGCACCTGGGCGGCACCCGTCTCCTCGATGAAGCCCATGCCGCCGTGGACCTGGATGCCGAGCGAGGCCAGCTCGATGCCGGTCTCGGTGCTCCAGCCTTTGACGATCGGAATCAGCAGCTCACCGCGCGCCTGCGTCGCAGCGCGCGTCGCAGCATCGGGATGGGCATGGCCGAGGTCGAGATTCCACGCGGCATAGATGCCGAGCGCACGCATCGCCTCGGTAAGCGAGCGCATCGTCAGCAGCATGCGCTTGACGTCGGGGTGATGAATGATCGGAGCCGGACCCGCGGCCGCTGCAACCGGCGGCTTGCCCTGCACACGGGTGCGCGCCCAGTCGGTCGCCTGCTGCAGCGCGCGCTCGGCCATCGCGTAGCCTTCCAGGCCGACGGACAGCCGCGCCGCGTTCATCATCACGAACATGTACTCGAGGCCACGGTTCGCTTCGCCGATCAGGTAGCCCAGCGCGCCGTCGTTCTGGCCGAATGTCATCACACAGGTGGGGCTGGCGTGGATGCCGAGCTTGTGCTCGATCGAGATGCACTGCAGGTCGTTGCGCGCCCCGAGCGAACCGTCGGCATTCACATTGAACTTGGGCACGATGAACAGCGAAATGCCCTTGACGCCCGGTGGTGCGCCATCGATGCGCGCCAGCACCAGGTGCACGATGTTCGACGTGAAGTCGTGCTCGCCCCAGGTGATGAAGATCTTCTGGCCGAACAGGCGGAATGCACCACCATCCGGCACCGCGCGGGTGCGCACCTGCGAGAGATCCGAGCCGGCCTGCGGCTCGGTGAGGTTCATGGTGCCGCTCCACTCGCCGCTGATCATGCGCGCGAGGAACAGGTCCTTCTGGGCCTTGGCGCCGTGCAGTTCCAGCGCTTCGATGGCGCCCTGGGTCAGCATCGGGCACAGCTTGAACGCCAGGTTCGCGCTCGCCCACAGCTCCTGCACCGCGGTCGCGAGCGTAGCGGGTACGCCCTGGCCGCCGTACTCCGGGTGCGCCGCGAGAGCCGGCCAGCCGCCGTCGACGAACTGCCGGTACGCGGCCTTGAATCCCTGCGGAGTGACCACGCCCTGCGGGGTCCACTTCGACCCCTCGCGGTCGCCGCTCTTGTACAGCGGATCGAGCACGGTCTCGGCAAACTTGCCGGCCTCCTCGAGCACCGCGTCGGCGGTCTCCAGCGAGTAGTCGGCGAACTCAGCGCAGGCCTTCAGGCCGGCTTCGCCGATCAGGTCGTGCAGCACGAAACGCAGATCCTTGAGCGGGGCTCGATACATGGCGCAATCCTTGGGTCGTCGTCGCGGTCGTCTTGGCTTGCCGCGAGAATTCTAACGTGCGAGCGCCGGCACGATATTCGCGGC
>JANPDV010000554.1:0-4183 GCA_031431655.1 Gammaproteobacteria bacterium | reverse complement strand
GGCGCGGCTACCTGCGGATCGGCGAACGCCGCGTGCACGTGCTCGCGGGCGGTCGCGGCCCAGTCGTGGTGCTGATCCACTGGCTGCCGCAGTGCGCACTCGAGTTGCGCGCACTCGGTGACTCGCTCGCGCAGCGCCACGCCGTGATCGTGCCGGATCTCGCCGGTTGCGGGCTGTCGGATCCGCTGCCCGAGCGCGCGGACGAGGTCGCGGATCTCTCCGCGGACGTCGCGGCGGTGCTCGACCGTCTCGGGGTCGGCCACTGCGCGCTGCACGCCCGCGGCAACGCCGCGCCGGTCGCGCTCGCACTGCGCGATCGGCTTGGCGCGCGGGCCGCGGGCGTCGTCGTCGAGGAGCCGAAGCTGCTCGACCGCGCGCACGCCGCGGGCTATGCCCGCTTCAGCGCCGATGAGTTCGCGCCCGAGCCTTCCGGCGCACATCTCGTGCGGCTGTGGGATCGCGTCCGCACCGACTGCCAGTTCTGGCCGCCGCACCTCGCGCGCGCGGCGCAGCGGCTGCACCAGGACATGCCCGACGCGACCGGCCTCAACGAACGAGCGCTCGGCTGGCTGCGAGCCGGACGCAACGCCCGGGGCGTGCTCGCCGCCGTCGCGCGGCAGGCGGAACGCGCGGAAACCGCCCGGGCTCTCGAGGGCGTGCGCACCGTGCACGCGCATGCGGGCGCACCGCCGGCCGCGGCGGCGGTCGCCGCCGCCCTCGGCGAACTCAGCGGCGCGGACACACTCGACCTGCGGGACTGGCAGGCGCCGCGCGACGGGAGTGACGGCTTCGTGCGCACGTTCGTGCCGGTCGAGGGCGGATACCTTCATGCCCGACTGAGCCTCGCCGGCAAGGGGCGCCCCGTCGTCGCGCTGCACGACCCCGCGGGCACCAGCGAGCTCGTGCTGCCCTTCTCTTCCCCCCTGCTGCCCGATCGCCCGATCGTCGCGCTCGACCTGCCGGGCAACGGCGAGTCCGACAACACCCTCGGCACGGACGAGCCGACGTCGGCGACCTACGCCGAGGTCGTCGCGCAGGCGCTCGACGCACTCGGCCTCGACGAGGTCGACCTGATCGGCCGCTACTCCGGCGGCCCGATCGGCATGGAACTCGAGTTCCGGTCTCCGGGCCGGATCCGCCACCTCGTCCAGGCGGGCATCACCACCTACGAGCCGGACGAGGCGCGGCGCCTGCTCGAGCGCTACACGCCGAGCATCGCGCCGGTCGAGGACGGTTCGCACCTGCTGCGTGCCTGGCACATCATGAAGAGCCAGGCCCTCTACTGGCCGTGGTTCGACCAGAGTCGGGAGGGGATCATCCGCGGCGAACCACAGCTGGATCCAACGCTGATCCACCGCCGCGTCGTCGACCTCCTGACGTGCGGCGATCTCTACCGCAAGGCCTACGCGGCCCTCTGGACCTACCCGCTCGCCGAGAAGCTGCCTCGGCTCCGGATCCCGACGCTGCTCTGCGCACCCGCCTGGGATCCCCTCTACCCGCACCTCGGGAAGGCCGCAGCCGCGGGCCCCCAGTGCCAGGTCGCGACGCTGCCCGACCGCTTCCAGGACTGGCATCGGTGCTTCGTCCCGTTCTTCGAGGACCGGCTCGCGGGTCCGGCGCCGTGACGATGCAGCAGTCCCGGACCTACCCGTGGTTCATCGCCGTCGTCGGCATGCTGACGCTGATGATGAGCAACGGCCTCGCCGCGACCGCGATCACGACCTTCGATCCGTCGCTGCTCTCGGACTTCGGCTGGTCACGCGCGGACTTCAAGTTCCGCGACGCGCTGACGTTCTGGATCGCCGGCGTGCTCGCGCCGGTGATGGGGCTGCTCGTCGATCGATACAATCCGAAGTACCTGATCGCGGCCGGCATGGCCTGCCTGACGCTCGGCTACCTCGCCTACGCCTCGATCTCGAACGGCGGGTCGCACGGCCTGGTCGCGGCGATCGTCGTGCTGCTGATCGCGCTGTACTCCACGCTCGCCTGGATCGCCTGGCGCAGCTGGCTGCCGCGCTGGAGCCCGCTGCTGGGTGCCGTGCTGATCGCGGCGCTGGCGGCACTCGCGGGCTGGGGGTACGTGACACAGTTGATGTGCTCCGCGATCAAGCAGATCTTAGTGATCCACTTGCTGTTCGCATTCGCCGTCGCCGCGGCGGGTGGGCCGGTCGTCATCGTGCTCGTATCCAGCTGGTTCCTCTCGCACCGCGGGCTGGCGCTAGGCATCGCCCTCGCGGGCACGAGTCTCGGCAGCGCGGTCATCCCGAACATCTCGGCACCGCTGCTGGCCGAGTACGACTGGCGCGCGGTCTTCAGGATCGAGTCGCTGCTGCCGCTCTCCTTGCTGGTGCTCGTCCTGCTCGCGGTGCGTGGCCTGCCGCGCCACGCAGGCGCGAAAGCCGTCGGCCAGGCCGCCTCGCAGGGCGACCTCAAGTCGCTCGGCCTGACGTTCCAGCAGGCCATCCGGACACGGACGTTCTGGGCGATCTGCATCTCGGGCTTCCTGACGTTCTTCGCGATCTTCGGCTTCGTCCAGCACCTGGTCCTGCACATGACCCAGGGCCTGGACTACTCTCTCGCGGAAGCGACGCGCATGCTGCTGCTCTACAGCTTGCTCGCACTGACCGCGAAGATCCTGAGCGGGCTCGTCGCGGACCGGATCGACCGGCACCTTGTCTTCTACGGCTGCCTGGCCGTGATGCTGGTCGGGCTGCTGGGCCTCGCGACGATGCGCCGCGAGTTCCTCGTGCCTGCGGTCGTCGCGATCGGCATCGGCTGGGGCGGCCTCTTCACGATCTACAGCATGCTCGCGGTCGGCAACTTCGGCCTGCGGGAGCTCGGCCGGATCCACGGCATCATCAACCTGTTCGAGACGTTCGGCGTGGGCACGGGAAGCTGGGTCGTCGGGTGGCTCTACGACCGTAGCGGCAATTACCAGGCGGCGTTCTTGGTACTGTGCGCGGTGGTCGGCATCGGCCTGCTGCTCGCGACGCAGGTTCGCAGCGAGGTCGAGCGCACCGCGGCCGCGCGCGGCGCAGCGGCATGAGCAACGCGGTGGCCCAGGCAATGATCAGGGAGGACCGGCGATGAATTCTAAGGATCGAACCCCGCCCGCGATGCCGCGACGGCAGGTGCTGGGCCTACTCGGCGCAGGGATCGCGACGGCGACGGCGCCGCCGGGCGACGCTGCCGCGGGGCGGCGCCCGGGCGCCGCGGCCGCCACGCCCGCCCCGGGACCGGGGGGCCTCGACCTCGACGACCCCAAGGTCCTGCTCGACAGCGTCGTCAAGCTGCGCGGCAGCCTCGACGCGCGCCCCGTGTACGTCTGGATGATCGGCCGTCGCTACGTCCTGACGCCGGACGACCGTGCGCATCCGCTCTGCGCGGTGCGCAACGTCTCGATCACACGCTGGCGGCGCATCGCGGACGACGCCGTCGAGCTCTCGGTGCTGGAGTACAACTACAACACCGACTTCGCCAGCGGCGAGTGGCGCGACTCGCTGGTGATGCCGATCACGGGGCGAAGCGTGCGGATGACGACGGCGCCCGCGGAGCTGATAAGGCATCGCTGGAGCCTGCGCCACCAGTTCGAAGGCCGGCTCGAGGACGCGAACGAGTTTCCGCCGACGGCGCAGCAGCGATATGGCGCGGGAGCGCAGCTCACGATCGACCGGACGATCCACCCGCCGGAGCTGCTCGGGGACGAGATGGCCTTCACACAGGACTGGTATCTGCGGATCGCGCCGCAGGTGCCCGACAAGGCGCCCTGGTTCGTGCGCGAAGTCGCCACCGTGCGCGGAGCGATCGCCGGTGTCGCGGACCGGCGCCAGCCGTTCGTGCCCTCGCGGACGTCCTACTCGATCGTCTACGGGTTCCAGCCGTGGATGCAGCTCGAGGGGGTCCAGGGGCAGGTTTTCACGGCCGGCTTCGGTGGCAAGACGACGGGTGCCGGGGACCTGCCCCGCAGCATCCACCAGCTGCTCGCGGCGAAGAACCCCGAGGCCCTCGGCGATCCGGAGCGGCTGCTGCGCAGCTGAGCGCCGCCAGCACGCCGCCCATTGTCCCGCGCGACGGAGGTCAACCGCAGACGATGTCCACCGCCCCCGACATCGGCAACGTCGAGTTGCGGCAGATCGGCTACTTTCTGGCCGTGGCTGAGCACCGCAGCGTGTCGGCGGCCGCG
>JANPDV010000553.1:0-6083 GCA_031431655.1 Gammaproteobacteria bacterium | reverse complement strand
CGCAGCGCGCTTCGGACATCGACGTCGTCTACCTCACCGGCTATGGCTTCCCGATCTGGCGCGGCGGGCCGATGCTCTACGCCGACACGATCGGCCTGTTCGAGGTGGTGCGCCGGATGAAGCTGTTTGCAGCCAATCCGCAGAACGACGCGAATTTCTGGAAACCCGCGCCGCTGCTGGCGCGGCTGGCCGCCGAGGGCGGCACCTTCAACGGAGATGCCGCATGAGCCGCCGCGATACCGACGCCGTCATCGTCTCGACGGCCCGCACCCCGCTCGCCAAGAGCTGGAAGGGTTCGTTCAACATGACCCATGGCGCGACGCTGGGCGGCCACGTCGTGAAGGCCGCGCTGGAACGCGCCGGCGTCGCCCCGGGCGAGGTCGAGGACGTGCTGATGGGCTGCGCGAACCCCGAGGGCGCGACCGGCTGGAACATCGCGCGCCAGGCGGCGCTGATGGCCGGCTGCCCGGTCGGCGTGCCGGGCGTGACGGTGAACCGCTTCTGTTCGTCGGGCCTGCAGACGATCGCGATGGCCTCACAGCGGATCATCGCGGGCGAGGGCGACATCTATGTCGCCGGCGGCCTCGAGTCGATCTCCTGCGTGCAGCAGGAAATGAACCAGCACATGCTCGTCGATCCGAAGCTGCTCGCGCTCAAGCCAGAGATCTACTGGCCGATGCTGCCGACCGCGGAGACCGTGGCGGCGCGCTACCAGATCTCGCGCGAGCGCCAGGACGAATACGGCGCGCGCAGCCAGCAGCGCGCCTGCGCGGCGCAGGATGCGGGGTTCTTCAAGGATGAGATCGCGCCGATCGAAGTGACGATGGCCGGTGTCGAGAAGGACACCAATCGGCTGTACACGAAGACGCTGACGCTGTCGCAGGACGAAGGCCTGCGCGCCGGCACCACCGTCGAGGCGCTCGCGAAGATCAAGACCGCCGTGCCGGGCGGCAGCATCGCCGCCGGCAATGCCAGCCAGTTCAGCGACGGCGCCGGCGCCTGCGTGCTGATGAGCAGCGCCGAGGCGGCGCGCCGCAAGCTCGCGCCGCTCGGCATCTTCCGCGGCTTCGCCGTGGCCGGCTGCGAGCCCGACGAAATGGGCATCGGCCCGGTGTATGCGATTCCGAAGCTGCTGGCGCGCGCCGGCAAGACGGTGTCGGACATCGATTTGTGGGAGCTGAACGAAGCCTTCGCGGTGCAGGTGATCTACTGCCGCGACAAGCTCGGAATCCCCGACGATAAGCTCAACGTCGATGGTGGCGCCATTGCGGTCGGCCATCCCTACGGGATGAGCGGCCAGCGCCTGGTCGGTCACGCGCTGCTGGCCGGCAAGCGCCGCGGCGCCAGGCTGGTGGTTGTCACGATGTGCATCGGCGGCGGTATGGGCGCGGCGGGGTTGTTCGAGGTGGCGTGAGGCGGGGCCGCCCCGGCGCCGGTAATGCCGTTGCCATGTGCTGGTTACCCGTGTAATGTGCAAGGGTAATCTGCAAAGGGATTCGGCCATGTCTCAGGCGCCTTTCCTTCGCCCGCCGCTCTACGATCCCGGCGCGCCACGGCAGACCGTCAGCGTCACTCTGAACGCAGACCTCTACGCCAAGGCAAAGTCCCTCGACATCAACACGTCACGTGTTGCCGAGGAAGCACTCGCCTACGTTGTCCGGCAGAAGCTGAACGAGCAGATCAAGTGCGAAGTCGACCAGGACATCCGTGTTCTCAACGCGATGGTCGAAGCGCACCGCGACGAATTCGACGCGATGCAGCGCGAACTGGATCAATTGAACCTTGACGCGGCGCGGGGCGATCAGCCTGCGGCGGCGCCGGCGCCGGCGCCGTCATCCGCGCGACGCCGACGCCGCTGATGCCGCAGGGTCCGCAACAGTTCGACGTGTTTCCAAACCCATCGTCGGCGCTGCGAGCGAGAGTCCCATTTGTCATGGTGCTGCAGTCTGACTTCGCGAGTGGCACGGCCGAGCGACTCGTCGCGCCGCTGGCACGCCCCATGGCCGGAGAGCCTTTCGCTGGTCGACTCACGCCCATGGTCGACGTGCAGGGGCAGCCGCTTGCCGTAGTGCTGCCCCGGATCACACCCGTGAATCTGCGGCTGCTCTCGGGACGAATCGCCAATCTCGGACAGCATCGGCATGCCATCGTCCAGGCGCTGGACCTGTTGTTCGTCGGTGTCTGATCTGCCGCAATCCAGTCAGCCGGGGCGGTCGCACGGCCGTCGTCGCACCGTGCTCCCGGCGATCGCAGTCCTGTTCAGTCTGACCGCGCTTGGAGTGCCTGCCGCCATGGCCATAGAAGAACCTCCTTACCGCACGCTCGAACGACAGGGCGATTTCGAACTGCGCGAGTACGCGCCTTACATGCTGGCCGAGACGCGCGTCGAGGCCGGCTTCATGGACTCGGGCAACGTCGCGTTCGGCCGCCTGTTCCGCTACATCAGCGGCGCCAACACCGCGCAGCAGAAGATCGCGATGACCGCACCCGTGGAGCAGGCGCCGGCACCGGCTGCGGCTTCGCGCGGCGAGAAGATCGCGATGACGGCGCCGGTGGAGCAGTCGGCGGCCTCGGGCGGGGGCTACCTGGTCGGCTTCGTCGTGCCCGGCAAGTTCACGCCCGAGACGGTGCCGCGTCCGACCGACGCACGCGTCTCGATCCGCCAGGTGCCGGCGCGCCGCGTCGCAGTGTGGCGCTACTCCGGCCGCTGGACCGAGAGCAACTTCCGCGAGCACGAAGCGCTGCTGCGCGCGGCACTGAAGCAGCGTGGCATCGCAGTCGCCCCCACGGTCGAGGCGCGAATCGCGCGCTATGACGCGCCGTTCATGCCCTGGTTCCTGCGTCGCAACGAAGTCCACATCACGATGGAGACCCCGCAATGAACGTCATCGCGTCCCGTTGCGGGCTCGCGGCCTGCGTTCTTGCGATCATCCTGGCCCGGGCCGCAGGCGCCGCGACGCCGGCCGGCCCATCTGCCGCGCCAGCCCCGCCTGCACCCGTCCCGGCCGTCCCGGGCCCCGCCACGCTGATCATCACCAACGCGCGCCTGTTCGACGGCCGCAGCGACCAGCTGCGCGAAGGCGTCGACATCGTCATCGCCGGCAATCGCATCGCCGCCATCAATCCAGCGGGCACCACGCCGCTACCCGCGGCCGCGCCGGGGCCGGGGCCGGGGCCGAGGATCATCGACGCGCGCGGCCGCGTCGCCATCCCGGGGCTGATCGACGCGCACGTACACCCCACCATCGCGGTGGGCCTCAGCACGCTGCGCGACAACGATGCCAACTACATCGCGCTGCGCAGCGCGGAGGAGGCACGCAAGATCCTGCTGCGCGGCTTCACCAGCATCCGCGACATGGGCGGGCCTTCGTTCGGCCTGCGCCAGGCCATCGACGAGGGGCACGCCGAGGGTCCACGCATCTTCCCGTCCGGCGCGCTGATCAGCCAGACCAGCGGCCACGGCGATTTCCGCGCCCGCAATCAGCCTTCGCGGCGGCTCTCCGGCATCGAGGACGCCGCCGAGCGCCTGGGTTACGGCGTCGTCGCGGACGGCCCGGACGAGGTGCTGACGGCGGTGCGCGAGCAGCTGCGCCAGGGTGCCACGCAGATCAAGGTGATGGGCGGCGGCGGCATCAGCTCGATGTACGACCCGATCGACAGCGTGCAGTACATCGAGGAGGAACTGCGCGCGGCAGTGCGCGCCGCCGCGGACTGGGGCACGTATGTGGCCGTGCACGCCTACACGCCCGCGGCGATCCGTCGCTCGGTCGAGGCAGGCGTCAAGAGCATCGAGCATGCGCACCTGATCGACGAAGCCACGATGAAGCTGATCGCCGCGCGCGGTGTGTACCTCTCGCCGCAGGCCTATGTATTCAGCGGCGCATTCGCGCCGCAGCCTGCGGGTCCTGCGCCGCCGCCGACGCCCGCGCAGCTCGCGCAGCGCGAGAAGTCGCGCCTGGTCTCGGCGGGGCTGGATCGGATGATGCAGCTGGCGAAGAAGTACAACGTCAAGGTGGCGTTCGGCACTGACGTCTTCGGCAACCCGCGCGTCTTTGCGATGGAGTCCGAGGAATTCGGCGCGCGCACGCGCTGGTTCACGCCGCTGGAGATCCTGCGCCAGGCCACGTCGATCAACGGCGATCTGCTGGCGCTGTCGGGGCCGCGCTATCCGTACCCGGGCAAGCTCGGCGTGATCGAGCCGGGCGCGATGGCCGACGTGCTGCTGGTCGACGGCAATCCGCTCGAGGACATCACCCTGCTCGGCAAGCCGGAGCAGAGCCTCGCGTTGATCGTCAAGGACGGACGGGTCGTCAGGGCGCTGTGAGCGTGAATCCCCGATAGCCGGCCGCCACGACCTCGTCGCAGCGCGCCCGGTAGGCCGGCACGCCGCCGGCGTAGGGCATAAAGACACGCGCGCGGCCCGGAATATTGGCGCCGACGTACCAGGAATCCTCGCGCGCCCGCAGCGTCCGCTCCACCACCGAATTGCAGTGCGCCACCCAGTACTCCTGGGCCTGCGCGTCGGCCTCGATCCGCTGCCAGCCCGCGGCCTGCATCTGCTGCAGGCAGCGCGCGATCCAGTCCACGTTGTGCTCGATGCTCTGCACCATGTTCGACAGCACGGACGGACTGCCAGGCCCGTTGATCAGGAACAGGTTCGGAAACCCCGCTACGCCGAGCCCCAGGTAGGTGCGCGCGCCGCCGCGCCAGGCCTCGCGCAGGCTGGCGCCATTGCGACCGACGATATCGACGCGCAGTACCGAGCCCGTCATCGCATCGAAGCCGGTGGCAAACACCACCGCGTCGAAGCGGAACTCGCGGCCGTCGCCGCGCGTGCGCAGCCCCTGCGGCGTAAAGGCTTCGATCGGCGTGGCGCGCAGGTCGACCAGCTCCACGTTGTCGCGATTGAAGGTCTCGTAGTACCCGGTCTCCACGCACAGCCGCTTGGAGCCGATGACACCGGTCGGCGTCAGCCGCTGCGCCACTGCCGGGTCGTGTACCCGCGCGCGGATCTTGTCGCGCACGAACTGCGCGGCGGTATCGTTCGCGGCCTCGTCCGCGAACAGGTCCGAGAACGCGCCCATGAACTTCAGCCCACCCAGCCGCCAGAACTTCTCGTAGTTGGCGTCGCGCTCGGCCGCCGGGGTCGCCGCGGCCGCCGCGTCATTGAAGGGAAACGCATAGCCCGTCGGCCGCTGCCGCGCCCGCGCGCGCAGGCCCGCATAGTCCGACTTGGCCTGACGGTCCGCAGCCTCGCTGAGCGGCTCGTTCCACGCGGGAATCGCATAGTTCGGCGTACGCTGGAACACCGTGAGACTGGCGGCCTGCGCGGCAATCTGCGGAATGCACTGGATCCCCGAGGACCCCGTGCCGATCACCGCGACTCGCTGTCCCGCAAAGTCCACCCGCTCGTGCGGCCATTCGCCGGTGTGCAGCACCCGGCCGGCGAACTGATCGAGCCCGGGAAACTGCGGGCGGTTCGCGCTCGAGAGGCAGCCGACCGCCATCACGAGGAACCGGCACTCCAGCGGCGCGCGCCCGGCCTGCGTGGTGACGCTCCAGGCTCCGCGCGTCGCATCGAAGCGGGCGTCGGTGACGCGCGCATTGAGCGTGATGTCGCGGCGCAGGTCGAAGCGGTCCGCCACGTGTTCGATGTAGCGCAGGATCTCCGGCTGCGTGGCGTACTTCTCGCTCCAGCGCCACTCCTGCTGCAGCTCAGGCGAGAACTCGTATGAGTACTGCACGCTCTCCACGTCGCAACGCGCGCCCGGATAGCGGTTCCAGAACCAGGTGCCGCCCACGCCCGAGCCGGCCTCGAATACCCGCGCGCGCAGGCCCAGTTGCCGCAGCCGGTGCAGCATGTAGAGGCCTGCGAAGCCGGCGCCGACCACGATCACGTCGACGGCGGTGTCCCGTTGGGCGGTCATCGCCACGACCGTAATGGAACAGGCGCGCGGCGCTGCCGGAACCGTGTCGGTCGTCCGCCAGACAATCGCCCATCGACGTGCACAACGTACGGCGGCGCCTGGCTCGTGCGAGTGTCCTTGCGGGGACGCGAAGAGCACGTCCATGTGGGCTCGAGG